>NZ_JBEZWN010000058.1:0-48108 GCF_040637495.1 Streptomyces sp. NPDC029044
TCGTCCGCACCACCGTGCTGGTACGCCTGACCGCCGGTGCCGCCCGTGCCGCCGGTGCCGCCCGTGCCGCCGGCCCGCGCCGGTCCGCCGCGGGCATCGTCCGCAGTGCCGTAGTACGCCGGGCCACCGTGGGCGCCGTACGCACCGGCCCCGGCACCGGCACCGGCAGGGGCAGGGGCAGGGGTGCCCGTTCCGCCCCCTTCGGTCGCGCCGCCCGCCTGATGCGGCGTACTCCCGGCGGCCGCCGGGCCCGTCGTGCCGTAGACGTCCTGCCATCCGTGCGCCGCCGCCGGGTCCGCGTAGGCGTCGTACGCCGGCGGGGGCGCCCCCTGCGGCAGGTACACGTTCGGCGGGCCCTGCGGCTCGCCGCCCGTCGCTCCGTCGGCGTAATCGAATGGCTTGGACATGGCGGCGCATTCTAGGGACCGAAGGTGCTGGTGGGACAGCGTGCGGCGATATCGCCCCAAATAGCCGCGTCTCACGTGGCGGAAAACACGACCCGGCAGCCATTACCGGGCCGTAAGCTCCCACACATGCAGGTGATCCAGTCGACCAAGCTCGCCAACGTCTGTTACGAGATCCGGGGCCCGGTTCTCGAGGAGGCGATGCGCCTGGAAGCAGCAGGGCACCGCATCCTCAAGCTGAACACCGGCAACCCGGCAGCGTTCGGCTTCGAGTGCCCGCCGGAGATCCTGGAGGACGTCCTCCGGAACGTGTCGTCGGCACACGGCTACGGCGACGCCAAGGGCCTGCTGGCCGCGCGCCGGGCCGTCGTGATGCACAACCAGACCCTCGGCATCGAGACCGACGTCGAGCACGTCTTCATCGGCAACGGCGTCTCCGAGCTGATCGTGATGGCGATGCAGGGCCTGCTGGACGACGGCGACGAGGTCCTCGTGCCCGCGCCCGACTACCCGCTGTGGACCGCCGCCGTCTCCCTGTCCGGCGGCACCGCCGTGCACTACCGCTGCGACGAGCAGGCCGACTGGATGCCGGACCTCGCCGACATCGAGCGCAAGGTCACCGACCGCACCAAGGCGCTCGTGATCATCAACCCCAACAACCCGACGGGGGCCGTCTACGACGAGGCGATGATCAAGGGCCTGACCGACATCGCCCGCCGGCACAACCTGCTCGTCTGCTCCGACGAGATCTACGACAAGATCCTCTACGACGGGGCCACGCACACCCCGACCGCCTCCGTCGCCCCGGACCTGCTCACCCTCACGTTCAACGGCATGTCGAAGGCCTACCGGGTCGCCGGCTACCGGGTCGGCTGGATGTCGATCTCCGGGCCGCGCGCCCACGCCGACTCCTACATCGAGGGTCTGACGATCCTGGCGAACATGCGCCTGTGCGCGAACATGCCGGGGCAGCACGGAGTCGTCGCGGCGCTCAGCGGACGGCAGACGATCAACGACCTGGTCCTGCCGGGCGGGCGGCTGCGCGAGCAGCGGGACACGGCGTACGAGCTGCTGACCCAGATCCCCGGGGTGAGCTGCGTCAAGCCCAAGGGCGCGCTCTACCTCTTCCCGCGCCTCGACCCCAAGGTCTTCAAGATCAAGGACGACCGCCGCATGGTCCTGGACCTGCTCCGGCGCGAGAAGATCATGGTCGTCCAGGGCACGGGCTTCAACTGGCCGGAGCCGGACCACTTCCGGGTGGTGACCCTGCCGACGGTGGGAGACCTGACCGACGCCATAGGGCGGATCGGCCACTTCCTGGACGGCTACAGCCAGGCCTGACCACGCCGGACCGCTCCCGGCCGCACCTGACCCCGACTGCCCGCTCACGCTATGTGTGCGGGCAGTCCGGTTTTGTGAAGAACTCAACTTTAGACGAAATCTAAGCTAGGATGGTTTCCTGTAAGAACTCAGGAGGCCTTCCCATGTACGAACCGATCCGCACCAAGTCGGTCCACAGCACGGTGGACGGCCCCAACCCCGACTTCCCCCACCGTTCCCGCGAGGAAGAGCTGGACATCCAGCTCGCGGGGCACCTCGCCGCCCTGCTCGCGGTCACGGACGAGCTGCGTGCGGCGCAGGCCTCGGCCGACCTGGACACGGCGGCGGAGCGGCTGGCGGAGCAGGTGGGCCGACTGCGCGGCGGGCGCACCCCCGTGCGCGCGGCGGCGAGCGGCCGACGCGAACGCGGCACCGCAGCCCTGCACCGGCGGGCGCACGCCCTGGCCGGCCGCGCGCTGGTCGTCGCCGCCTCCCGAGCCGACACAGCGGCCGCCATCCTGGCCGCCGAGCGCATGGACGCGCACACCGCGGCCCTGGAGCCACGCGAACTCGCGTCCCGCTGAGCAGCCCCTCGGGGCTCCCCCTGGACGGCCCCGGTCCGCGCGCACCCGCAGCGACGCGCGGACCGGGCGCCACAAGCCACCTGTGGAGGAATCCCCGGGCCGTGCAGGACGTTGATCCTTCAGGAACCGTGGTAGAGCCGCTGCAGGTCGACGAGAACCACTTCACCCCGGCTCTCGGCCGCCCGCAGCTCCGGGTCGAATCCGGCGCCGCTGTAGCAGGCGGGGCTTGCATGACGAGTGTCGACACCCTTCGCCTCCAGCAACTCCAGGATGCGACGCAGGCGTTGCAGGTGTCCGAGGTTCATGACCTTGTGCCACTTGGCCTCTCCCACGGACAGCAGGATGCCCTGGTCCTGGCCGATGGCTCCGTGCACCACGACATCGGCCTCGAGTGAGGTCCGGTTCACCGGGTCGGCCACGGTCCCGGAGGCGACCTGGATCGGCATGCCCCCGAACGTCGCGGGGTCCGCGTGCCACTCGACCCACTCACGGCACAAACGCTCGAAGTGCGGGCCCACGACCTTGCTGAGGAACGTGGACCTGCTGTGTTCCCACATCGCGGCCGCTCCTCGGCGGCGGCTCAGCAGAGCCGTCTCGGGGCGGACGACCGCATGGTGAAAGGTGATCAGCGGCTCGGCGACGTGGTAGGTCGTGCGATTGGCGCGGAAGGCGTCGGGCTCTGAGGTGAGCAGGCCACAGTTCTTCAGGACGGACAGCGGCAGCGAGATGTCCGTGGCCTTACGGCCCACCGCGCTCGCGATGCCACCGCTGGTCCGGTTGCCGCCCGCGACCGCGGCCAGGACCGAGTGGTACAGCGACCGGTTGCGCAGATCCGGCTCGGCGGCCAGGAGGTAAGGCGCCTCTCCGTGGATGGGACGGGCCGGGTTGAGTACGGTCCGGCAGACCCAGGCGTCGAAGTCGTCGGGCCCGTCCGGCACATCGTCGTCGACGAACTCCCTGCGGTACGCCGGGGTGCCGCCGACGATCGCATGGACGAGCACTGCCAGCCGCGGGTCCCGGATGCCCCAGAATTCGGCGGCCTCGCGAAAGCCCAGGGAGTGAACGACGAGATCGAGGCCCGCCCGGCCGTAGAGCGGTGAAGCCCCGGAGAGGAGCCCACCCATGAAGGACATCGCGCTGCCGCACAGCAGGATCCGGGGCCGTTCCTTACGGTGACGTTCGGAGCGCACCCCGATGGCGGCCTGCAACTGGGAAGGGAGAGCTGGGGCGTTCCGTGCCAGATAGGGGAACTCATCGATCACCACGGGCAGCGGCCTCTCCTTCGCCAGCCCGAAGAGCAGCTCCAGCCCCTGTTCCCAGTTGGCCGGCCTCGGCGGGACGACGGCACCGGTGAAGCGTGCGACCGCATCGCCCAAGAGGTGCAGGGACTCAGCGGCCGATGCCTCGACCGCCGCGTAGTAGAACCCGTCGGTGGCGTCCGCCAGCGCCTGGAGCAGGAAACTCTTGCCTTGCCGACGGCGGCCGGACACCACGCCGAGCCGAGGACCCGCGCCCTCGGCGGTCGCGAAGGCGGTCAGCTCACTCCACTCCCACTCCCTGTCGAACATGTCCTGCGGCTTCGGCAGACCGCGCGCTGCGGGGCGGGTCATGGCGCCTCCGGTTCTTAGAGACGTACCTCTTAGAGGTACACCGGTAAGAACGAGAGGAGCCGGAATCCGTTACGCGGTGCGTTCGAGACGGCGGGGCGCGAGCACTACCACTGGTACGAACGCGACGTGGACGGACCACAGCCAGTTGTCCGGCATCACCGCGGGCGGCAAGAGCTACGACCTGTACGCCGGTGGCGACCCCATCAGCAACACCGACCCGTCCGGTCTGGGCTTCGGCAGTTTTGTCGACGGGGTATTCGGTGGCAAGGATCTGTATGAGACATGGCAGAACCGCAACAACCCCGACGCTCTGATTGCACAGTCGGTCGGTATGGTCGCGGGCGCAGTCTTCGGAGCTGTCTGTGTCGCAGGGACATCCACCATGGCGACGGCCGCCGGAATGCCCTATCTCATTCCACTAACCACGACTGGCTGCGGTATCGCTGCTGACACTGTCAGCAGTGAAACTTCGGGGGCGATGGAGAACACGCTCAAATAGTGAAAGGCAACGGTCATGTCATGAACTTGCCTCCAGACGGCGGCGATATGCTGGATCCACATGCAGGCTCTGAGCCAGGCAATTCCATAGCGGCTGCATCACTGTGGGTCGGCCTGTGCGCCAGCGTCTCCGCTATCGTCATCGCGATTTACGCGGCAGCGAATGACAGGGTCGTCGTCGGGCTCTGGACAGGCGGTGTCGCCGTCGTCTTGGCCATGGCCTTCGGGACCGCTCTGAAGTACCGGGCTCGATAGGCCGCAAACGGGACAAGGGTGCGTCACTGACCTCTGGCGCGGCACATCTCGACCGCCGGCCGCCCTCCAGGGTGGCCGGCGGTCCCCAGATGGTCCCCAGGCTCGACCTCAAGCGGGGCCGACGGCGTCAGGCGTCAGGCGCCGACTTGAGGGACGTGACGAAAGACGTCCAGACCCGGGCCGTGATGGTGAGGACCGGACCGTCGGGGACCTTGGAGTCGCGGACGGGGACGACGGCGGTGTGGGCGTCGCACACTTCGACGCAGTTGCCGCCGTCGCCGTTGCTGTAGGTGCTCTTGCGCCAGGCCGCTGTGCTCAAGTCACGTGCGTTCTTCGCCATTTCGGTCATCCTCAGCCGCTTGCTCGATCAGGGCGAGGGACGCCTCCGGGGGCAGGGCGGCGGCCCTGAGCCGATCGTATGCCTTGCGGTACTGCTTCACGAGAGCCGGATCGTCGATGGTGTCCCCGCTGTACTGCGCCTCTGTGTAGACCAAGGGCGGGGCGTCCGCGAAGGTCATGACCATTGCCGAGCCCAACATCAGCGGATACGCCCCGCAGTACCACGGAAGGATCTGGGGAACGATCCGGCGGCATCGCGCGAGTTCCGCGATGCGCTCCCACTGTTCGGCGCTCCGCTCCGGCGGCAGGATCGGCTGACGCAGCAACGACTCGGGCAGGATGACCCAGTACTCCGGGGTCTTGTGATCGTCCTCGAACAGCCGGGCACGCGCCAGCCTCGCGGTCACCTTCTCCTCCACCGCCTCGTCGGGAGCCAGAGGGTGGGCGGAGCGGGTGACCGCCCGCGCATACGCCTCCGTCTGCAACAACCCCGGCACCAGCGTCGGGCACCACTCCTCGATGGTCTCCGCGTGCTGCTCCGCCTCCAGCACCCGCTCGAAGTAGCTCGCGTGCCCCCGCCGTTTGGCCTTTCGCACGTCCTCGCAACGCCGCCTGAAGAAGCCGTCCGTGCCGAGCACCCTGTCCACGTGCTCGGCGAGTTCCGCCGGCATCCGGCGCGTGCCTCGCTCGATCTCGCTGAGGTGGCTCGGGCCGTAGAAGCTGCCCTCGACGAGTTGCTGGAGGGTGAGGCCTGCCTCCTCCCGTTTCCAGCGCAACTCACTGCCGTAGAAGGTCGGGACGCCCGTCGAACCGTCGATGTCCTTGCGTTGACCCATCGTTCACCGTCCTTGGTGTGCCGTTACCGCGCGCTACCGGATCCAGCGGCACATACGCGCAGTTCAGGAGCGGGAGACCGAACGGCTGTCACGCTACGCGGGCGGCGGCAGAGTGTGAGGGGTTCGTCACAGAGCGCACTGGAAGGTGTGAACCCCCATGTACGACCCCAATCAAGCCGACACCCGCGTCGCGGACTTGAGAGCCGCGCTTGCCGCGCACGGCATCACCCGGCCGTCGCTCGGAGTCGACCTCCCGGCTTGCGCCGCCCGCTGCCCCACGCGACCGCCGATGATCACCCTGGAGCTGCTCGCGACCCCCGCCGAGGTGTCCGGCGTTCGGGGGGCCCTGCGACCGCACGGCATCGACGTGCAGCTCTGCGCGAGCGAGCTCGTCACGACCGTGATCCGGCACGTCGGGGAGGGCGTCCCCGTGACGGTGCGGGTGTGGCGGGACGGAGGGCGCGTCCGGCTGGGGGTCACCGATCCCGACCCCCGGGCCCTGCCCGTCCTGGTCACAGTGGTCGGGTCCGAGTCGGAGTCCGGCCGAGGGCTGGCGCTGCTCGACGCGCTGGCCGTGCGCTGGGGCGTGGAGCAGGAGGCCGGGTGCAAGACGGTGTGGTGCGAGCTGCTCGTCCCTGTTCCGGAAACGCCCGAGCGCCCCGGTCGACGTAGGCGGTCGACCGGGGCGCTCGGTCAAGCATCGGCACGTTCGTGAGCCCGCCTGGGGGCCGCGCCGAAGCGGGCGGGAGGGGGCCGGTCGCCGCCGGTTCCCGTCGGGGCGGACGGAGGACGCGGCGGCCGGCCCGGAACCCCGCACGCCGTTGTGCGGGTCCCGCCAGTCGGTTCCGCGGCCGGCCGTGACGATGTTGCTGGTCAGGGCACAGTCGGTTCCAGCCGGCCGCGGAGTTCGGGGGTGGGATCAGCCCAGGCGCTGCACCAGCGCGCGGTACTGGTCCCACAGCTCCTTCGGCGTGTGGTCGCCGAAGGTGTTGAGGTGCTCGGGGACCAGGGAGGCCTCCTCGCGCCAGACCTCCTTGTCGACCGTGAGCAGGAACTCCAGGTCGGACTCGGCCAGCTCCAGGCCGTCGGTGTCGAGGGCCTCCTTGGTCGGCAGGACGCCGATGGGGGTCTCGACGCCCTCGGCGGTGCCGTCCAGGCGCTCCACGATCCACTTCAGGACGCGGGAGTTCTCACCGAAGCCGGGCCAGACGAACTTGCCCTCGTCGTCCTTGCGGAACCAGTTGACGTAGTAGATCTTCGGCAGCTTGGACTGGTCCTTGTCCTTGGCCACGTCGACCCAGTGGGCCATGTAGTCACCCATGTTGTAGCCGCAGAACGGCAGCATCGCGAACGGGTCGCGGCGCAGCTCGCCGACCTTGCCCTCGGCGGCGGCGGTCTTCTCGGAGGCCACGTTGGCGCCGAGGAAGACGCCGTGGTTCCAGTCGAAGGACTCCGTCACCAGCGGAACGGCGGTGGCGCGGCGGCCGCCGAAGAGGATCGCCGAGATCGGCACACCCTTGGGGTCCTCCCACTCCGGCGCGATGATCGGGCACTGCGAGGCCGGCACGGTGAAGCGGGCGTTGGGGTGCGCGGCCGGAACGCCGGACTCGGGCGTCCAGTCGTTGCCCTTCCAGTCCGTCAGGTGGGCCGGGGTCTCCTCCGTCATGCCCTCCCACCAGATGTCGTTGTCGTCGGTGAGGGCGACGTTGGTGAAGACGGAGTTGCCCCACAGGGTCTTCATCGCGTTGGCGTTGGTGTGCTCGCCGGTGCCGGGGGCGACGCCGAAGAAGCCGGCCTCGGGGTTGATGGCGTAGAGGCGGCCGTCCTCGCCGAAGCGCATCCAGGCGATGTCGTCGCCGATGGTCTCGACCGTCCAGCCGGGGATGGTCGGCTCCAGCATGGCGAGGTTGGTCTTGCCGCAGGCGCTCGGGAAGGCCGCGGCGACGTACTTGGACTCGCCGCGCGGCGGGGTGAGCTTCAGGACGAGCATGTGCTCGGCGAGCCAGCCCTCGTCACGGGCCATGACGGAGGCGATGCGCAGGGCGTAGCACTTCTTGCCGAGCAGGGCGTTGCCGCCGTAGCCGGAGCCGTAGGACCAGATCTCGCGGTCCTCGGGGAAGTGCGAGATGTACTTGGTCTGGTTGCAGGGCCAGGGGACGTCCGCCTGGCCGGGCTCCAGCGGGGCGCCCAGGGTGTGCACGGCCTTGACGAAGAAGCCGTCGGAGCCGAGCTCGTCCAGGACGGCCTGGCCCATGCGCGTCATCGTGCGCATCGACACGGCGACGTACGCCGAGTCGGTGATCTCCACACCGAGCGCGGACAGCGGCGAGCCGAGCGGGCCCATGCAGAAGGGCACGACGTACATGGTCCGGCCGCGCATGGAGCCGCGGAACAGGCCGCCCTGGCCTCCGGAGCCCTGGAAGATCTCCCGCATCTCGGCGGGGGCCTTCCAGTGGTTGGTCGGGCCCGCGTCCGCCTCCTTCTCGGAGCAGATGAACGTCCGGTCCTCGACGCGGGCGACGTCGGTGGGGTCGGAGGCGGCGTAGTAGGAGTGGGGGCGCTTGATCGGGTCGAGTTTGCGGAAGGTGCCCTTCCCGACGAGCTCCTCGCACAGTCGCTCGTACTCGGCCTCGGAGCCGTCACACCAGACCACGTTGTCCGGCTGCGTCAGTTCAGCGATCTCGTTGACCCACGAGATCAGCCCCTGATGGGTGGTGGGGACGGTGGGAGCCGCGATATCGCGCGCCACGATTGCTCCTAAATGAGGGATTTTTTGTGATGTGGAGGCCCCGTGGGGGCTGCGACCCGGATGCTTCGGTGGATCTTGGCGCTCATCCGGTGCCGACCGCACTCATTTGATCATCCGACGTACGCGCCCATCTGTCCAGAGGAGCGCACAGGTGAGCAACGTGAGGCTCGCCACGGTTTCCGCGCGCCGCTTTGCATGTACGTTGCGTTCACATGGCAGTCCGTTTGCGTGACCGTCGCCGGGGCGCGATGAGAGGATGGCCACTCTTCACCGGTCAATCGACGGCACCGACACGCCACTTACGGTTCCGTAGCTACCATTCGGCCATGACTGCGTTCGTCCCCGACGCGCCCACGGACTCGGCGGCCGACGGCCACGGTCCGAAGGCGCTCTCCCTGCCGCATCCGGTCAAGCCGAAGCTGCGCGGCTGGCTGCACCTGGGCATGTTCCCGGCCGTTCTGGTCGCGGGCCTGGTGCTGACCGCGCTCGCCGACTCCTCCAGAGGGCGCATCGCCTGCGGGATCTTCGCGCTGACAGCCTGCCTGCTGTTCGGTGTGAGCGCGCTGTACCACCGGGGCAACTGGAGTCCGCGCATGGACGGCGTCCTGCGCCGGCTGGACCACGCCAACATCTTCTTGATCATCGCGGGCACCTACACGCCGCTGACCCTGCTGCTCCTGCCCGGCGCCAAGGGCCAGTGGCTGTTGTGGGGCATCTGGGCCGCGGCCGTGGCCGGCATCCTCTTCCGGGTCTTCTGGGTCGGCGCCCCGCGCTGGCTCTACACGCCCTGCTACATCGCCATGGGCTGGGCGGCCGTCTTCTACCTGCCGGACTTCATGCGCACCGGCGGCATCGCCGTCCTCGTCCTGGTCATCGTCGGCGGCCTGCTCTACAGCGCGGGCGGCGTGGTCTACGGCATCAAGAAGCCGAACCCGTCACCGCGCTGGTTCGGCTTCCACGAGGTGTTCCACTCCTTCACCCTGGCGGCCTTCATCGCGCACTACGTGGGGATCTCGCTGGTGGCGTACCAGCACGGATAGGGCCGGTGAAGTGACAGTGGCTCGCGTCTGAGAGCTACTGTCACTTCATGGATACCGTCACCAACCCGGCCGACCGCCCTCCCCTGGGACTCCGGGAGCGGAAGAAGATCAAGACCCGCCAGGCGATCCGCACCGCGACGTACGCGCTGATCGAGGAGCAGGGTTACGACGCCACGACGATCGAGCAGATCGCGGACCGTGCCGAGGTGTCGCCGTCGACCGTCTTCCGGTACTTCCCCACCAAGGAGGACATCGTCATCACCGACGAGTGGGACCCCGTGATGACGGCGGAGCTGCGGGCCCGGCCGCGGGACGAGTCGTGGGCGGACGTCCTGCGGCACGTGATGCGCACGGCGCTCGACCTGAGCCTCGCCGAGGAGCCAGAGGTGACGCGGCTGCGGACCCGGCTCGGGGTCGAGGTCCCCGCCGTGCGCGCCCGCATGATGGAGAGCATGGCGGCGACCGGCCTGCTGCTGCGCGAGGCCCTCGCCGAACGCTCCGGGCTCGATCCCGACAGTCTGGAGCTGCGGGTCTTCGCCATGTCGGTGATGGGCGGGCTGATGGAGGTCTCCCAGTACTGGGCGGAGACCGGCCACCGGGACGACATCCGGGACCTCGTCGACCGCGCCCTGGACGTCATGGAGCAGGGCCTGCCGGGCGGAAAACCCTGAGGCCGGCGCCCGTCGCCATGACATCCTGACCTGGTGAACGGTCCCGAGATCCACGTCGAGTTCGCCCCCGAGCTGCACGTCTTCGTCCCCCGGGCCCGCCGGGACGGCACCGTGCGGGCCGCCACCGACGGCGCCGCAGGCCTCGGCCATGTCATCGAGTCGCTGGGGGTGCCGCTCACCGAGGTCGGCGCGCTGCTCGTGGACGGCAGCGAGGTGCCCGTCTCGCACGTCCCGGCGGCCGGGGAGTCGGTGACCGTACGGACCGTCGCACGCCCCCAGCGCGTCCCGGGTGCTCCCCTGCGCTTCCTCCTCGACGTGCACCTCGGCACGCTGGCCCGCCGGCTGCGGCTGCTCGGCGTGGACACGGCCTACGAGTCGACGGACATCGGCGACCCCGCCCTCGCGGCGCGTTCGGCGGCGGAGCAGCGGGTGATGCTGAGCCGCGACCGGGGGCTGCTGCGGCGGCGCGAGCTGTGGGCGGGGGCGTTCGTGTACAGCACCCGGCCGGAGGAGCAGCTGCGGGACGTACTGGACCGGTTCGAGCCCGAGTTGCTCCCCTGGACGAGGTGCACCGCCTGCAACGGGACGCTCCACAAGGCCTCCAAGGAGGAGGTGGCGGACCAGTTGCAGCAGGGCACGCACCGGTCGTACGACGTGTTCGCGCGGTGCGGTGCGTGTGGGCGGGCGTACTGGAAGGGTGCGCATCACGAGCAGTTGGAGGCCATCGTGGAGCGGGCGCTTGCGCTCCGCGCGGAGCGCCGTTGAGCCCTGAGCGCCATTGAGTCCTGAGCGCCGCGGGGAACCGCGGGACCGCCGTGGCCGGTCGCGCAGTTCCCCGCGCCCCTGAAGGGGCGTGCCTCTCCTAGCGCCTGCTCAGGTCCCCCTTGCCGCAGGCGATCCCGTCCCTGTTGCGGTCCAGGTTCAGCGGGTCGTCCTTGCCGTTGACCTTCAGGCGGCCGTAATCGTTCGTCTTGAGCCACGTGCAGCGGGCGGCGGTCGTCTTCTTCACCTCGGCCGGGAAGTCCGTCGGCACGCAGACGTTGATCGAGCCGTAGTGGCGGTCGCAGCCGGAGACCGTCGGGCCGACCTTCTGCGACACCCGCTTCTTGCCGGGCCCCGTGACCTTGCCCTTCGGCGCGTCGGCGAAGTCGTGGACGTGGGCCGAGGCATCGGTCGCCTTCAGGGCCTGCGGGCCCTGGAGGTGCACCCACTTCGCCACCGAAGGCACCCCGTTCGCGTCCACCGCGAAGAGCATGTACCAGCCGGGCGGGGCCAGGTTGGGGTTGCTCGTGACGTTCAGGTCGACGTTGTCGCCGTCCACGGACAGCGGCAGGTCCACGAACCGCTGGTTCGGGTCCGAGGAGTGCGTGACGGCGGCCGGGCGGATCAGCTGGGCCTTGGCGACGGGCCGGTCGACGGTGATCCGCTGGGTGTCGCCGTAGTTCCACTCGGTGTCGATGACGGACGTGATCTGCGGGCGCGGGCCCTTGAACAGGTAGGGCGGGCTGTAGACCGACACGTCGTGGTTCCAGGTGCCGTTGCCCGGGTTGTCGCCGGTGGTCATCACGCGGCCGTCGGGGAGCAGGAACGCCGAGGAGTGGTAGCCGCGCGCCTCGGGGTCGACGGCCACCGGGTCGAAGGTCTCCGACGCGGGGTCGAAGATCGACGTCTCGTAGACCGGGTTGGCCCGGTTGTGCAGCGCGCCGCCCGTCTCCAGCACCTTGCCGTCGGGCAGGAGCACCGCGGAGACGTACATCTTGCCCTGGTTACCGGTCTGCGGGACCGGACCGTTGCCGAGGTCGACCGTGCCCTGCGGGATCGGCGGCCCGGCCACGTACGACGGGTTCGGCTGCTTGAGGTCGATGATGTCGGTCAGGCGGTTCGCCTCCGGGTTGGAGTCGATGTTGCCGCCGCCGAGGGTGAGGACCTTCTGGTCCTGCGCCGGGGGCAGCAGCACGCTGGCCGACTGGTCGCGCTCGTCCTTGTTGCGCAGGCCGGGCACCTGGGTGGTGGTGTTGGCGTCGTAGTCGTAGATCGCGGAGCCGGTGCCGGGGATGTTGTTGCCGAAGACGTGGCTGCCCGAGTAGAAGAGGCGGCCGTCCTGCATCAGGATCATCGACGGGTACAGGCCCCAGTACGACCAGGTCTGGTTGACCTTCCACAGCGGCTGCCACTGCTGCTCGGCCTCGGAGAACAGCTCGGCGGTGACCGAGCCGGTGGAGTCCTCGCGCAGGCCGCCGAAGGAGATGACGTCACCGTTGCCGAGGATCGTCGCCGACGGGTACCAGTGGCCGTCGTTCATGTCGTTGGTCTTGGTGTAGGTCTCGGTCTCCGGGTCGAAGATGTACGAGTCCTTGTAGCCCTGGTAGCCGACGCGGCCGTCCGCCGTCGGGTAGCCCTTGTTGCCGGACATCACCAGCACGCGGCCGTCCTGGAGCTGGACGTGGCCGGCGCAGAACATGTCCTTGGGCGTGGGGACGACCTTGTAGGAGCCGTTCGCCGGGTCGTACACCGCCGAGGTGAAGGTGCCGGCCTCGAACATCGACTCGTCGTTGCCGGAGCCCGCGATCAGCAGCACCTTGCCGCCCGGCAGGACGACGGAGTGCATGGAGCGGACCGGGTTCTGCGTGGGCAGCACGTCCCACTTGCCGTTCGCGCACTGCTCGGCCGTGCCGGTGCACTCCGGCGGCAGGACCGGGTCGGGGACCTGGTCCATCGTGTAGTCGTCGGTGGTGGCGGAGCCGGTGCCGTAGACGGAGACGCCCCAGGAGATGCGGTCGGTGCCGGCCGGGACCTCGGGGGTGCGGACCGTCGCCTCGGTCCAGCCGCCCGCCATGTCCAGTGTCTTGAGGTCGGTCCAGTACTGCCAGCCGGCCGTGGTGTCGTGCCGGAAGAGCGTGATCGCCGCGTCGGGCGTGGTCGTCTTGTACCAGAGGCCGAGGTCGTACTGCTTGCCCGGCGTCACCACCGGTGCGCACGCCGCGGACTCGGTGATCAGCGCCTTGCGGTCACCGTCGACGCGGCGGGTCAGCTCGACCTTCATGGCCTTGGAGCCGGTGTGCGCGTCGGACGTGGTGGTGAAGGTGAAGTCGTTGTCGCCCCAGCCCGACTTCTCCCAGCAGTACGGCATGTCGTCGGTGCCGGCGGTCTCGAAGCCGGGGTTCTTGATGAGGTTGGCGGCGGAGGCGGACTGGGGTGCGGTCAGCAGCAGGCCCGCGGTGAGGCCCGCCACCGCCAGGAACGCGGTACTTCTACGACGTCTGTTCACACGGCTCCTCCTTGCTGTGCGGTGCTCCCACGACCGGGCTTCTCGCGTCCCCGCCGCGGCAGATAGACCAGCGCTTCGGTCCCGGCGAAGCGCAGGACGAACGTCGTCACCAGCGCGAGCGCGGTGGCCGACAGCACGCCCAGGTGCAGCTGGTGCACGAACAGGGCGATCAGCGGGATGCGCAGCACCAGATCGGCGTTGGCGAGCAGCGCGAACCGCCCGGCCCGGTCCCACCAGCGCCGGTGCCGGCGCCGCTCGCGGAACAGCAGGTGCTCGATGAGCACGAAGTTCCAGGCGACACCGAGCTGGTTGGCGAGGATCTCCGCCGGTACGTAGTGCATCCCGGCGGCGGTCAGCGCCCACAGGCCCAGCAGGTTCGGCACGAAGCCGGTCAGCCCGATCAGGCCGAAGCCGATCATCCGCGCGACCGGCGAGGCGGCGCGCAGCCCGGCCAGGTGGCGCAGGAAGCGCAGGCCCTCCTGCGCGGTGGACTTGGACTCCCCGGCGAACCGGTCCTGGAAGACGAACGGCACCTCGGTGACCCTGCGCGGGCGGCTGCGGACGGCGAGTTCGAGGAGGATCTTGTAGCCGAGCGGCTGGAGGACCTCCGCGGTGACCGCGCTGCGGCGGATCGCGAAGAAGCCGCTCATCGGGTCGCTGATGCCGTGCAGCCGGCGCGGGAAGAGCGCCTTGGTCAGCCAGGTCGCCCCGCGCGAGACGGCCACCCGGTAGCTGCCCGCGAGTCCGGCCCGGCTGCCGCCCTTGATGTACCGGGAGGCCACGACCAGCCCGGCGTTCGCCCGCTCGCCGGTGGCGACCAGGTCGGGCACGAGGGCCGGCGGGTGCTGGCAGTCGCCGTCCATGACGACGATCCAGTCGGACGTGGCCGCCTTCAGGCCCTCGACGACCGCGCCGCCGAGCCCGCCCACCGGCTCCTCCCGGTGCAGCACGGTCACCGGGAACGGGCAGTCCTGCGCCGCCTTCTCGATGACCTCGGGCGTGTCGTCGGTGGAGTCGTCCACGAAGACGACCTCGCAGGGCAGCCGGGCCGGGACGGCCTCGGTGATCTGGCGCAGCAACTGCCGTACGTTGGCCGACTCGTTGAACGTCGGTACGACGATGGTGACGGCGCCCGGCTCGGGGATCTCGGTGGTCTCGACGACCTCGCCGGGGACGGTGGACTCCTGGCTCATCGCGCGCCTCCGGCGGACGTCTGGATCTGGCGGATCTCGATGCGGTCCTCGCCGGTGCCGAAGGTGGCGACCGGGTCCGAGTGCTCCATGGCGGCCTTGACGTTGGGCAGGTCGGCCGCGTCGCGCCGCACGGTCGGCGAGGCGACGACGTAGTCGAGGTCCTTCCAGCCGCGCGGCATCGTCTTCGTCACCGCCGGGTCGAGGTCGGCCTTGTAGAACCAGATGACGCCGAGCCCGGGCCGGTAGCCCTGGTGCACCAGGTCCAGCCAGAGGGCGTCGTCCACCAGCACCCGGGTGCGCTCCGGGTCCTCGACCTCCGTGGCCAGCCACTTGGAGGCGGCCTTGTAGGGGGCGTTGGCGTCGGTGGTGACGGCCGTGTGGGCGCCGTCGTACCAGCGGGGCAGGACGTAGGCGCCGGCGGCCAGGGCGAGGACGGCGGCGAGCGCGTACCGGCTCACACTGACGTACCGTTTCTCCGCCTCGGAGCGCCAGCGGCTCAGCACCGCGTGGGCGACGGAGGCGGTCCCTCCGGCGAGGACCAGCGCGAGGAACGGCAGGGCCTGGATGACGTACATCGCGGGCAGGTAGCCGTTCGGGCGCAGGGCCAGCGCGGCGAAGATCGCCACGGCCAGGGCCGGTCCGGCCAGGGCCCGGGCGGTGACCGACCAGCGCCAGGTGAGGAGCAGGAGCAGGGCGCCCGCGAGACCGCCGAGAGGCAGGACCTTGTCGTAGTACAGCCACGACTGGAGCACGCCCCAGGAGCCGGATCCCTGGTCCAGGATGAAGCCCGAACCGGGTCTGGTCATCTGGTACTTGACGCCGTCCCAGAGGGACACGTGCCCGGCGCCGGGCAGCAACTCGCCCTTGAGCAGGGCGAACAGCGGGTACGAGAAGCCGATCAGGGCGCAGGCCGTGACGGCTCCGGTGAGGGCGAACTTGCGGGTGTCCCGGTGGCTGTGGCGCCACATGGTGAGGAACAGGGCGGGCAGGACGACGAGCATCGTCTCCTTGGTGAGGACGGCCGTCGCGGCCGCTATCCCCGCGCCGAAGTGGTGCCACAGGTGGCGGCTCGGGGAGGCGGCCAGGGTGAAGGCCAGCAGCGTCCACATCACCGCGAGGTTGTCGAGGAAGATCTCCCGCTGGAGGACGACCGACAGCGGCGAGAGCCCGAAGAACACCATGCCGAGCCCGGCGGCCCAGCGGGGCAGCGCGAGGCGCCGGCCCAGCACGTAGACGAGGACCGCGCTGATGCCGCTGATCACCAGCATCGCGGCGCGCATGGTGCCCACCGTCATCGACTCGGGGCTGATCAGCGCGGGGATCCAGGTCAGCACGGCGATCTGGATCCAGCCGAGCGGCGGATGGTCGTACCAGTAGGTGTAGTGGGCCAGGCCGTTGCCCTGCTGGACCGACCAGGCCTGGGCGAGATAGGTGCCCTCGTCGTCGCTGAGGGCCGGGTAGTCGCCGATGTTCCAGCCCTGCACGACGAGGATCGCCGCGAGGAGGACACCGCACAGAAGCAGGTCGGGCCGGGAGGAGCGCAGCCGGCTCGGCGGCTCCGGTCTGCGGTGCGCGCCGGTCCGGGGCGCAGGCCGGCGCTGCGCGGGGACCTTCGCAGCGGTCACCGCGGGAAGGGTGGAGGTCACGCGGGTACGTCCTCTCGGGTCACGTCGCGCCGGGTCACGGCCGTCTCGTCGAGGTGGGCCCCGACATGGCTGGTCAGCTCCCAGTCGTTGCGGCCGCGCTGCTCACGCCAGACGGCCCGCACGGCCGCTCCGGCGAGCAGGACCTGGTAGAAGGGGCCGCCGAGGATCAGCTTCAGGTAGTGCGCGAAGCGGACGCGCAGCCCGTACTGCTTGCCGAAGTCGTGCAGTCCGACGACCTCGAAGACGAAGGTGACCAGGGCGGTGACGGCCGGCAGGAAGGTGATGAAGGCGATGCCGACGGGCACGTCCAGGAACAGGGCGATCGCCACGTTCAGCGGGATGATCAGGCCGGTGAAGGCCTGCATGAACGGCGTCATCAGGGTGTAGCGGGCGAGCAACCGCTGCCCGAGGGTGGGCAGTTGCTTCCAGTCCTTCTTCCGGTACACCTGGAGGAACCCCTGGTTCCAGCGGGTGCGCTGCTTCAGCAGGGACATCAGCGAGCCCGGGGTCTCCTCGCGGGTCACCATGTCGGAGTCGTAGGCGACGACGACCTTATTGCCGACGCTGGACAGGCGCACTCCGAGGTCGCAGTCCTCGGCGAGGCAGTTCGGGTCCCAGCCGTCGGCTTCCCTCAGGACGTCCGTGCGGACGAAGACGGTGTTGCCGCCGAGCGGAATGAAACCTTTCTGCGCGTGCAGGTGGAGCCGGGAGCGGAACCAGAAGAAGTACTCCAGGCAGTTGCGCAGGCTGTACCAGCTGGAGTGGAAGTTGATCAGCTGCACCCCGCCCTGCACGACATCGGCACCGGTGGTGCGGAAGGCGTGGTCGACGTGTGCGAGGAGCTCCGGGTGGACCTGGTCCTCCGCGTCGAAGACGCCGACGACGTCGCCGCGGCAGTGCGGCAGCGCCGTGTTCATCGCCTTCGGCTTGTTCTTCTTCTCGTGCGTGTCGACGACGACCCGGACCCGTGCATCACGCGCGGCGGCCTGCTCGGCCACCGCGGTGGTCTCCGGGTCGTCGTGCCCGACGATCACGATGATCTCGAAGTCGGTGTGGCTCGACTCCAGCAGCCGCTGGATGGTGTGGTCCAGCACCGCCTGTTCGTGCCGCGCGGGCAGCAGCAGCGAGAACGAGACGTGCTCGTCCCCGTCCGGACTGCTGAACCGGGTGGAGGCGAGCACTTCCGGCGTGCGCCAGGCGTGCATCTGCCACCACAGGGTGAACGCCGCCATCCAGAACAGAGCCAGCGAAACGGCAGCGATGAAGACAGACGTCAGCAAGCAGATCCCCCCAGATCCCAGAGCCCCCGGTCGTGACGGTGTGCCGGTGCGGCCCCTCCCGTCACGTCACTGTGCAGAGATTAGGGGGGAACTGTGAATCCTGGGGGCTGTTCAGATAAAGAGCGTGTTTCCGTTGATTCCCGACTTCAGTCGCTCAGCACCGCACGCAACCGGTCAACTTCCGTTGTCGGCGCGTCACATGTGAAGTTACGGCAGACATAGGCCGCCGGTTCACCGCCGACCAGCGGACGGGCGCTGAGCAGCGGGAACTCCTCGCTCTCCGGCACCCCGACGGCGACGACGGCACCCGGCGCGGTCCCCAGAAGCGCCGTGCGGTGCAAGGCCCTTGTGCCGGCGTCGTCGAGCGACGGACCCACGACCGCGACTTCCCGCGGACCGTCCAGCACGGCCTCCGCGACCGCGAGCCCCCAGCCGATGAAGCGCGGCACCCGCGGCCCGAGCGCCTTGACGACACCGAGGGCCTTCTCGGCTGCCGTGCGGTGCGGCTCGGAGCCGGTGTGCGCGGCGTACCCCAGCAGGGCACCGGCCGCAGCACTCCAGCCGGACGGCGCGGCATTGTCGGTCGGATCCTGCGGACGGCGGATCAGCCGCTCGGCGTCGGCCGCGGTGTCGTACAGCGAGCCCGACTCCGGGTCGGTGAAGCGGGCCAGGACGTGGTCGACGAGGAAGCCGGCGAACTCCAGCCAGACGCCCTCACCGGTGACGGACGCGAGCGCGAGGAACCCCTCCGCCACATCCGCGTAGTCCTCCAGGACACCCGCGTTGGCGCCGGCGTGGCCGTCCTTACTGGTGCGGGTGAGCCGGGCCTGCTCGTCCAGGTGCAGCCGGACCAGCAGGTCGGCCGCAGCGACGGCGGCCTCGACCAGGTCGGGCCGGTCGAAGTAGGCGCCCGTCTCGGCCAGGGCGGCGATCGCGAGGCCGTTCCAGGCGGCGACGACCTTGTCGTCCCGGCCGGGCGCGGGCCGCCGCGACCGCGCCGCCAGCAGCCGCTCCCGGACGGAAGCGACCTTTCCCGCATCGACGAAGCCGTCCCGCACGGGCAGTTGGAGGACGGACGCGCCCTCCTCGAAGGTCCCCTCCTCGGTCACCCCGAAGTGCCGCGCCGCGAGGTCCGCGTCCTGCTCGCCGAGGACCTCCCGCAACTGCTCCGGCGTCCACACGTAGTACGCGCCCTCGACGTGCTTCCCGGTGCCGTCGTCGCTGTCGGCGTCCAGCGCGGAGGCGAACCCGCCCTCGTTCGTGCGCAGTTCACGCACCATGAAGTCGGCCGTCTCCAGGGCGACGCGGCGCGCGAGCTCCGAGCCGGTGGCGCGCCACAGATGGGCGTACACCCGGCACAGCAGGGCGTTGTCGTACAGCATCTTCTCGAAGTGCGGCACGACCCAGTCACGGTCGACCGAGTAGCGGGCGAAGCCACCCCCGAGCTGGTCGTAGATCCCGCCCCGGGCCATCCGCTCGCAGGTGTCGCTCGCCATCTGGAGCGCGCCCTCGGCGCCGGTCCGCGCATGGTGCCTCAGCAGGAACTCCAGCACCATGGACGGCGGGAACTTCGGCGCCCCGCCGAATCCGCCGCGCTGCGGGTCGTACTCCCGGGTCAGCCCGAGCAGGGCCTGCGCGAGCTCCTCCTCACCGGGGGTCTGCGCATCGCCGTAGGAGATCTCCCGCCCGGCCAGATCCCGGACGATCTTCCCGGCGACCTCGGTCACCTCGTCCCGCCGCTCGTCCCACGCCTGGTGCACGCCCTGGAGCACCTGCCGGAAGGACGGCATGCCCTGCCGGGGAGCGGGCGGGAAGTACGTACCGAAGTAGAACGGCTCGGCGTCCGGGGTGAGGAAGACGGTCATGGGCCAGCCGCCCTGCCCGGTCGCGGCCTGCACGGCTTCCATGTAGACGGCGTCCACGTCGGGGCGTTCTTCGCGGTCGACCTTCACGCTGACGTAGTGCGCGTTGAGGTACTCGGCGGTCTCCTGGTCCTCGAAGGACTCGTGCGCCATGACGTGACACCAGTGACAGCTGCTGTATCCGATGCTGAGCAGCACGGGCACGTTCCGTTTCCGCGCCTCTTCGAACGCCTCTGCCGACCAGGGCCACCAGTCGACGGGGTTGTCGGCGTGCTGGAGCAGGTACGGGGACGTCTCATGAGCCAGTCGGTTCGGCATGGTGTCCATCCTGCCGCAGTACCCCGCCCGTCACCCGGCAGGCGTCTCCCAGACGGTCACCTTGAACTTGGCGGTGCCGCGGCCGGCCGGCGCGGAGACGACGCTCAGATACGCCGTACGGCCCTCGGTCGTCGCCAGACAGAAGCGGCTGCCCCTGGCTGCCTCGCCCGAATACGTGCCGTTGTCGGCCACGGCCTCGGCGCACTGGGACTCGGTCGGCGCCGAGCCGGACGCGGGCAGGGCGGCGAGGGTGTTGCCGGACTTCGGCGTGTACAGGGTGGGGGCGGCGGCGGTCGTGCTGACCGTGAGGTCGTCGCCCTCGCCGTCGGTGCCCGTGACGACCGGTGCGGTCGAGTCCAGGTCGAGGTAGCGCATGCCGCCGCTGCCCAGGTCGACCTCGAAGTCGTCGGGGCCGTAGAGGACCTCGGCCGCCGCGGCGCTCTCTTCCGACGGCGCGGCGGGCTGCTCACCGTCGGTGGACTCCTTCGACGAGGACGACCGGACCGGGGACTGCGCCTGGTCCTCGCTCGTGCCGTCCGACGAGTCCCGGCCGCTCACCAGGATCGTGACCAGGATGCCCACGACCGGGATGACGATCCCGATGACCCACCAGGCCCAGCGGGGCTGGTGCGGCCCCTGCGGCGTACCGGTCGGCGCATTGTTGTGCGCGGTCATGTGCTCCCCCGTGTTGCCCCTTCGTCGTGTGCGATCACGATAGCCCGCCGGGCGGACGGCGGCCCCGATTCACCATCCCTCCACGGCTGTTGGCCGGCCGCACAACCACCCACTCCACGCTGAACGGGTCCCTTCCCGACGACCCGGCCCCTCCCCATGACGCGCCGTTCGCAGCACACTTGACCTTGAACGCCGTTGCCGCCGGAGGGGGAAGTGACATGCGGGACAGCCATCGGGCCGATGCCGAACGGCTGTTGGTGCGGGCCGTGGAGGAGGAGGTGCGGCGCTCGGGCGGACGCAGCGACGGGAAGGTGCTGCTCGCGCGGGCGCGCGGAGCGCTCGACACGATGGCGCGGAGCGCGGGTGAGGAGTACGAGGCCTACACGCGCGCCCTGGACGAGGCGGCGGCCGGCCAGCTGACCTTCGGGCAGCGGTACGCCCGGGAGGGGGCCGGGACGCCGCTGCTGGTGGCCGGGGTGGCGGCCGTCGCAGCCGTCGTCGCCGACCTGGCGCTGGGCACGGGGACCGGGACGGCTCTGGGGGCCGGTGTGACGGTGGGTGTCGTCGGGGCCACGGCAACGGTGGTGAAAGTGGTCGGGTCGCATCTGCCGGCCGCGCACCGCCGGGCCGGTGCCGTGAGCCAGCCGGGCGGCCCGGAGCAGTTGCGGTTGCAGTGGCTGACGGCGCTGGAGGTGCGGGGCATCCGGCCGTTCCTGGACCAGCAGCGGGTACTCGCGGCCTCGACGGGGCCGAAGAAGACGGGCGGCCCGCGGCTGCGGGGCGCGGACAAGAGCGCGGCGGCGCGCGGGCGCAATGTGCTGGAACAATCCTTCGGGCAGCTCCCCGAACCGGCGGAGCCGTTCGCGGGGCGGCGGCAGGAGCTGGCGCAGATCCGGCAGTGGGTGCAGGCGGCCCGGGCGAGCACCGAGACGCAGCCGACGGTGGTGGTGCTGCACGGCACGCCCGGCAGCGGCCGTACGACGCTCGCCGTGCACGCGACGCACGATCTGAGGGACTACTTCCGCGGTGCCTGTGTCGTCGACCTGCGCGCCGACGGGCCGGGCGAGTCACCGCTGTCCACCCGTGACGCGCTGCTGCATCTGCTGAACCGGCTCGGCGCGCCCCGCGAGCAGCTGCTGTTCCGCGAGCGGTCCTCGCCCGACCAGCAGGTCAAGCGGCTGAGCGAGCTGTACCACCAGCATCTGACGGGCCTGCCGGTCACGGTCGTCCTCGATGACGCCGCGGACGCGGAGCAGGTCCGCGCCCTGGTCCCGGAGCGCTCCGACAGCCTGGTACTGGTGACCGCGCGGGGTCCGCTGGAGCTGGGGGGCCTGCCCGCGCGGGTGCACCAGCTGGCGGTGGCGCCGCTGGACGCGGCGGGTGCGGAGGAGCTGCTGGGCGCGGCGGCGCAGGACCGTTCCGGGCCCTACGACGCGGAGTCCGCGGACCGGGTCCGGGAGCTGTGCGGCGGGCTGCCGCTGGCGCTGCGCATCGCGGGCTCGTGCCTCGGTCCGCGCTCGCCGCGCGCGCTGGCCACGGACCTCGACGCGTACGGCCCGGTCGAGCCGGTCGAACGCGTCCTGTGGCTGCGCTACACCGACCAGTCGGAGACCGTACGGCGCTTGCTGCGCCGGCTGGCCCTGGCCGGGCGGGCCTCCCTGGGTGCCGCCGCGGCCGCCGCGCTGCTGGCGACGGACGAGGCGGAGGCCAAACGGCATCTCGGGGTCCTGACCCGGGCCGGGCTGATCGACCACGTCCGGGGCGACCGCTACCGGCTGCACGACCTGGTCCGTTCCTTCGCCCAGGCCCGCCTGCTCGACGAGGAGGAGCCGGCCGAGCGCACGGCGGCGCAGGAACGGCTGATCGTCAACTACGCCGAGCTGGCCGACTCGGTGCTGCGGATGGTCGACGGCAACATGTCGACCCGGACGAACCGTTTCAGCCCCTACGGCTTCACCTCCCTCGACGAGGCGCTGCGCTGGCTGGACGACGAGTCGAGCTTCATCACGGCGGCGCTGCGGCATGCCGAGGGGGTGGACCAGGCGGCGGTGCTGAACCTGCTGGGCGCCCTGTGCGACTACTGCCTGCTGCGGGGCGACCTGTACCGGCTGGGTGAGATCAGTGAGCTGGCGCAGGCGGTGGACGAGGGGCTGATGGTCCGCTCGGTGCAGTGGCGTACGGGTATCGCGGCCCGGCAGCTGGGCGAGCTGGACAAGGCCCGCACCACCCTCGCCTCGGTCGTGGACCTCTACCGGGAGGCCCACCACGACGCCGGCGCCGCCCGCGCGCTGTGCTCCCTCGGCATCACGCTGCACCACCAGGGCAACCTGACGGAGGCGTCGGCGAAACTGCGCGAGGCGCTCACCCTCCAGGCCCCGCCCGCGCTGGCGGTGGACCGGGCGTGGACGATGCACGCACTCGCGGCGGTGGAGCGGGACCGTGCCCGGCTGGCGGAGGCGCTGGAGCTGCTGACCGAGTCGTTGGTCCTGCACCGGCGGGGCGAGTCCGTGCACGGCCAGGCGTGGGCGCACTTCCAGCTCGGTCAGCTGGGACTGCGCAGGGGCGACGTCCCACGGGCCGAGGCGGAGCTGCGGGCGGCCCTGGAGCTGTACGGGCGCACCCGTGACGCCCGTGGTGAGGCCTGGGCCCTGACGCAGCTGGCCCGTGCGCTGCTGGTCGCCGGGGACGCGTCCCCGGCGGTGGAGGAGCTGCGCGGGGCGGCGGCCCGGCACCGCGACAACGAGGACGCGCGCGGCGAGGCCTGGACCCTGTACTACCTGGGCCAGGCCCTGGAGGAGACGGGCGATCTCGATCAGGCGGTCCGCGAACTGGAGCGGGCCCGCACGATGTTCTCCCGCATGCGGGACGTCTACGGTCTGGCCTGCGCCCGCCACCACTCGGCGCGCGTCACCCGCGACCAGCGGGCGGCCCAGACGGGCTCACTGCGCAACTCCGGCTTCGCCCGCCAGCTCCTGGTCGACGCCCGGGCCGACTTCCAGCGCATCGGCGTCGCCCACGGCGAGGCCTGGACGTGCCTGGAACTGGCGGTCGTGGACGCGGGCAACGCCCGCACCCAGCAGGCACTGGCCCTGTGCGACGAGGCGGTGGACCTCTTCACGTCCTACGGCGACCGCCGGGGCGAGGACTGGGCCCGCTTCCTGCGCTGCACGCTTCTGCCGTATGCGGCCCCCGGCGGCATGGAGGTGGGCACGGCGGTGGCCCAGGAGGAGCTGGCGCAGCTGTCCCGCGCCGGCCACGGGCTGCGCGACGGGAAGCTGGACGACTACCTCGACGCGTACCAGCTGCTGCTGGAGCGGGGCGTGACCCTGGAGGCGGGCTGGCAGGCCTGGCGTCTCGGCATGGTGCCGAACCGGCATGCGCGCGAGGTGATGGGCGTGGCGGTGGAGACGGAGGCGTAGCTCCCGACGCGCGCGGCGCATCCGTCGGCGGCGGTTGTCGCCGGCCGCCGACGGGTGGCGCCCCCTCGGCCGGGGGGCGTCAGCCTTGCTTCTTGGCTCCCTGGCCGGTGGGCTCCGCTTCCCCGGCCTTCGCGTCCGCGTCCGCCGGGGCCTGCTCCGGCTGCTCCGCCGTCGGGTCCGGGACCTGAGTGAAGTCGACCCGGTTCATGTGCCGGCTCATGGACTTCATCAGGGCCCACACCGCCAGGGCCATCGCCGCGAAGACGATGAAGCCGAGGACGCCGGGGGTGACCTTGTCCTCGTCGACCTCCTTGGCGAAGGAGACGAGGTGCGTCATTGCCAGGCTTGCGCTTGCGCTCATGTCAGGCATTGTCGCGGATGCCCGCGAAGAGGTCGTCCTCGGGGAGGGAGGTATCGACGAGGGCCTTCGCCAGCTCGTACTCCTCCGTCGGCCAGACCTCCTTCTGGATCTCCATCGGCACCTTGAACCAGCCGCCGTCCGGGTCGATCTGCGTGGCGTGGGCGATCAGCGCCTTGTCACGGATCTCGTAGAAGTCGGCGCACGGGATGTGCGTGGTGAGCGTGCGCTGCTTCATGCCGAACTCCTCCCAGCGCTTGAGCCAGTCCCCGTAGGGGGACTCCAGGCCGCGGTCGAGCATCGCCTGGTGCAGGGCCTCGGTGCGCGGACGGTTGAAGCCCTGGTTGTAGTAGAGCTTCTGCGGCTGGTAGGCGGGGCCGTACTCCGCCTCCGGGTACTTCTCGGTGTCCGCGGCCGACTCGAACGCCACCATGGAGATCTTGTGCGTCATGATGTGGTCGGGGTGCGGGTAGCCGCCGTTCTCGTCGTAGGTGGTGATCACCTGCGGGCGGAAGGCACGGATCTTGCGCACCAGCTCCCCGGCCGCGTGGTCCACGTCCTCCAGGGCGAAGCAGCCCTCCGGCAGCGGCGGCAGCGGGTCGCCCTCGGGCAGGCCCGAGTCGACGAAGCCGAGCCATTCCTGCTTGACGCCCAGGATCTCCCGGGCCTCGTCCATCTCCTTCTTGCGCACCTCGTGGATGTGCTCCTCGATGTACGCGTCACCCTGGAGCTTGGGATTGAGGATGGAGCCGCGCTCCCCGCCCGTGCAGGTCACGACCAGCACGTCCACCCCCTCGGACACGTACTTCGCCATGGTCGCAGCGCCCTTGCTCGACTCGTCGTCGGGGTGGGCGTGAACGGCCATCAGTCGCAACTGGTCAGTCAAGACTCAATCCTCAGTAAGTCGGCGCCCTGTGTGCGTCGGCGCAATCAGCGGCTTCTATAGTGACCGAATCGGGGGGCGAATAATTCCGGGGCCCGGTGCCGGCGCCCCCTCCGGGACCTTCGTCCCGGCCCTGCCAGGAGGACGATCATGAGTACGTCGAGCACGCGACTGCCCGAGGGCCGGTACGGCCGTTCCTCGGACGAGCGCGCCGACCGCACGCTCAAGGTCGTGGGCACCGTCCTCGCGGTGGCGCTGCTGGGGCTCCTCGGCTGGTTCGGATACCACTACGTCGCCAAGAGCGAGATCAGCGCCGAGGTGATCAGCTTCGAGCCGGGCAAGGAGTCCGTGCAGGTGCATCTGGAGGTCCGCAAGGACGCCGGCGCCAAGGGCTACTGCACCGTGCGCTCGCAGGCCGAGAACGGGGCCGAGGTGGGCCGGGCCGACTTCCGCTTCGACGGCGACGGGACCCGCATCGACAAGGTCGTCACGCTCCGTACGACCTCCCCGGGGACCACGGCCGAGCTGCTGGGCTGCCACACCGGCTGACGCCGACCGGGCATCACCTGGAATACGTAGCACGTGACCTGCATCGATGTGAATCTGGTGGCTTATGTCCTCCCCCTTGAGCCCCTGAATTGTTAGGCTCGTGGTTTCGCCCTTCCGTGAAGGAACATTCTTCTGTGTAGGGCGATGCTTTGTATTCCCAGTACCTACGAGGAGCACCTGTGACCCAGACCAGCGAGAACGTCACCTGGCTGACCCAGGAGGCGTACAACAAGCTCAAGGCTGAGCTTGAGCACCTTACTGGTCCCGCGCGGGCGGAGATCTCCGCGAAGATCGCCGCTGCGCGCGAAGAGGGCGACCTGCGTGAGAACGGCGGGTACCACGCGGCCAAGGAGGAGCAGGGCAAGCAGGAGCTCCGTGTGCGCCAGCTCACCCAGCTTCTCGAGAACGCCAAGGTGGGCGAGGCGCCCGCGGCGAACGGTGCGGTGGCGCCCGGCATGGTCGTCACGATCGCGTTCGACGGTGACGAGGACGACACGCTGACGTTCCTGCTCGCCTCCCGCGAGTACGCGAGCTCCGACATCGAGACCTACTCGCCGCAGTCTCCGCTGGGCACCGGCGTGATCGGTCACAAGGTCGGCGAGGACGCGGAGTACGAGCTGCCGAACGGCAAGAAGGCCTCGGTGAAGATCCTGAAGGCGGAGCCGTACGAGGGCTGACCCACCGCTGCACGAGCCCTGATCTGCCCCCGGCGCCGAACCGGCACCGGGGGCATCGTCATGCCGTCGCCGAGCGGTACTTGCGCACCGCCAGGGTCCGGAAGACCACCAGGATCAGGATCGAGTAGATCAGCGAGGCCCACACGGGGTGCTGCATGGGCCAGGCGTCCGAGACGCCTACGACCAGGCCACTGGACGTGGCCGCCTCGGGGGTCCGGACTGACATGCCGATCAGGGCGCCGATCCATGTGAAGTCGTAGCCGCGCAGGAGCAGCAGGCGGAAGGCCGCGAGGGCCTCGGCGTTGGTGCTGCCGTCCGAGCCGACGCGCCAGCCGTACCAGCACGGCGACCGCCGCGAGGACGACCAGACGGTGGCCGATGTCTTCGCCCTACGCGGGAGCGGTGATCATCTTTCCCACGTCAGTCCCTCCGTGACTGGCAGCCGGTCCTTGACCGGCCAACCCCAGGGGGTGCCCGCCTCCTGGGGTCTTCCATGTGATGGCCCATGAGCGTAATTGCCTAATCGGCCACTCGTCCGATGATCTATGCCAACTTCACCCATTTTTGGGCCCGTTGGAAAAAGCCCGAGCAGAAGGCCGGCCAGACGCCACAATGCTCCCCGCTCCCCGCTCAACGGCGCGGTCGCGGACGCCACCCACGACCGCTTCATCCAGGTGCACTACAACCGGTCGGGCAACATCATGTCGCTCAACCCGGTGTGCCGTCCGAACCGGCACCATCCCGAGTTCGCGTGGCCGCTCGTGGGACGTCAGCGGCCCACGAAGAAGCCCCCACCTGTTCGGTGAGGGCTTCTTCATTCGCGAGGGTGGAAACCGGTCAGCCTTCCGCCGCCCGGTACTTCCGCACGGCAAGAGTCCGGAAGATCACGACGATCAAAACGGACCAGATCAGGGACGCCCAGACCGGATGTTGCATGGGCCAGGCGTCGGACTGGACCACGCCCGGATTGCCGAACAGCTCGCGGCACGCCTGGACCGTGGCACTGAACGGGTTCCACTCCGCGATGTGTCGCAGCCACGGCGTCATCTGGCTGGAGTCGACGAAGGCGTTCGAGATGAACGTCACCGGGAACAGCCAGATGATCCCACCCGAAGTGGCTGCCTCCGGGGTCCGGACCGAGAGCCCGATCAGGGCCCCGATCCACGTGAAGGCGTAGCCGAGGAGGAGAAGCAGCCCGAAGGCTCCCAGGACTCGGCCTATATTGGTCGGCTCGGCCGAGCCGGTGCGCCATCCGACGATCAGCGCGACGATCGCCAGGACGGTCAGCGTGATGCACGTCTGTACGAGATCCGCGACGGTCCGACCCGTCAGCACCGCACCGCGGGCCATCGGTAGAGAGCGGAAGCGGTCGACGAGCCCCTTCTGCATGTCATCCGCGATGCCGGCGGCCGAGCCCGCGGTCGCGAAGGTCACCGTCTGGGCGAAGATGCCGGCCATCAGGAAGTTTTTGTAGACGTCCGCATCGGTGGACCCTCCGATGCTCATCGAGCCGCCGAAGACGTACGTGAACAGGACCACGAACATTACTGGCTGAATGACCCCAAACAGGACCATCTCAGGAATCCTGGTCATACGAATCAGGTTCCTGCGGGCAATGACCAGCGAGTCGGCAACCATGCTCATGCGGGACGCCCCTTCCCAGCACTCACGCGCCGACCTCGAATGCTCGACGAGGTGAAGCGTGAAGACCGGCTGACCGGGTTCGCGGCCGGCGCGACCCGGACGGTGTCGGTGACGGCGCTCACTGGGCGGCCTCCTTGTCGTTGTCCTGGTCCTTGGCCTCGGCGACGTGGCCCGTGAGGGACAGGAAGACGTCGTCGAGGGTCGGCCGGCGCAGGCCGATGTCGTCGATCTCGATGCCCCGGGTGTCCAGCTCGCGGATGACCTCGGCGAGGAGCTTGGCTCCGCCGGTCACGGGGGCGGTGAGCTTGCGCATGTGCTCCTCGACCGTGGTCTCGCCCTTGCCGAAGCCGGCGAGGACCTCGGCGGCCGCCTGGATGTGCTCGCGCTCGTGCACCACGACCTCGACGCGCTCGCCGCCGGTGCGGGCCTTGAGCTGGTCGGAGGTGCCCTGGGCGATGACCTTGCCGTGGTCGACCACCGCGATGTCGTGCGCCAGGTGGTCGGCCTCCTCCAGGTACTGCGTGGTGAGCAGCAGCGTCGTGCCTCCGGAGACCAGTTGCTTGATGACCTCCCACAGCTGCTGGCGGTTGCGGGGGTCGAGGCCGGTCGTCGGCTCGTCCATGAACATCACGGGCGGCGAGACGACCAGGGCCGCCGCGAGGTCGAGGCGGCGGCGCATGCCTCCGGAGTAGGTCTTGGTCGGGCGGTCGGCGGCGTCGGTGAGGTGGAACTGCTCCAGCAGTTCGGCCGCGCGCTCCTTCGCCGCCTTCGCCCGCATCTGGTAGAGCTGGCCGACCATCTGGAGGTTCTCCCGGCCGGTCAGGTATTCGTCGACGGCCGCGAACTGGCCGGACAGCCCGATGGAGCGGCGGACCGCGTCGGGCTGCTTGAGCACGTCGATTCCCGCGACGACCGCCCGGCCGCTGTCGGGGCGCAGCAGGGTGGTCAGGCAGCGGACGGTGGTGGTCTTGCCCGCGCCGTTCGGCCCGAGCAGGCCGAGGACCGTGCCCTCGGGCACGTCGAGATCGACGCCGTCCAAGGCCTTGACGTCACCGAAGGTCTTGACCAGACCTTCGGCGTAGATGGCGCCTGGCATATGAGTCTCCACGTCTTCGGGGATGACC
The DNA here is from genome assembly GCF_040637495.1 of Streptomyces sp. NPDC029044. Taxonomy (NCBI): domain Bacteria; kingdom Bacillati; phylum Actinomycetota; class Actinomycetes; order Kitasatosporales; family Streptomycetaceae; genus Streptomyces; species Streptomyces sp. NPDC029044. Next base: position 29,203 of record NZ_JBEZWN010000058.1, read on the forward strand.
GGACAGACGTCCGGTGAGGCTTACCACCGACACACCATAACGCGATGTATCGCGTCTTACAATGAGTTTTTGCGCGTTGCTCTCCGTGAGACGAAAGGATCTTGCCCGGATCGGCGGCAGCTCCCGGACGGGTCGGGGAGCCCGCTCAGCCGATGACCGTGTAGCCCGCCTCGCGCAGCGCCTGCCCCACCTCCGCGCAGTGCGCCGGACCCTTCGTCTCCAGGTGCAGCTCGACCTCCGCCTCCGTGAGCCCGAGCCGCGGATCGGTTCGCACATGACTCACATCGAGGACGTTAGCGTCGACCACTGACAACGCGCCCAGAAGAGCGGCAAGAGCACCGGGCCGGTCCGTCAGCCGCAGCCGGACCGCCAGGTAGCGGCCCTGCGCGGCCATGCCGTGCCGCAGCACCCGCTCCATCAGCACCGGGTCGACATTGCCGCCGGACAGCACCGCGACGACCGGGCCCTCGAACGCGCCGGGTTCGCTCAGCAGCGCCGCGACCGGGCTCGCCCCGGCCGGCTCCACGACCAGCTTGGCGCGCTCAAGACACAGCAGCAGCGCGGCGGACAGCTCGTCCTCGCTGACCGTGCGCACCTCGTCGACCAGCTCGCCGACGATCCCGAACGGCACGTCACCGGGCCGCCCGACCTTGATGCCGTCAGCCATCGTCGCCGGGTTCTCGACCGACACCGGCCGACCCGCCGCCAGCGAGGGCGGGTAGGCCGCCGCGCCCGCCGCCTGCACGCCCACGACCCGCACGTCCGGCCGCAGGGACTTCACCGCCACCGCGATCCCGGCGGCCAGCCCGCCCCCGCCGATGCCGACCAGGATCGTGCGCGCCTCCGGGCACTGCTCCAGGATCTCCAGGCCCACCGTGCCCTGGCCCGCGATGATGTCGGGGTGGTCGAAGGGGTGGATGAACACCGCGCCCGTCCCGGCCGCGTACTCCTGCGCCGCGGCCAGCGTCTCGTCGACGACCTGGCCGTGCAGCCGCACCTCGGCGCCGTACTCCCGGGTGGCACTGACCTTGGGCAGCGGGGCGCCCTTCGGCATGAACACCGTGGAGCGCACGCCGAGCAGGGCGGATGCGAGGGCCACGCCCTGCGCGTGGTTGCCGGCGCTCGCGGCGACGACGCCGGCGGCACGCTCCTCCGGCAGGAGACCGGCGATCCGGACGTACGCGCCGCGCAGTTTGAACGAGCCCGTGCGCTGGAGGTTCTCGCACTTGAGGTGGACCGGCGCACCGACCATCTGGGACAGGTGCCTGCTGCCCTCCATCGCGGTCACCCGCGCCACACCCGAGAGCATCTTCTGCGCGCCGCGCACGTCGTCGAGGGTGACGGGCCGAAAGGAGTCAGCCGTGCTGTAGCTCATGACTCCAGCATCGCAGTTCACAGGCGGGAACGACCGTTGTGACCAACCTCCGAGACCCGCTTTGCGCAGCGCCGGTACGGCCTGCCTTCCGGCCGCGTACCCTGTCCCCCAATCTGCCAGCCCTCCACGAAGTGAGCCCCCGGCCATGCCCACAACACCTGAAATGTCGATGGACATGACGACCGTCGGTGACACCGGTCTTCTCGACACGTTGCAGCACGAGGTGGCGCTGTTCGCCCGCCGTGCCGAACAGACCCGGCTCGGCGGGGTCGGGCAGGTGCGCAACTCCATGGACCGCGCCGCGTACCTGCTGCTCAACCGCCTCGACAAAGAAGGCCCGATGGGCGTCAAGGCGCTCGCCGCGAGCATGGGGATCGACTCGTCGACGGTCACCCGGCAGGTGGCACCGCTCGTCGACACCGGCCTGGTCAAGCGCACCTCGCACCCCGAGGACGGACGCGCGGTGGTGTTGCAGCTGTCTCCGCGCGGCCAGGCTCGCCTGGAGGAAGTGCGCTCCTCCCGACGGCAGTTGATGGCCGAGCTGACCCACGACTGGCAGCCGGAGGAGCGCGAGGCGTTCTGCGACCTTCTCACGCGCTTCAACAGCGCCCTGTCCTCCCGGATGGCGGCCCAGGGGGTGCCGGGCCCGGAGGCGGAGCCGGCGTCCTGAACGCTCCGCCGCGCGGGGGCACCGCGTACGACGGCCGGGCCTCCACGCGCGCGTGGCGCCGGCCGAGCGGTGCGCGGCTCTTGACCTCGGGGCCGTGCCTGGCCTGATATGAGACCGGGCCCCGTCGCGTGCGGCCGGGTGCCCGCATCCTCAGGGTCGCCGGCAGGCGGGAGGCGCGGTGCTGGAACGGCATGCGTCCCGGGCACCCCGTCGCGCCCGGGAGTTCGAGGCGTTCGTCGCGGGCGCGGCCGGGCGGCTGCTGCACGCCGCAACGCTGCTCACCGCGGAGGCCCCGGACGTCAACCCCCGCGCGCGGCGCCTGCTGACGCTGTCACTGGCCCACACGTACGCGAGCTGGGACCGGCTGCGCGGCGAGGACCCCTACGACCGCACCCGCTCGCACCTCGCGGTCCGCTTCGCGCGCGGGGCGTGGCACCACCACGGCGGGCTCGGCCGCTCCCGCCCGGATCCCGCGAGCCCCCTGGCCCCGCTGACCCCGCAGGAACGGCTGGTCCTCGTCCTCCGGCTGTACGAAGGCGTCGCCGAGGAGCAGACGGCGGCCCTGCTCGGCCTGTCCCCGGAGCGCGTACGGGCGATCTGCCACCGGGCCACGTCCACCCTGCTGCACCGGCCGCGGGGCCCGGCGCCCGCGGTGACGGCCACCAAGGCGGTGCCGTCATGAGCCCGGACCACGACCGGAGGGCGACATGAGCGGGAGCGACCGCGAGGCGGCCGTACGGCGGCTCCTGGAGCAGGCGCCACGCCCCCTGCCGCCCGAGATCCACCTGGAGGCGGTGCGCCGCGGCGGCCGTATGCTGCGGCGCCGGACGCTCGCCCGCCGCGCGCTGTGGCTGCTGCTGCTCGCGGCGACCCTGGCGTTCACCGTGTGGGCGCTGACGGCCCGCCCGTGGGTGGAGCCGCCGTCCGAGACGACTCCACCCCTGAGCGGCTGGTGACCAGGTGAAGGTGCCGGACCCCGAGTCTGCGACCCCACCCGAACGGCAGGCCCTAGCCGAGTGCCTGCTGAAGGTCCTCCAGCAGGTCCTCGGCGTTCTCGATGCCCACGGACAGCCGCACCAGGTCACCCGGGACCTCCAGGGCCGAGCCGGCCACGGAGGCGTGCGTCATGCGGCCGGGGTGCTCGATCAGCGACTCGACGCCGCCCAGGGACTCGCCCAGCGTGAAGATCTTCGCCCGGTTGCACACCTCGACGGCCGCCTCCTCGCCGCCCTCGACACGGAAGGAGACCATGCCGCCGAACGCCTTCATCTGCTTGGCGGCGACCTCGTGACCCGGGTGCTCCGGCAGCCCCGGGTAGAGCACGCTGCTCACGCGCGCGTGCCGGGTGAGCATGTCGGCGATCTTGGCCGCGTTCTCGCTGTGCCGGTCCATGCGCACGGACAGGGTCTTGGTGCCGCGCAGCACCAGCCAGGAGTCGAAGGGCCCGGCGACCGCGCCCATGGCGTTCTGGTGGAAGGCCAGTTCCTCGCCCAGGCCGGCGTCGGCCGTGATCAGGGCGCCGCCCACGACGTCGGAGTGACCGCCCATGTACTTGGTCAGCGAGTGCACGACGATGTCCGCGCCCAGCGCCAGCGGCTGCTGGAGGTAGGGCGTGGCGAAGGTGTTGTCGACGACGAGGCGGGCGCCCGCGTCCCGGGCGACCTGGGCGACGGCGGCGATGTCGGTGATGCCGAGCAGCGGGTTGGAGGGGGTCTCCACCCAGACGACCTTGGTCTTCGGGGTGACGGCGGCGCGCACCGCGGCCGGGTCGCTCGTGTCGGCGACCGACCACTCCACACCCCAGCGGGCGACGACCTTGGCGAACAGACGGAACGTGCCGCCGTAGGCGTCGTTCGGGATGACCACGTGGTCGCCCGGGCTGAGCAGCGTACGCAGCAGGCAGTCCTCGGCCGCCAGCCCGGACGCGAACGCGAGACCGCGCCGGCCGCCCTCCAGGGCGGCGAGGTTCTCCTCCAGCGCGGTCCTGGTGGGATTGGCGCTGCGGCTGTACTCGTAGCCGCCGCGCAGGCCGCCGACGCCGTCCTGCTTGTAGGTCGAGACCTGGTAGATCGGCGGGACGACCGCGCCCGTCAGGGGGTCGGCGGTGTTGCCCGCGTGGATCGCGAGCGTCTCGAAGTGCTGACTGATGTGCCTGTCGCTCATGAGCACCGAGGGTAGTGCGCCGGGGCGAAGAGTGCCGGGGGGTCCGGGGCGACGAGGAGTTTTCCACAGGTTCGGGGAGCAGGTTGGCCAATTGTCGGCGCGGTCTGGTTCGCTTGTTGCATGGAGATTCTCTGGGTCCTGATCGCGCTGGTCATGCTGGGCTTCGTGCTGCTCCCCTTCCTGCGGCGCAGGCGCGGTGGTGCGATAGGGCTGGTCTCGCCCGACCACCCGGACGCGGCCGACCCGGCGAACTACGGCTTCGTCCGCGAGGAGGAGCTCGACATCCGCATGCCGGGCCCCGACCAGGACCTGCTGGACGTCCTGGACGTGGTGCAGCGCACGCAGGACTACCGCGCCGCGCAGCAGCTCCTGGCGGGCACCGAGACGGAGGGTGAGCGGCGCTGGCAGCGCGTCCAGGCCTTCGCGGGCGCCGCCTCCCTGGAGCTCTCGCGCCGGCCCGGCGGGGTGAGTGAGACGCCGGGCGGGCAGTGGCTGCGCGTGTGGCGGTCCGAGGCTCCCAAGGACGCGGGCGGCGCGGCGGTGCACGCCGAGTTCCTGGTGCAGCAGGCCTGGCGTACGGCCACCCCCGGGACGGACGAGTTCCGGATCATCATGGAGGAGGCGAGGACGGCGTGCGGCGAGGCGGCGCTGCTCGCCCCCGGTGACCCGATCCCCTACATCGTCGAGTTGTCGGTGGCCCGCGGTCTCGGCTACTCCCAGAAGGACTTCGAGCAGGTCTGGCTGAAGATCCTGGACCGCGCCCCGGCCCACATGGGGGCGCACCTGGCCGCGCTGCACTACTGGTGCGAGAAGTGGCACGGCTCCCGTGCGGAGGCCTACTCGTTCGCCGAGGCCGCTGCTGCCCGGGCCCCCCAGGGCTCCCTCCTGTCGGCGATGCCCCTCTTCGCGGTGTTCGAGCACCTCCCCGAGGTCACCCTCGTGGCGAGCTTCTGGCAGAGCGAGGTCGTCACGAAGGCGGTCCACGGCGCGCTGCACGCGGTGCACGCGGCCCGCCAGGACGACCCGATGCTGGCGCACGTACGGCACATGCTGGTGTTCTTCCTGGTCCGCAGCGAGCGCTGGTCGGAGGCGATGAACCAGCTGGTCCTCATCGACGGGCATGTGGGCGCCCTGCCCTGGACGCTGTCCGCCGACCCGGCGGCGGAGTTCGCGGTGTACCGGGCACTGGCCGTGGCGGGCTACGAGGCGAACGGCGGCAGCCCCGCGAGCCTGCCGCACTGACGCCCGCGGTGTGTCCTGCCCGGTCGGTGTGGGGAGGGCCGTGGCTGATCCTGCGAGCTTCGGCGGGGGCTGGATCTCCGAAGAGGGTCTGCGGCCGTTCTGCGAGACCATCGCGGAGTTCTCCGGCTACGAGTTCGACGACCTGGACGGGCAGGCCGTCGGCAACGCCCTGCCCGGCACCGACGTCGTGAAGCCCGACGGCTGGTACGACTACCCGCTCTCGGGCCGGATGCCGCTGACGCTGCTGGTCGCGGACGACCCCGGCTCGTCCGTGGTCTTCGTGCGGGTCACGGGGAACCCCGGCGACCGCACACGGGCACAGATCGAAGCTGCCCTGCACATCTTCAGCATGTACACCGTGCGCTGACGGTTCGTTCCCGGGGGGCGGGGCTGCTGTGGGTGCCCTGTCAGCCAATAGGGTGCCTGCGTGACTGCGCCTGTGAGTTCCGAAAGATCCCGTGCCGCGCTGCGGATATCCGCGCGGGTGTCCGGTGAGTTTCTGCTGGTGTTGGCCGGGCTGGCCGTGACCCTGTGGCTGCTGGGCCGGATGTGGTCGGTGGTGTGGCCGCTCGTGGTCGGGCTGCTGTTGACCACGCTGACCTGGCCCGCGGCCCGGTTCCTGCGTCGCCGGGGGTGGCCGCCCGCGCTGGCCGCCTCGGTCGTGACCGTGCTGTTCCTGCTGGTCGCAGCCGGTGTGGTCGCGTTGATCGCGGTGCCGGTGGCGTCCCAGTCCGGTGAGCTGACCGACGGTGTCGTGGAGGGCATCCAGCGGCTGCGCGAGTGGGCCGCCGGGCCGCCGCTGAACATCGGCGACGCGCAGATCAACCAGGCCTTCGACAGTGCGGTCGCGCGGGCCCAGGAGGGCGTCGGCAGCATGGTGGGCGCGGTCGTCACGGGCGTGAGCACCGTGGTCAACGGTGTCGTCACCGCCGTCCTCGCGTTGTTCCTGATGTTCTTCTTCCTCAAGGACGGCCCGCGGTTCCTGCCCTGGCTGTCCCGTCAGCTGCCCGGCCGGCTCGCCACGGACGTCCCGGCCGTGTTCGACCGTGGCTGGGCCACCCTGGGCTCCTTCGTGCGGTCACAGGCTGCCGTCGGCCTGCTCGACGCCGTGCTGATCGGCTTGGGTCTGTGGGTCCTGGGTGTTCCGCTGGTGCTTCCGCTGGCCGTGCTGACCTTCGTCTCCGCGTTCGTGCCGATCATCGGCGCCCTGTTCGCCGGGTTCGTCGCGGTGCTCATCGCGCTGGTCTCCAACGGCCTGACGGACGCGCTGATCGTGCTGGCGATCATCGTCGTGGTGCAGCAGCTGGAGGGCAACGTCTTCCAGCCCATGATCCAGAGCCGCGGCCTGGGCCTGCACGCGGCCGTCGTGCTGCTGGCGGTGACCCTGGGCGGCAGCCTGGCCGGCATCGTCGGCAGCCTGCTCGCCGTCCCGATCGCCGCGCTGATCGCGGTGGTGTGGAACTACGTGCGGGAGCAACTCGTCGATCCGGCTGACGACGCGAGCACCGGCGATCCGGAGGCCGGCGCCGCCGTCCCGTCCTGAGGAGCCGGGCGCGCTAACGGCCCCGTCCAGGTCGCGGGGCCGCTCGCCGCTTGCGAGTCTGCGAGCGAGAGGAGTGCCGCCCATGGTTCCTGCCGCAGCGTCACCCGTACGTCTGGAAGCGTCCGTCGATCCCCGGCTGTCCCGATGGCTGTGGCTGGTGAAGTGGCTGCTCGCCATCCCGCACTACATCGTGCTGTTCTTCCTGTGGATCGCGTTCGCCGTCGTGACCGTGATCGCCTTCTTCGCCGTCCTGTTCACCGCGCGCTACCCCCGCTCGCTCTTCGACTTCAGCGTCGGCGTGCTGCGCTGGAACTGGCGGGTCGGCTACTACGCGCACACCGCGCTCGGCACCGACCGGTACCCGCCGTTCACCCTCGCCGACGTGCCCGACTACCCGGCGCGCTTCGACGTCGCCTACCCCGAGCGGCTGTCGCGCGGACTGGTGCTGGTGAAGTGGTGGCTGCTGGCGATCCCCCAGTACATCGCCGTCGCGATCATCGCCGGTGGCGGCTGGGGCGGCGGGGACGACTGGCGGGGCGGCGGTGGGCTGATGCCGTACCTGTCCCTGGTGGCCGTGGTCATCCTGCTGTTCACCGCCCGCTACCCGCGGCACCTCTTCGACTTCCTGATCGGCCTGGCCCGCTGGACGGCGCGGGTGGCGGCCTACGCCGCGCTGCTGACGGACCAGTACCCGCCCTTCCGGCTCGACATGGGCGGGCAGGAGCCCGCACCGGCGTCACCACCGGCTTCGCCGCCGGGCTCCCCGCTGACCAAGGCCTGACCCGAAAAGGGCGCAATCACAGCGGCGGCGTTTCCCCCGCCCTACGCTCCCTCGCATGGTTCTGCGACGAGCGTTACAGCTGATCATGGTCATCGTTCTGGCCCTGGCGGGGGCGGCCCGGGGCGGCGCGGGCACGGCACGGGCGGAGGAGGACGGGACGGCGACCGAGCGGCAACGGCTGTTCTACAACCACGCCTACGGCGTGCTCGACCGGGAGACCGCGGACGCCATCGAGCACTCCGCCCATCTGCGGGACTTCGCCGCCTTCCAGGTCCGCACCACGACCGGCGCGGGCGGGCAGACCTGGACCGGCCGCTACCTGATGGGACGTGAGACCTACCTGGAGTTGTTCGGGGTGGGTGACCTGCCGGGCAAGGACGGCACCCTCGGCGCCACCGGCATGGGCGTGTCCACCGAGCACGCCGGTGACCTGCCGGCGGTGATCGAACGGCTGCGGAAGGCCGGGATCACCGACCCGGTCACGTTCCGGCAGACCCGCGACTTCGGCGACGGCGTCCCCGTGCCCTGGTTCGACACCGTCTTCACCACCGGCGAGTACGACCTCTTCGGCGCCTGGGGGATGGAGTACCGGCCGGAGTACTTCGCCGACCCGCGCGGCGACACCGAGCCCGCCTCCCACCCCGGTGACGTGGGCCGGGAGCGCTATCTGCCCGACACCTACCGCGACCGCCTGATGCGGGACGTGACCGGGATCCGTCTCGCGGTGACCGCACGGGACCTCGCCGACACGGTGCCGTTGCTGAAGGCCGGCGGCTTCGCGGTCCGGTCCCTGCCGGGCGGGGGCGTCGTCGCGTACGGCGGCGGCACCACGCTCCGGTTCGACCCCGTGCCCGTGCAGCGGGTGGGCCTCAAGCAGGTCACGATGTCACTGAACCGGCCGGTGGCGTACCGGCACGTGGAGCGGATCGGCCACTCGGCCCTCGTGGTCGGCCCGGGGTCACGCGCGGTGTGGACGTTCGAGAGGCAGGACCCGCCCGGCTCAGCGGGCCAAGGGTCCTAGGGACACCGCCTGGCCCAGCCTCTCTCCCAGGAACTCCTCCCACGTCCGCTTCCCCGCCTCGGCCCCCTCCAGCGTCAGGTTCGCCCCCGCCCGGTACGCCCGCCCCGCCTTGCCGGGGATGCGCACCGGCAGCATGGGGCGGCGCCTGCCCCGCAGGCCGAGGTAGGGGCGGGCCAGGGCGGCGAGGTCGTGGACGTCGGGCCCGGTCAGGTCCGGGACCAGGCCGGACGGGGCGCCGAGGGCCAGTTCCGCGAGGCGGGCGGCGACCTCGCGCGAGTCCACCGGCTGGAGCCGCAGGCCGCCGGGGACCGGGAAGACCGGCAGCTTCGCCATGTTCTCGACCATGGTGAACGCCAGGTCGTGGAACTGGGCCGCGCGCAGGGTCGTCCACGGGATGCCCGAGGCGGCGACGGCCCGCTCCGACTCCAGCTTCGTCCGCATCCAGGCCAGCGGGACCCGGTCGGCGCCGATGACGGAGATGTAGAGCAGGTGGCGTACGCCGGCCCGGGACGCGGCGCGTACCAGCGTGCGGGTCGCCTCGTCGTCGCCCTTGGGGCCGCCCGCCAGGTGCAGCACGGTCTTCACCCCGTCGACGGCGGCCTCGACGCCGTCGCCCTTCAGCAGGTCGCCGGTGACGTACGCGGTGCCGTCCGTGGCGGGGCGGGCGTGCCGGGTGAGGACCCGCACGTCGTGGCCGCAGGCGCGCAGCAGCGGAACGACGTGGCCGCCCAGGGTGCCCGTGCCGCCGGTGACCAGGATCGGTGATGTCATGACTGCTCCCCAGCTCGTCTGCCGTGTGTTGCCTTCGCCGGTATGACGTGCGGCGGCACGACGATGTGACGGGCGGGGGTGTGATCGGCCCGGCGAGGGCTCAGCCGCCGCTGCCGTAGGGCCTCGTGATGATCTCCAGGCGGTGGCCGTCGGGGTCGTCGAAGTAGGTCCCGCGGCCGCCGTCGTTGTGGTTGATCTCGCCGGGACGGCTGTGGAACGGGTCCGCCCAGTACGTCACGCCGGCTTCCCGGATGCGGCCGAAGATCTCGTCGAACTCGTCCTCCGAGACGAGGAAGGCGTAGTGCTGCGGCGTGATGGCGCCGGGGCTGTCCATGAAGTCGAGTGTGACGCCGTTGGAGATCTCGACCGGGAGGAACGGGCCGTAGGGCGGACTCACGTCGAGCCCCAGGAGGTCGGCGAGGAACCGGGCCGAGGCGCGCTTGTCGTGGGCGGCGACGATGGTGTGGTTCAGCTGCACGGTCATGGTGGCCTCCCCTGACGTACCTGGCGGACCCCCCTGGTGCACTCCCCCCCCCCCGCGTGTACCCGCGCACTTCCCCACGTGTACCCCACGTGCGCCCTGTCGTGCATCACGAAGCCTTGAGGGCCCCGGCACGCGGCCGGGGCCCTCAGGGGGTGCTTTCCAGCAAGTCAGCAGGCCGGCGGTCAGATGGTCGCCGTGTCGATCACGAACCGGTAGCGGACGTCGCTGGCCTGGACCCGGTCGTACGCCTCGTTGATCTGGTCACCGCGGATCAGCTCGATCTCGGCGCCGAGGCCGTGCTCGGCGCAGAAGTCCAGCATCTCCTGGGTCTCCGCGATGCCGCCGATCATGGAACCGGCGAGGGTCTTGCCGCCGCCGATCACCGAGAAGAGGTTGAGGGAGACCGGCTCCTCGGGGGCGCCGACGTTCGCCAGCGTGCCCTCGGTCTTCAGCAGCGACAGGTACGCGTTGAAGTCCAGCGGGGCGGAGACCGTGGACACGATGAGGTCGAAGGTGCCGGCCAGCTCCTCGAAGGTCTTCGGGTCGCTGGTGGCGTAGTAGTGGGCCGCGCCCAGGCGCAGGCCGTCCTCCTGCTTGCGCAGGGACTGCGACAGCACGGTCACCTCGGCGCCGAGGGCGTTGGCGATCTTGACGCCCATGTGGCCGAGGCCGCCCAGGCCGACGATCGCGACCTTCTTGCCCGGGCCCGCGCCGAAGCGGCGGAGCGGGGAGTACAGGGTGATGCCGGCGCACAGCAGCGGGGCCGCGACGTCGAGCGACAGCCCGTCGGGGATGCGGACGACGAAGTTCTCGTCGACGACGACCGTCTGCGCGTAGCCGCCGTAGGTGGGCTCGCCGTCGTGGCCGATGCCGTTGTACGTCGGGACGTTGCCCTGGACGCAGTACTGCTCGCGGCCGGCCTTGCAGTTCTCGCACTCGCGGCAGGAGTCGACCATGCAGCCGACGCCCACGCGGTCGCCGACGGCGAACTTCGTGACGCCCGGGCCGACCTCGGTGACGACACCGGCTATCTCGTGGCCGGGGACCATCGGGAAGATCGCCTCGCCCCAGCCCTCCTGGGCCTGGTGGATGTCCGAGTGGCAGATGCCGGCGAACTTGATGTCGATCAGGACGTCGAACTCGCGGACCTCGCGGCGCTCGATGGTGGTGCGCTCCAGCGGAGCCTTGGGAGCGGGAGCGGCGTACGCAGCAACAGTGGTCATGCCGGGGGTTCTCCTAGCGGGGGTCGTGTGCCCGGCTGCCTTCTGGATCTTCTGACCGGGCACGATCACCAGCGTGCCCGATTCGGGCGTGCTCACCCAGACCACGCTTTTGCGTACGCACACGGTGCGTACCACTGGTGGGGTCAGGCTCGTGAGCGTACGACCGTGAATACTGGACGGCATGGACGAACAGCCCGAACCCGCACAGACGGCCGGTGGCGGCCTGGACCGGCGCGCCGAGCTCAGCGAGTTCCTGCGCACCCGGCGGGCCCGGCTGAAGCCGGAGGACGTGGGGCTGCCCGATTTCGGGCGGCGCCGGGTGCCCGGGCTGCGCCGCGAGGAGCTGGCGCAGCTGGCCGGGGTGTCCGTGGCGTACTACACGCGGCTGGAGCAGGGAAACGGCCGCAACGTCTCGGCGGAGGTGCTGGACGCGATCGCGCGCGCCCTGCGGCTGAGCGACGCCGAGCACGCGCACCTGATGCATCTGGCGAAGCCGAAGCAGCACAAGAAGAAGCCCGCGTCGCGCAGCCGGCAGGTGCGGCCGGCGCTGCGGCACCTGCTGGACTCGATCGAGAACGTCCCGGCGTACATCGTCGGGCGGCGCTCGGACATCCTGGCGTGGAACCGGATGGCCGCGGCTCTCTTCGGCGACTGGGCGGAGCAGCCGGCCCAGGAGCGGAACTGGGCGCGGATGGTGTTCCTGCGGCCCGAGTACCGCGAGCTGTTCGTCGAATGGGAGCAGAAGGCAGCGGACATCGTCGGCTACCTGCGTATGGACGCCGGCTGCCACCCCGACGATCCGCAGCTGTCGGCGCTGGTCGGTGAGCTGTCGGTGAAGAGCGAGGAGTTCCGCCGCCTGTGGGCCGCCCACGACGTCAAGGAGAAGAGCTACGGCGTCAAGCGCCTGCGCCACCCCCTGGTGGGCGACCTGACCCTGTCCTTCGAGACGTTCCGCCTGGTCGACGACGGCGAGCACTCCCTGATCACGTACCACGCGGAGCCGGGCACCCCGTCCGCGGAGGCGCTGCGCCTGCTGGCGAGCTGGGGGGCGGACGCGACCCGCTCCGGCACCAGGGCGTCGGCGCCCTCGGAGTAAGCAGGTCACCCGCGGAGGTCACCTTCGCCTCAGTCGACGATGCCGAGGTCCTCCCGCATCAGCCCGCGCATCGCGGACAGCCGCGGTTCGGCCTCCTTCAGGTCGAGGAGAGCGCCCTCGGCGCTCTCGCCGTCCCGGGCCACGCCGCGGTCGAGCCGCTTGACCACCGCGTCGATGCCCGCGAGGACCTCGTTCACGGACCGGGAGGCCTCCAGGATCCGCTCCGGCACGATCATCTGGGCCTCGGCGTACCGGTCCCGGTAGTCGCGCCGGGTCTCTTCGAGCTGAACGCGTTCGGCATCGCCGTAGACCCCGTCGCGGATGCGGTGCAGGGCGTCCTTCAGGAGGGTGTGGAACTGGCGCGAGGCCCTGTTCATCGCCGTGTACGCGTCTCTGCGCTCCTCGTAGCGCCGTCGCCGCTCCTCTGCCCGGGTCTCCTCGTCCCGCTGCCGCGCGGAGAGCCGCTGGCCGAGTACCGGCGCGAAGAGCGTTCCGAGGACGCCCACGACGGCGGTGATCATGGCGGTCACTGCGGCGGTCATGCGAGGACCCTACGGCAGACCCGCCGGGAGCAGGGCTCCCGGCGGGTCGTCAACACGCTTGCGCTACGGCTTACTTGCCGAAGTACGCGTTGTAGATCGAGATCGTCGACTTGTTGCCCTTCTTGTCGGCGATCTTGGCGTGGAAGGAGATGCCCTTCCCCTTGGCCGGGTTCTTGACGCTCACCTTGCCGTCCTTGACGGTGAGCTTCTTCCAGGTCTTGCCGTAGTCGTACGAGGCGTACACCGACAGGGACTTCAGGTTGCTGCCCTTGGCCGCGCCCTCGACGGTGACCGGGATCTTGACGGTCTTGTCGGCCGGGGCCTTGCTGTCCAGACCCGTGGCCGCGAGGAAGCGGGCCGTGGAGACGGGCAGCTTGGTGATGTCGCTGGTCTTCTTCGAGCGGAACGTCCAGCTGGCGTCGACCCGGGTGGAGGCGGCCGCGACCTTGACGCTGCGCTTGACCGACGTCGTCAGCTTGTAGGCGGCGTCGCCGGCCGGGACTTTGAACTGCTTGTCGCCGAAGAGCGGGTCGTCGTTGCTGCCGACCTTGGTGCCGTTGCGGTACAGGGTCGTCTCGACCGCGGAGAACTTCGAGTAGCCCACGTTGCCCTTGCCGTCCGCGAACAGCGGCAGGGAACCGTAGATCTCGTTGCCCTCACGGAAGACCCCGAAGTCGCTCGTCAGGCGCGGTCCGAAGACAGCGGTGTTGACGGTCTTCGAGTAGCTCTTGCCGGCGGCGAACTTGTGCGTGCCCATGTCGTAGGCGGCCTCGTCGACCGGGAAGCCGTCGGCGTCCACACCGCCGGACTGGGCGAACTCGAGCTGCCACTTCACGCCGCCCTGCGCGGACAGGTGCAGGGTGCGGGTGCCGGGCAGGGTCTGCGGGATGCCGATCGAGGAGGCGCCGGAGCTCCACGGCATCCAGCCCACCGCGCTGACCGAGCCCTTCTTGCCGCTCGCCGAGGCGCCGAGCCCCGCCTTCACCGTGGCGAACTCACCGGCCTTGTAGTGCTTGGTGAAACCGGTGGCGAGCTGCTTGACCGGACCGCCGGCGACGACGTCGTACTCCTCCTTGTCGCCCTTGGACCAGTGGCCGTCCCACTGCTGGGTGACCGAACCGTCGGTGACCTGCGACCCGACGTGGGCGGTGCGGATGTCGGCGAAGGAGTCCAGCCACCAGCCGTAGCCGTAGCTGCTGTCACCGGCTTCCACGGTGTAGTCGGCCGAGGCGAACTCCGACTTGGCGCCCGTGGCCGGGACGGTGATGTCCACCGGCTTGGCCTTGCGGGCGTCCAGCGTGACCGTCGTGTTCTTGGAGACGTTCAGCTTGGGCTGGGCCAGCCAGTCGACGCCCTCGAAGTTCTCCGGGTCGTCGCCCGCGAAGATGTTCGTGTTCAGGACGTAGGTGCCCTTGGGCAGACGCGCGGTGACCGTGCCGTCGGCGTCGTACGGCATGGCCCCCTTGCCCTTGCCCAGGCCCGCGATGCCGGTCAGGTCGGCGCTGTAGTTCTTCGCCGGCTTGCCGTCCCGGTTGAGGAACTTCAGCGTCACGTCGTACGACTCGATCTCCCGCTGCACCGCCGCCGCCGTGCGGACGGTCTGGCCGCCGCCCGTGGCCGTCACGTACGCCGAGTAGGCGCCGTCGACCGTGCCGCCCAGCTTGGTGTTGACGGTGAACGGCACGGAGGCCTTGCCGCCGGCCGGGACCGTCACCGAGGTGGCGCCGAGCTTGAAGAAGCCGGCCGGGACGGCCTGGCCCTTCGGGTTGGTGGCCGTCGACGCCAGCTTCAGCGTGACGTCCTTCGTACCGAGGTTGCGGTACGTCAGCTCCTTGGTGACCGGCTTGTCGTCGGTGTGCGGCCACTGCTGCACCCCGAAGCTCACCGAGGCCGGCTCGGCGATCACGGTCTGCTTGATGGCCTTGTCGACCTGGATCCGGCCCGAACCCTGCTGGAACGGGGTGTACTTGCCGCCCTTGGTGGAGCCGGTGAGGGCGCCCTTCAGCTCGGTGTACTTCCACTCCGGGTGCTGCTGCTTGAGGATCGCCGCGGCGCCCGCGACGTGCGGGGTCGCCATCGACGTACCGGAGATCGTCATGTAGCCGGCCGGCTTCTCGCCGACCTCCTGGGCTATCTGGTTGCCCGGGGCGGAGGCCGCGGTGATGTCCACGCCGGGCGCGGTCACGTCGGGCTTGAGGGCGCCGTCCATGCCGGGGCCGCGGCTGGAGAAGTCGGCGAGCTTGTCCTTGTCGTCGACCGCGCCGACGGTGAGGGCCGCGGCGGCGCTGCCCGGGGAGCCGATGGTCTGCTCGCCGAAGTCGCCCTCGTTGCCGGCCGCGATGGCGAACAGGACGCCCTTCTCGTCGGACAGCTTGTTCACCGCCGCTTCCAGCGGGTCGATCGCCGGGGTGTCGCCGCCGCCCAGGCTCATGTTGATGACGTCGGCGCCCTCGGCGACGGCCCACTCCATGCCGGCGAGGATCTCGGAGTCGCTGCCGAATCCGCCGTCGTCGAGGACCTTGCCGTTGAGGATCTTCGCGCCGGGCGCGACACCCTTGTACTTGCCGCCGGACTTCTTGCCGGTGCCCGCCGCGATGGAGGCGACGTGCGTGCCGTGGCCGACCTTGTCGGTGGCGTCGGGCGAGGTGGTGAAGTTCTTGGCGCCGACCACCTGACCCTTGAGGTCGTCGTGGGTGGCGTCCACACCGGTGTCCAGGACGGCGATCTTGGTGCCCTTGCCGTCGTAGCCGGCCGCCCACGCCTTGGGGGTGCCGATCTGCGGGACGGACTTGTCGAGGCTGGCCTTGCGGACGCCGTCGAGCCAGACGTGCGCGATGCCGGAGGCGGTCTTCTCGCCGTTGGTGACCGCGTCCCAGAGCTCGGGCGTTTCGGCCTGCGGCGTCTGCACCGCGTCCGCGTTCACGGACTTCAGCGTGTGGCGCAGGGTGCCGGCGTCGCGGACGTCGGCCTTGGTGGACGCGGCGCTGCCCTGGTAGCCGACGATGACCTTCAGGCCCTTCTTCTGGGCCTTCCGGGTCGTGGACTTGTTGAGCTCGGTGACGTCGAAGAGCCGCTGGTCGAGCTTGCCGGTGGCGACCAGGCGGGCCGCGTCGGCCGGGATGACGAGGGTGTGGCCGTCGACCTTGCGGATCTGGACGGGTACGTCCTCGCGGCCCTTGGCGTGCTCCAGGCCGATGACACGGCCCTTGGCGTCCAGGACGACGCGGTCGCCGGTGATCAGTGTGATGCGGTGCTTGGCGGTGAGGGAGGCCGGCTTGGCGGACGCTGCCGCCCTGTCGCCGTCGGCCGACGCCGGGCTGGTCATACCCGCCGCCAGGGCCACGGCCGCCGCTGTGGCGACCGTGGCCGCGCACGCCCTTTTCACTTGTCTGCGCAAGTTTCCCCCTTGCAGAAGAACCGGGTGAATTCCCCGTTCACCCGGCCGGGGGTGGTCTCGTACGCATGCCCGTACACCCCCCGGAAGAGGCAGTATGCCGAGAGGTGATCAGGTGCTCAATAGATGAGAAGGAGGTAAGAAATTCGTCGGCCGACTGTTACACGGCCGTCGGAACTCCGTTACAGGGCTGCCGGGTTACGCACGCGTGTTCTCCTTGACGCTGATCCGGCCCTTGCGGATCGTCGCCAGGCGCGGGGCCTTCCGCGCAATCTCCGAGTCGTGGGTGACCATCACGAAGGTGAGACCGAGTTCCTCCCACATGCGTTCGAGCACATCCATGATCTCGTCCCGCATCGATTCGTCGAGATTCCCGGTGGGTTCGTCGGCAAGGAGCACCTTCGGCTGCTTCACGAGGGCCCGGGCTATGGCCACGCGTTGCTGCTGACCGCCGGACATCTCGCCGGGCAGATGCGCGCGGCGCTCGCCGAGGCCGACCGACTCCAGTGCCTCGGCGGCCTGTTCGCGTCGCTGTTTCGGCTTCATGCCGAGGGGGACGAGGGCCGTCTCCACGTTTTCCTGCGCGGTGAGCGTCGGGATGAGGTTGAAGGACTGGAAGACGAAGCCGATGCTTTCGCTTCTCACCCGGGTCAGTCGTGCCTCCGGCAGCGCGGCCAGGTCGGTGCCGTCCAGGACGACCTGTCCGGAGGTGGGGCGGTCGAGACCGCCGAGCATCTGCAACAGCGTGGATTTACCGCCGCCGGTGGGACCCTGGATGACCAGTCGGTCGCCGTCGGGGATGGTGAGGTCGATGCCGTCGAGTGCTGGAACGGTGTTCTTGGACCGGGTGTAGTGCTTGGTGACGGCCTTGAGTTCGTACATTCCGGGAGCTCCTGAATCGCCTTCGAGTGCGGGTGCGTGGGGGGGCGCGCTCACGCGGCGGAGCCGCACATCGATACAGCCCCGCGCCCCTGAGGTCCGTGCTGGTGCCGTCGGCCTGAGGGGAGCGCCTACTCCACCCGCCGCAGTGCGTCCGCCGGGCGCAGTCTGGAGGCCCGCCAGCCGCCGAAGGCCCCCGCGACCAGCCCGCCCGTCACGGCCAGAGCCACCGCCAGGGCGATGGTCGTCGGGCTGACCGGCGCGGTGAGGGCGACGTCGAGGGTCCTCCCGGCGGCCTCACGACCCCGGCCGCCTCCGAAGCCGCCGATGCCGCCCCCGCCCCCAGCCCCGCCCAACTGCGCCTGGAGCGTGGGGCTCACGGCGGTCACGGCATAGGCGCCCGCCAGCCCCAGCGCGATGCCCAGCGCACCGCCCACCAGGCCGTTGACCACCGCCTCGCCGACCACCTGCCGCGTCACCCGGCCCGACGTCCAGCCCAGTGCCTTGAGCGTGCCGAACTCGCGGACCCGGCGCGAGACCGCCGCTGACGTCAGCAGGCCCGCCACCAGGAACGCGGCCGCGAGGACCACGGCCGACAGCCACCGGCCGACGCTCGCGGCGAGGGAGGAGGCCGTGGACAGGGAGCCGGAGACGGTTCCGGCGAGGTCGGCGGAGGTGGTGACCGTGGTGCCCGGGACGTCCTTCTGGATCTCCGACTTGACGCTGCCGATCCGCTGCGAGTCGGTGGCCTTGACGTAGACGGTGGTCACCTGGTCCTTGACGCCGGCCAGTGTCTGCGCCCGCTTCAGCGGGACGTAGAGGTTCGCGGCGGCGTCCCCGCTGTCGGCCGTGGCGATGCCGACCACCTTGAACCCGGTGCCCTTGATGGTCACCGTGGAACCGGCCTTGAGCTTCTTCTCCTTGGCGTACGCCGCGTCCGCCACGGCGACCTTCGCGTCCGTCTCGCTCCTCGTGAACGAACGGCCGCTGGTGATCTTCGAGGAGGTCAGCGGTCCGAGGGCCGGCTTGGTGACGTCGGTGCCGTAGACGGAGTAGTTGTTCACGTCGAAGTCGGCGCCGCCGCCCTCGACGCGGCCCTGCGGCGAGGGCTGGGCCCCGCCCCGGCCGAAGCCCTGCCCGCCGCCGCCCTCACCCTGCTCGAACCGGCCCCGGGTGAACGCGCCGCTGACCTTGAGGACCTGGAGGCTCAGCCCGCCCACCGCGTCCGCGACGCCGCTCTGCGCGTCGACCCTGCCCACGGTCGAACCGGCCAGGGTCTGGAAGCCGCGCACCATGACACGGTCGCTGCTCTGCTCGCCGCCCGACCCGTCGTCCCGGGCGTCGAAGCGGAAGCGCGGCCGCTGTGCGTCGCTCCCGGCCGGTGCCGCGGCCTTGGTGACGGTCATGTCCGTGCCCAGCCCGTACAGCGACTCCAGCACCTTGTCCTGCGCCCGGCCCATTCCGGCGGACACGGAGGAGACGACGATGACCAGCGCGATGCCCAGCGCCAGTCCGGAGGCGACGACGAGGGCCGCTTTTCTGCGGCGGCGCAGCTCGCGCCTCAGATAGGTGAAGAACATGGCAGCAAGCTAGGGACGGTCTGTGATGAGGACTTGAGCCGCGCATAAGAGGTGGATGAGAAGAGACGAATAGGCCGCCGCCCACCCCCGGGCGGGGGAGGGCGGCGGACTAATAGGCGGCGGGGCCGGGGACCCCGCAGTA
>NZ_JBEZWN010000059.1:0-46601 GCF_040637495.1 Streptomyces sp. NPDC029044
GTCAGCGACATCTGGGGGCGCGGGTCCAGAGCGGCGACGCGCTCGACGATGCCGACCAGGCCCGGGCGCAGCAGCGGCTCGCCGCCGGTGAAGCGGACCTCCTCGATGTAGGTGTCGATGAGCGCTGGGTCCTCATACGGTCAGGAGCGCGGCCGGTGACGACACCCGGGCGACAGGGACGGAACGGTGAATGGGGCCGGGGACTCGGGACAGGGGCAAGCCGGTGCCCCCATGGGTGTGGGCGATGATCTCGGCAGTGATGGAGATCGCCGTCTCCTCGGGGGTCTGAGCACCGAGGTCGAGGCCGACAGGTGAGTGCAGGCGGGCGAGAAGCTCTGCGGGCACGCCGGTCTTACGCAGACGTTCCAGACGGTCTTCGTGGGTGCGTCGGGACCCCATCGCGCCGATGTAGCCGACCGGGAGTTCGAGGGCCGTGCGGAGCAGGGGGACGTCGAACTTGGCGTCGTGGGTGAGGACGCAGATCACGGTGCGGGCGTCGACCTCGGCGCCCGCCAGGTAGCGGTGCGGCCAGTCGGCGACGACCTCGTCGGCGTGCGGGAAGCGCTCGCGGGTGGCGAACACCGGGCGGGCGTCGCAGACGGTGACCCGGTAGCCGAGGAAGCGCCCTGCCTGGCTGAGGGCGGCGGCGAAGTCGACGGCGCCGAAGATCAGCATGCGGGGCGGGGCCGCTTGGGTGTGAACCAGGAGCGTCAGCTTCTCCGGGCAGGTGTCGGCGTCCCCACCGACCTCGACGCGGCCGGATCTGCCTGCCCGCAGCAGGGCGCGGAGCCGCGTGGCCACCGAACGGTCCGTCGGCTGGCTGCCAAGAGTCCCCTCGTAGGTGCTGCCACCCCCGAAGACGGACAGAGTGCGGCCGAGAAGACGCTGCGGTCCGTCGATCACCTGTGCCACGGAGATGGGAACACCGGCCAATACCTCTTCCAAGGCGGTGGTGAGGTGCGGCTGGTCAGCGGGACCGATCCGCTGGACCAGCACCTCCAGTTCACCGCCGCAGGTCAGGCCCACGGCGAAGGCGTCGTCGTCGGAGTAGCCGAACGAGGCCCGTATCGGGGGCTCGCCGGACGTCAGCACCTGTTGGCACAGCTCGTAGACGGCTCCTTCCACGCACCCTCCGGAGATGCTGCCGACCGCTTCGCCGTCGGCGTCCACGGCCAGTGAGGTGCCGGACGGCAGGGGTGCGCTGCCGCTGACCTGGGTGACGGTGGCGAGGGCGAAGGGACGGGCCTCGCGGCACCAGCGGTACAGCGTGTCCGCGATGTTCAGCATGAGTGGTCTCCTGGGGGAGGTGAGGGAACCCGCCGCCGCGCCGATGTGGGGGGATCGAGGCGCGGCGGCGGGCCGACCGGACGGCTGCGGGCCCGCCGGGGGGAAGGAGGCCCGGCCGTCCGGGGTTCAGAGCAGGGCTTCGGCGGTGATGGGCAGTTCGCGGACACGTTTTCCGGTGGCGTGGAAGACGGCGTTGGCGATGGCGGGTGCCACGCCGATCTGTACGAGTTCTCCGAGGCTCTTCACGCCGATGGGGGCCGCCTTGTAGTCCTCCCCGTCGAGGTAGACAGCTTTGAGGTCGGGGATGTCGGCGTTGACGGGGACGAGGTAGTCGGCGAGGTTGGCGTTCACGATGCGGCCGTCGCGGTGGTCGGTGACCGTGTGTTCCAGCAGGGCGGCGCCGATGCCGCCCACCATGCCGCCGAGGGCCTGGCTCTCGGCGAGCTTGGGGCTGATGATCCGGCCGGCGTCATACACGCCGAGCATCCGCCGCACCCGGACAAGACCGAGCCGGGCGTCGACGGCGACCTCGGCGAACATCGCGGCGTAGCCGTACATCGAGAACCGGCTTTCCTCCTCCGGCGTGTACGACCCGCGCGCCTCCAGGTGAGTGCGGTTGTTGCGGGCCAGGAGCTGCCGGTAGGTCTCCCCGCGCGCGGTGTTGCCCTTCACATGCAGTCGGCCACCGCGGACGACGACATCGTCGGCGTCGACGCCGTGCAGCGGTGAGCGCTCGTCCTCCACCGCGAGCTTGATGGCCTGCTCACGCAGTGTGTCGCAGGTGTCCTGAACGGCGGATCCCACGCTGAGCATGGTCTGCGAGGCGCCCTGGGCCGGGGCCGGCGGCATGGCGGAGTCGCCGAGCCGGAAGGTGACGTTGCGTACGGCCAGGCCGAGGGCGTCGGCGGCGACCTGGGACATGGAGGTGTACGTGCCCGTGCCCGTGTCATGGGTCGCGGACTGGACCACCACGGTGCCGTCCGCGTCGAGCCTGGCGTGGGCCTGCGCGTGTCCCCGGAAGACGTCGTAGCAGCCGGTGGCCACGCCGGTGCCGATGAGCCAGTCGCCGTCCCGCCGGGATCGCGGCCGGGGGTTGCGCCGGTGCCAGCCGAAGGTGCGGGCGCCGACGCGGAAGCACTCGCGCAGCCGCCGCGTGGAGAAGGGCTGCTGCGTCGACGGGTCCTCACCGGGTTCGTTGCGCAGCCTCAGCTCGATCGGGTCGATACCGAGCTTGTAGGCGAGTTCGTCCATCGCGGTCTCGATGACGAAAGCGGAGCTGCCGTAGCCGGGGCCGCGCATCCACAGCGGGGTGCTGACGTCCAGCGGCACGATCTGGGGATTCTGGCTGACGTTGGGCACTGCGTAAAGCATCTGCCCGAGCGCCAGGTTGGCCTCCCAGAACTGCTCGTAGCGGGAGGTCTCGTACGTGAAGTCGTGGGTCATCGCGGTCAGCCGTCCGCGCCGGGTGCTGCCCACGCGCAGTCTGTACTCGTAGGCGGGCCGGTAGCCCACCGTGAAGTACATCTGCCTGCGGGTCAGCACGAGCTTCACCGGTCGGCCGATCTCGCGTGCGGCGAGCGCCGCGATGGTGACGTGCGGCCATGTCTTCAGGGCGCTGCCGAACGCGCCGCCGATGAAGGGCGAGAGGACACGCACGTTCTCCAGCGGGATGCCGAAGACCGCGGCGAGTTCGTTCTGTGTGCCGATCACCCACTGGGTCTTGTCCCACACGGTGAGTTTGTCGCCGTCCCAGCGGGCGATGGTGGCGTGCGTCTCCATCGGATTGTGGTGGTTGCGCGAGAGCCGGTAGGTCATCTCCAGCCGGACGTCCGCGGTGCCCAGCGCTTCCTGGGCGTTGCCCCGTGCGTAGGGCCGCGCGAAGGGCGCGGGACCCTCCTGGGCCGGACCGCGCATGAGGTCGGTCGACGGCTTCTCGGCGTCGTAGGAGACCTTCACCAGGCTCGCGGCGTGCTGCGCGGCCTCCAGCGTGGTGGCCACCACGACGGCGACCGGCTGGCCGAAGAACCGGACGGCGTCGTCGTGGAAGACGTGCAGCCGCTCACCCGGGAAGGCGTTGCTGACCTGGTTCTGACGGTAGGCAAGCCTGGGCCTGTCGAGGTGGCTGATGACCCCCAGGACGCCGCGCTGGGCATCGGCGGCGCGCGTGTCGATGCCGGTGATCCGGCCGCGGCCGATACTGCTGTCGACGACGACAGCGTGCACCACGCCGTCGATGTCGTGGTCGGCGGCGTACTTCGCCTGACCGGTCACCTTCAGCCGACCGTCCACCCGGGACAACGGCGCTCCGACGGCTGACTGCGGCTGCGGGCTCACTTGCCACCTCCTACGACACGCAGTTGGCGCTCCACGGTCCGTGTGAGCAACTCGACCTTGAAACGGTTGTGCTGGAGGGGCCTGGCTCCGTCCGCGGCCCGCTCGGCGGCCTTGGTCCACAGGGCGTTCGACGGCCGCTTGCCGACGAGCGCGTCTTCGACGGCGGGCAGCTTCCACGGCACGGTGCCCACGCCCCCGGCGGCCACCTTCGCCTCCCGGATCACCCCGCCGCGGATGTGCAGGGCGACGGCCGCCGAGGTCAGCGCGAACTCGTAGGACTGCCGGTCGCGCACCTTCAGGTAGCCCGACCTCAGCGGGCGCGGAAGGGCCGGGATCTCGACTGCCGTGATCAACTCGCCCTGGCGCAGGGACTGTTCGCGGCCCGGGGTGCTGCCCGGACGGAGCAGGAAGTCGGCGAAGGGAACGGTCCGCTCCCCTGCCGGCCCCAGCAGATGCACACTGGCCTCCAGCGCCGCGAACGTCACGGCGACATCGGAGGGGTGGGTGGCCACGCAGTCGTCGGAGGTACCGAGGATCGCATGGGTGCGGTTGACGCCATGCAGGGCCGCGCAGCCCGAGCCCGGCTCACGCTTGTTGCAGGCGGCTGTCACATCACGGAAGTACGTGCAGCGGGTGCGCTGCATGATGTTGCCGCCGATGGTCGCCATGTTGCGCAGCTGCGCCGACGCGCTCAGCTCCAACGCCTGCGAGATGACCGGATACAGCGCGCGCACGCCCCGGTGGGCGGCGGCCTCGGACATCCGCACCAGCGCGCCGATGCGCAGGCCCCCGCGGCGGGTGACCATGATGTCGCGCAGGGGCAGGTCGCTGATGTCGACGATCGCGGCCGGGCGTTCGACGGTCTCGCGCATCAGGTCGACGAGTGTGGTGCCGCCGGCGATGTAACGGCCGCCGTCACGGCCCGCGTCGAGAGCTTGCCGAGTGCTCGCGGCCTTCGTGTAAGAAAAGGGATGCATCGGTCCTCACTTCCGGCCGGCGGCTTGCTCGACCGCCTGCACGATCTTCACGTAGGCGCCGCAGCGGCAGATGTTCCCGCTCATGAACTCCCGGATCTCCTCCGGTGAGCCGGTATGGCCCTCGTTGATGCAGCCGACGCCGGACATGATCTGGCCTGAGGTGCAGTAACCGCACTGGAAGGCGTCGTGGTCGATGAACGCCTGCTGCAGCGGGTGCAGCCGTTCGCCCTTCGACAGGCCCTCGATGGTGGTGACCTCCGCGCCGTCCAGCCGCACCGCCAGCGTCAGGCAGGAGTTGACCCGGCGGCCGTCGACCAGCACGGTGCAGGCGCCGCAGGCACCGGCGTTGCAGCCCTTCTTCGAGCCGGTCAGGCCGAGGTGTTCGCGCAGCAGGTCCAGGAGCGAGGTCCGGTTGTCGACCGTGACGGTGCGGCGCTCGCCGTTGACGGTGAGGGAGACACGGCTGCTGGGCGATGGCGTGGCGGCGTCCGCGGGCTCGGCGCCGAACACGGACGGACCCGCTATGAAGCCGCCAGCGACGACCGCGCCGCCGACAGCGGTGGTGGTCGCGATGAACGTGCGCCGGGACGGGTCGGACGCAGTCGCCCCGGGAGAACCCTCGGGTGGAGCGACTGTTGACTCGGGGGGTTCGATGGACATGTCACTCTCTCGGTCGGCGGAGAAGGGCTGTGACGGGGGCGGTAGCCACTGGTACCGCGAGCGGCTGTGCGGCGGACTCGGGTCGTGTGCAGCTGTCCCGCCGGGCGGCGTCGTGGCCGCGGTCTCCGGCAGTACCGATGGAAGGGCGTCCAGGGACACGACCACCACCCCGGCGGACAGCGTGGGCCGTCGGCCCGGAGGGGTGCTGTACGGCGTCCACTGTGCGGCACCCGGCGCCGGACAACGAGCAGACGGTTTTGGGACGACGCGGGGATGTAGCACCGCCGTTGGTACGTCTGTCAGTAGCAGGCAGAGCGGTTCGCGTGGGGGTGTACGTCTGGCTGGTGTCGTTCCTCCGGCAGGGCGAACCGGCGGACGTACACCCCGAACATGCCCGGCTCGGCCCGCACCGATGCGCCCCCTGCCGGAGGCACGATGCCCTGCCGCGGGGGCCGGGCCTGGCCGTTGGCCTCAGCCCCCACTGCTCACTCTCCCCGTACCCCGGCGTGCCGCGTGACCGAGCGCAGCAGGGGACGGCTCAGGCCGCCGGCCGCCAGGATCCCGCCGACGCCGGCGGCGCAGCACAGCGCGAGAACGAGCAGGCCGCCTCCGTCGAACGACGCGTCGCCGCCCGCCAAGGTCATCGATCCCCCGCACAGCAGCCCCGTCGCGACGGCACCGCCCGCCAGCACCGCGACCGGGATCAGCGTCTCCCGGCTGCGGGCGGCGTCCAGGACCCGCAGCGGGGTTCCGGCCAGGTGCAGCAGGGCGTAGGTGCGTCGACGGTCCAGGACGGCGGCGGCCGCCGTGATCCCGGCCGAGGTGATGGCGACCGTGAACGTCACCACGAGCACCACCCGCGTGATGGTGGTGAAGTCCCGGGTGAACTGCGCCTGGGACCAGTTCACGTCGATGGTGGTGAGCGGGTACTGGTCCGGCGTCAGGCCGGTCAGCGCGGTGCGGGCGCGGTCCAGTTCGGCCGGGCCGCCGGAAACGGTTGCGGTGATCTGGCGACTGTCGTAAGGGGCTGTGGCCACGAAGCCGTCGTCCACGCCGACCGTGGCGCTCACCCCGGCGGCGTGCAGGCGCTGTTCGGCCTGCGTTCGCATCTGCGTCACCTTGTCGGCCGGGGCGGCGATGGCGAGCTGGTCGGGCCGCCCTCCCCACGGGGGCGTGCTGTCCATGGTGAGCAAGGCGAAGAACCCGGCGACGAACCCGGCCAGGGTGAGGCCGGAGACGATCCGCCAGGCAGCCTTGGGATCGTCCAACAGCCTGCGCCCGGCCAGCAATGTCGCCGGCCGCTTGGCCAGGGCGGTGACGATCCTGCCGAGCAGCCGGACCAACCAGGGCCCGATCACGGTCAGGGCCAGGAAGAGCGCGGCGAACGCGTACAGCGCCACGACGTCGTCGCTGCCGTACTCCCTCGTGATCCAGCCGTAGGCGGCGACGACAGCCACGAAGACCACCGCCCGCACGGCGCTCGCCCCGCGACTGCGGGAGCGCCGTGCCACGCCCAGCGGGCCGACGACCACCTGACGCAGTCCGGCGAGCGCGCTGGCCACGACCAGCACCACCACCCCGGCCACCACCGCCAGCAGTGGCGGTGCGCCGATCCACAAGTCGCTCATGAACCAGGAGCCGCCCGCGAGCGGCAGGCTCGCCGCCACCGGCAGCAGCAGCCCGTATCCCACGGCGCCGAGCACCGCCCCCGCCGCCCCGGTGAGCAGCGCTTCGGCGGCCGCCATTGCGGCGATACGGCCCGGCGTGGCACCGATCAGGCGCAGCGCGGCCAGGCGCTGGTCGCGGCGGGACACCGACAGCCGCGCGGCGGAGGCCGCCAGCACCAGCAGCGGAACGATGACGAGGACGGTGGAGAACCGGGCCAGGAGCGTGTACATGCCGCCTGTGCCGTCGGTGAGTGGCGTGCCGGTGAAGGACGCGACGCGGGTGGGGGTGGCGATGTCGCCGACCCGGCGGGGGTCGGGAGCGCGCTCGGCGGTGACCGCCGGGTCGGTGGGGCGGTGTCCGATCACCGCGACGAGTTCGCCGGGGTGCGCCAGTGCCGCTCGGCCCAGCGTTCCGGCGGGCGTGCCGGGGACCGGGTGGCGGCCGTCGGGCAGCCGGTCGAGCAGGACGCCGAGCGCCGGGGAGACCCACAGTTCGCCGGGGGCGGGGAAGCGGTCGAGGCCGGGCGGGGCGGGCGCGGGGCGTCCGGACAGCCGTGCGACGTCCACGACGGTGACCGGCTCACCCCGGGTGAACGTGGTCCCGACCGCCTGGACGGCCACCGGATGGGAGGACTTCACCGGTGTGCGCCAGTCGGTGCGGTCCGCGCGGTGCTGGAAGCCCAGGTTCATCGCGACGCACAGCAGGAGCAGGGTGGTGGACACGGCCGCCGCCGCGACCGCGAGGCCGGTGGCGAGCAGACCGGTGCGGCCGCCCGCCCGGGTCAGCCGCCAGGTCAGAGCCCAGGTGGTGCGGTCCAGTGCCCTCATCGCCGGTACCCCGCCGTCGCCTCGGTGCCGGTCTGAGCCGCAGCTCGATCTGTGGCCAGTCGACCGTCGCGGACCTCCACCGTGCGGTCGCACCAGCGGGCCACGTTCGCATCGTGGGTGACCACCACCAGGGCGGCGCCCTGGCTGCGGCTGACCTCCACCAGCAAGCGGATCACCTCCATGCCGGTGGCCTGGTCCAGCGCGCCGGTCGGCTCATCGGCGAAGATCACCTTCGGGCTCCCCACCAGGGCCCGTGCGATGGCCACCCGCTGCGCCTGACCTCCGGACAGCTGCCCGGGACGCCTGTCCTCCAGGCCCGTGAGGCCCAGAGGGCCGAACCACTGCCGGGCCTGCTCGACGGCCGCCCGGCGCGGCGTGCCGCCGAGCATGAGCGGCAGAGCCACGTTCTCGTCGGCGGGCAGTTCCGGGAGCAGCTGGCCGGACTGGAAGACGAAGCCGAACGCGGTGCGGCGCAGCTCGCTGCGGGCCGGTTCGCGGAGCTGGTCGATCCGCTTGCCGTCCAGGAGCACCTCACCGGAGTCGGGCCGCTCGATGGCGGCCAGGCAGTGCAGCAGAGTGGACTTGCCGGAGCCGGACGGTCCCATGACGGCCAGCGACTGGTCGGACGTCACGTCGATGTCGACGCCGGCCAGTGCGCGGGCCAGGCCGTAGGACTTGAACAGGCCGGTGCCGGTCAGGACGGCGGAGGTGGTGTTCATCGGGTGCGCTCCCCACAAAGGGCGGTGATCATCGGATGCATGCCGTCCACGATCGGGGCGCACGGCCCCCGGCGGGTTCGGCCGGACGGCCGGTTGTGGGGGGGGGGGGCGGACATCGGCCGTTCGGCCGAGTCCGCGGGGAATCGCCTCTTCCGTATCCTGCCGAGCGTGTACTCCGAGACTTTGCTGCGCCGCCGGGCGCTGGTCGCCGTCGGCTGGCTCGTCCTCGGCCTGTTGGGGCTGCTGGACGTGTTCGCCGGCCGGGAGCCCGACTACCGCTGGACGAGCTGGCTGCCGATCGTGTCCGGCCCGTTTGCCTGCGCGGCGCTGCTGTGGCCCGACCGTGGGCCCAAGATGCAGGTACGTGCCCTACTCGTCGCAGCCGGCTCGCTGGCCCTGACGGTTGGGATCGTCGTGTTCGCGGGCCCGGACGGTGCCGGTACCTGGGGAGTGCTGGAGGGCGTCGCGCTGCTGGTGCTGCTGTCCCGTGCGGTGTGGGCGGTGCCGCGCCCGAGGACCGCGGCAGCGGTGTCGGCCGCACTGGCCGTGGCGGCCATCGCGATCCCACTGCGCTGGCTGCCGAGAGACATCCAGAACGACAGCCAGACCGCCATCAACTGGTGCCTGCTGATGACGCTCGGCGCGGGTACGGCTCTCGCCTGGGGTCTGCGGGCACGGCTGCTGGAGGAACAGCGGGCCCGCGACATCGCCGCCGTACGCCAGCGCCAGCGCCTGGAACTCGCCCACGACCTGCACGACTTCGTCGCCCACCACGTCACCGGCATCATCGTCCAGGCCAATGCCGCGCTGACCCTCCAGCACACCGCACCGGAACAGGTCGGGCCGCTACTGGAGAACATCACCCGGTCCGGATCGGAGACGCTGGACTCGATGCGCCGCCTGGTGCGGGTGCTGCGCGAGGACGACCATGCGGACGTCCGGCCCGGCGAGGTGTGGGCGGAACTCGCCCGCCTGGTCTCGGCGTTCTCCGAAGACGAAGCGGACGTCCAGTTGCAGGTCGCCGCGGCGGCCCGCGAGGCGCGTCTCGCCCCCGAGGTGGAGACCTCCGTGCACCGAGTCGTGCAGGAGGCCCTGACCAATGTCCGCCGGCACGCGCCCGGCGCCGTAGTGGCCGTACGGGTCGACACGGACGGGGCCCGGCTGCGGGTCGAGGTGCACAACACGGCACCGGCCGCAGGCCGCCCCGGCCCGGTCGGCGGACGCGGCGGCTTCGGACTGGTCGGCCTGCGCGAACGCGTCGAAGCGGTGGAAGGCACGCTGACCGCCGCCCCCACCGACGACGGCGGCTGGCGGGTGACCGCCACCTTCCCCGTGCTGGCCGCCGTGGCAGGATCACCGGCGTGAACGACACAGCGATCCGCGTACTGATCGCGGACGACCAGGAACTGGTCCGCATGGGCTTCCGGCTGATCCTCGACGCCCAGCCCGGCATCGAGGTGGTCGGCGAGGCCGCCGACGGCGCCGCCTGCGTGGAACTCGCCCGCCGAATGCGCCCGGATGTCTCCCTGGTGGACATCCGGATGCCGAAACTGGACGGCCTGGACGTCACCCGCGCCCTGGCTGGCCCCGGAGTCCACAGCCCGATGAAAGTCGTGGTGATCACCACCTTCGACCAGGACGACTACGTGCACACCGCGCTGCGCAACGGGGCGTGCGGCTTCCTGCTCAAGGACGCCCCGCCCGGTCTGCTGATCGAGGCGGTGCGAGCCGCCGCCCGCGGCGACGCTCTGGTCTCCCCCGCCGTCACCGTCCGGCTGCTGAAGCACCTGTCCGCCACCCGGGACGAGCCGTCCGCCGCCTCCCCGCTGACCGAACGCGAACTGGACGTGGCCCGGCTGGTCGCGGTGGGCCGCACCAACCAGGAGATCTGCGCGCAGCTGGTGGTGTCCCTGTCCACCGTCAAGACGCACCTGGCCAACATCCAGCAGAAGATCGACGCCCGCAACCGGGTCGAGATCGCCGCCTGGGCGTGGGAGTCCGGGATGGTTCGGGAGCGATAGGAGCGGCCGCACAGCGCTCACCGATCGGGCAGAGGCACCCGCACCCGCACCCGCACCCGCACCCGCACGCATCGCACCGGGCCCGGCGCGGCGCGAGATGGCCGAGGAAGGGCTTACCACCGCCCCTCATCACCGTGGCGACCTTCGCCCCTGTCCGGGCGGAGATCAGCAAGTCGTTGTCGGGGGGCGCTTGACGAGCGCGTCGGTCAGCGCGGCGCCGAACGCCGCGCCAACGCCCAGGGCTCCGGCAGGCGTCCGGGTTTACGGCGCGTGCCCCCGGACGCCTGCCGGGGCGACAGGTCGCACCTGACGTGTCCGACGTCGGACCACACGCGCTGGTACGGCAGCCCCCTTGGGCCTGCCGCCCGTGGCTGGCCCCCCAGTCCTCCATGTACACCTGCCCCGTCCACGCGATCCCCGTGGGAGCCGGGCCCTCGTCACGGGGGCCGTCGTCCACCGCACCGCACCCGGTCAGGCAGGCCGCGAGCACGACGCACAGCACGAACCTTCTGCGTCGCATCGCGTACTCGTCCCGTGGGGCGGGTCTGTAGACAGTGGTGGTAGGAGGTGTCGGGACCAGGGGCGGCAAGCCGGTGAACAGGTTTGCGGCACACCGGGTCGGGCGGTCCCCGGTCGTGCAGAGGCACCAGGGAGCGTGCAGGTTCCAGTGGTCAGGCCGTCGAAAGCGCTGACCTCGTCGGCTCGACCGGGCGCCCCAGGAGACACGCTCGCGGCTGCACCACCACGGCGTCACCGTAAGCACCCTGCGGGCCCGGTCGGATCGGCCGAACGGCCGCCTCTTCCGAGTGAGAACCGCGCCGACGTCGGCCGAATGGGCAGGGCGTCCGCTGGGTCCGCGAGGAAACAGGCGATGTCCGCCGCAGTTGTGGTTCGTCGCACGCTCGTGGTGCTCTGCGCCCGGGAAGGCACCGGCCGTCGTGCGTCAGGCGGGTGCGGGATGACCCGATCCGGCACCCGCAGACGTCGACTCCGGCACGCGCAGACCGCCGGCGTTCCTCGCCGCCACCCGCGGAACTCACTCGTTCGCGCCGCGGAGCACACGCAGGATGCGC
The DNA here is from genome assembly GCF_040637495.1 of Streptomyces sp. NPDC029044. Classification (NCBI taxonomy): domain Bacteria; kingdom Bacillati; phylum Actinomycetota; class Actinomycetes; order Kitasatosporales; family Streptomycetaceae; genus Streptomyces; species Streptomyces sp. NPDC029044. The sequence goes on from NZ_JBEZWN010000059.1 coordinate 11,567, forward strand.
TCCAGGTGACGACGGTCCTCCGCCGAGAGTGGTCCGGTGACGTGACTGCGGAGATGGGATACATGGGCGGTCAAGGCTCGATCGAGTGCCTCGGAGCCCTTGTCGGTCAGTACGGCGAGGGCGGCTCGTCGGTCGGCAGGGTCCGGATCGCGTCGGATCAGCCCCTCCTGCACCATGCGGTCGGCGAGCCGGGTGAAGCCGCCCGAACTGAAGGACACGGCCTCCGCCAGGTCCGTCATGCGCAGCCCGTGCCCGGGGGTGCGTCCCAGCCGCAGCAGCACCTCGAACCAGGTGTCCGGGACCCCCAGGTCGTGGTGCACGAGGGGCCTGAGGCGAGCGAACGCTTCCACGAACAGTCCGTAGAGCGTCACGTCGTCGTCGTTCAGCAGTTGCTCGTTCATCTCATGAGGATGCCAGAAAGCCGACAGCAGAAGAAGCTGCCGTTGCAATATCTGCGGAAGCAGCTATATTAGCTGCGTCGGCAGCTATTTCTGGGACAACGGATACGGAGCCCGATCATGCGCAAGCGTCTCCTCCCCGCATTCGGCGTCGCCGCCGCCACGGCCGGAGCCCTCAGCCTCGGCCTGTCCCTGGCGCCCGCTGCGGCGGACGCCGCCCCCGCGTCGCCGAGACACCGCACGACCATCGAGGCCGTCGAAACGGGCACCGCGATCAACATGGTCGACGTCGCCCCGGCGGACTCGGCCCTCGGCGACCAGCTGATCGGGACCGGCCGTCTCACCGGCAACGACGGCCGCGAGCTGGGCACCAGCAGCTTCGTGGGCGTCTCCACCGACGCCAAGCCGCGCACTGCCGAGCTGCTGACCTTCGTCTACGAACTACCGGGCGGCAAGATCACCACGGCTGGAACAGCCAGGCTCGCCTCTTCGAGGCCCGTCTTCGACGAGCGGTTCGCCATCACGGGCGGGACCGGCAGGTACCGGAACGCCGTTGGCGAGGTGCGCGTCCTGCAGGAAACGGTCGAGCGGGCCCGGATCACCTTCGATATCCAGCGCTGACGGCACCCACACATCCGAAACCAGCACGAACGGAGTCACCTGTGAAGATTCTCCTCGTCGGCGCGACCGGCATGATCGGCTCCCGCATAGCAGCGGAAGCGCTGCGCCGCGGTCACCAAGTCACCGCCGGGACTCGCTCGGGCCGTACGGACGCCCTGCCCCGGGATCCCGCGCTGACGGCCCTCGCCCTCGACGCCACGGTGCCCGCCCAGGTGGCCGAGGCCGCGGCCGGTCACGACGCCGTGATCTCGGCCGTCTCCCCACCCCGCGACGGCTCCGACCCGTCCGCACCGCTGCTGGCGACGTACCGCTCCTTGATCGAAGGGCTGCGCACCGCGGGCGTACCGCGACTTGTCGTGGTGGGCGGTGCCGGCAGTCTCAAGACCGCATCGGGTGCGGACCGCGTCGACACCGCCGATTTCCCCGCCGTCTACAAGGACGAGTCACTCGCCCAGCGTGAGGTCCTGCGACTGCTGCGCTCCGAGGTGACCGACCTGGACTGGACGTACGTCTCCCCGGCGGACGAGATCGCCCCCGGCGACCGTACGGCCCGGTTCCAGCTCGGCGGCGACGAGCTCCTCTTCGACGCGAACGGCCGCAGCTTCATCAGCGCCGAGGACTACGCCGTCGCCCTGGCCGACGAACTGGAGAAGAACCAGGCCGTCCGCCGTCGTATCACCGTCGCCTACTGAGCTGCGTCCCCGGCCTGCCACCCCTTCGGTCTCAGATCATCTACCGCGAGTACCTGTGCTGGGGCTCTGCACGGCGCCCCGGGAGGAGTGGGCCATCAGCTTGTTCACCAGCTCGCGCAGGATCAGACGCTCGACCGGGGTGAGCGGCTCCATGAGGTCTGCGGTGACCTGCGGAATGTGCGCGGCGAGGGCGCGTCCCAGTCGTTCACGACCTTTCGGGGTGGCTTCCAGGAGTGCGGCCCGGCGGTCGTCGGGGTGAGGGTGCCGCGCGAGCAGCCCGGCCTCCTCCATGCGGGCGATGAGCCGGGTCAGCCCGCCGGAGGTGAACGACAGGTCCTCGGCCAAGCGGGCGCTCGTGGTCCGGTTCTGCGGGTGCCTGGCCAGGCGCAGGAGCACCTCGAACTCGGAACCGGCCAGCCCGGAGGCCTCGCGCATGGTGCGCTCGGACCGGCCACCGATCACGTCCGTCAGCCGCAGTATGTCGCCGTACAGGACCACCGCCTCGTCATTCAGTAGCTCATCCATAAACCTGACGATACAGCTGCCGTAACCCTGCGCAGGAAGGTATCTGGCCCCTTCCCGCCGATCACACGGCAGCACCACAGTGAAGGGGAGAACGACCATGCCGGTCGGACGACGTCAGATACTCGCCGCGGGTTCACTCACGGTCGCCGGGGCCGCGCTGGGCGCCGGTACGGGGTACGCCGCGAGTCCCGGCGAGGAGACCAAGAGCCTCAACCAGCTGTACCGCGAGGCGAAGGCGGAGGGCGGGACCCTTACCGTCTATGCGGGCGGCGACACGGCCACCCAACAGGACGCCAACAAGGCCGCCTTCGAAAAGGCGTTTCCCGGTGTCACCCTGAACATCGTCGTGGACTACAGCAAGTTCCACGACGCCCGTATCGACAACCAGCTCGCCACCGGCACCCTGGTCCCGGACGTCGTACAGCTGCAGACCCTGCAGGACTTCCCCCGCTGGAAGCGCGTAGGGGCTCTGCTCCCCTACAAGCCGGCCGGTTTCTCCCGCGTCCACTCGGCGTTCAAGGATCCCGACGGCGCGTGGACCGGCATCTTCGTCGACGCCTTCTCCACCGTCTACAACGTCGACAAGGCCGGTGCAACGGCTCCCGCCTCGGCACGGGACCTCCTCGACCCGCGGTGGAAGGGGAAGATCGTCTCGACATACCCGAACGACGACGACGCGGTGCTGTACCTGTACAGCCTCATCGTCGACAAGTACGGCTGGGAGTGGCTGCGGCGGTTCGTCGCCCAGGACGTGGCCTGGGTGCGGGGTACGCAGGAACCCGCGGACCGGGTCGAGGCGGGCCGCGCGGCCCTCGCGCTGGGCACGGACGGCATGCTGATCCCGGCGGCGGGTGTGAAGACCCGCTTCGTCCTCCCGAAGCACGACCCGTTCATGGCCTGGGCCCAGCGCGCCGCCATCTTCAGGCACGCCAGGCATCCCGCCGCTGCGAAGCTGTATCTGAACTGGTGGCTGTCGAAGCGGACGCAGTCCGACTTCTACATGTGGTCGGTGCGCACGGACGTCCAGCCGCACGAGGGTTACCGCCCCGTATGGGAGTACCGCAACGCCCACCTGGACGGCTTCGAGGACTTCATGGCCGACCGGGACCTCGTCGAGCGCTTCAGGCAGCAGCTCGCTCTCTACGTCGGTGAGGTCACGGGAGCTCCCTCCCCGGGATGGCTCGGCCTCCATCCCGGTCGCTGATCACCCGTGGTCGGACACGCTCGAACTTCCAAGTGATGCTGGTGGCGTCGGCCTTGACGACGGTGACGGGGATGGAGAGGTCCTTGCCGTCGTCGTCCTTGGCGGAGCAGATCACCTTCGCGCCGGCCACCGCCTTGAGGTCCGGGCACTTCACGACGGACGTGTCACCGCCGATCCATGGCAGCGGACTGTACTTCGACGAGGTGCGGCCGGCGACGACGGTTCCACTGGGCGCCTTGTGGCCGTCCACGGTCACGGGGTGGACTTGTCGAGCCCTGTGGTCGACTCCGAGCCCGTGAGCGGCAAGGCTGAGACCGGATAGTCGGCCTCCCAGCAGATGTTGTCGATGCCGATGTCGTGACGGAGCTTCACTGCGATCGGGTCGCTGATGAAGCAGGTCAGGAAGTGCTCGCGGAAGATCTCCGAGGGCTGCTTCCCGCCGAAGTCCTGGAGCGTCCAGGTGGCGTGCATCTCGTAGGTGCGGTCCAAGCGGTCCAGGAAGTAGGGGATCCAGCCGGTGCCGCCCTCGGACAGCCCGATCTTGATGTCCGGGTATTCCTTGACTGCTCGACGCCTCCCTCCGCGGAGACACCTCGGTCCTGCCCGCCCAACCACCTGACAGCCTCCCGTGACGCCCCGCGCGCCATGCCCGTGACGAGGTTCCCGCACGGTGACCGGCGGCCGCGCCTGAAATGCACAGGCCCACCATTCCGTTCACCTCAGACCTGATCCCCACGCTCCCGTGCCTCAGCTTCATGCAGGACCAAGCAACGGCTGCTGCCCGGTCGGCCCCACATGACCGAGTTCGACGCAGCGTAGGCAGCACCAAGTCAGCACGGGAGAGGTGAGAACGGGTGATGACATGGGCTTTTAGTCAGCACCAAACCAGCATGGGAGTCAGCACCCCACCTCCAGATCCTGCCCGAGCAGTGCAACTCGGACAGCGCTCTCGCGGGCTCGACCGGAGCTCTCGTAGGGGCGTCGGCGACGCAGACATGGTGGTCACACGCACCTCCGTACGCAGAACTATGGTGCCCCACCACATACGCCTCTGACCTGCACGTTCCTACGGTATGGCGACACACAAACGTCCCCGCCGAACAGCAGGAAGTGGTGCCGATGTCCACCCCCGCGACCGCTCCCCCACCCCCCGCCAGCCTCAAACGCATCGTCGCCGCCAGCCTCATCGGCACCACCATCGAGTGGTACGACAACTCATTCGATCGGGGCTAGGACGTGCGGCTTTTCCTTTTCGACGGCCTGTGAGCCAGCACGGAACCAGCACCGGAACTGGAGCGTGCTGGTTCGGGCGGTAGACGCGGGATCTATCAACCCGCAGCAGTCAGGACACCGCCCAGCTGGAGTCACAATCCGTAGTCAGTCCCCGATCACTGCACGCGGCCCCCGCGCGCCAAGCAGTCCACATCGACGTGTGCGTCACCGTCGCGGACGCCGCGCCTCGTACCGCCCCGTCGGCGAGGCGCGCTGCGCCGCCCAGCAATGCTCAGGTGCCCTTCAGGCTGATCCGCGATGCCGGGCTACTAGACCCCCGCGTGTTCCGCCGAGTAAGTACCCCGCCTGGATCCGTAGCGTTCCCTCATGCCACGAACCGCACCAAGCCGCGCCGATCAGCATCTGATGAACGCGGCAGCCGCCGCCGGTCACCCGGTCAGCGCCACCCGGCTCGAACGCTGGCGACAGCATGGCCTCCTCCCCCGCCCCCGGGTCGACTACATGGGCCGGGCCGGCACCAGGACGGAGTACCCGCCCGGTACCGAGGAACTGGTGCTCTCACTGGCCCGACATGCCGGCCCACGCCGCGGTGTGGACGACCTCGCCCTGATGGCATTCTTCGATGGCGCTCCCGTACCTGAGTCCGCGCTCAAACTCGCGCTGGCCCGTGTCTACTTCACCAGCCGGTTCTCCCAGGAAGACGAGGTCGCGAAAGTCGCGGCATCCGTGCCTCAGGAGTGGCGAGGCGAGCTAACGCCGCAATACGAAGAAGCTGAGGCCGAAGCCCGCCTCGATCTCGAACGAGGAGGAAGGGCCATCCGGCAGATGCGCATCAACCTGCGTCGCGTTCCCGAACTCTCCCGCGCACCCCGGGCGGAAGTCGACGAGCGCCTTCTTGGAGTACTCACCGGCCTCAACCTGCCGGAATTACCCGAAGACGACCTCGCCTTCATGGCCGACCTGGAAGCGGCGCTGGCCCTGGACTCGGATGTAGAGAGCAACGACCCCTTCCCGGTCTGGGAAATGGCCGCCATCAACCACGCATCCCAGATGGCGCGCCGGGAAGAGACGTCGCCCGAGGAGCGACTGGATCGCCTCGTCCACGCAAGCATGGACGAACTCGACGCCTTGCGTCAGGTCCGAACCGCGCTCGACCAAACCTGGACGCGGGCAACCGGCGGCCGGGAGGATCAGGCCCACCTCGACCGGCCCCGGACCGCTCGCGGGGCAGGATCCACCCTGGTGGAGTGGATGAGCGCGAAGCTCGCACACCCACCGGGATCGTCACTCTCCGACCGGTACTTCATCGAGAGTCTCGCCGACCTGCGGCTGCGCTGCTTCATCGCCACTGCCCATCGTATGTCGGACGGTACAGCCACGGGAGAGGGGAGGGCAGAGTTCATTGCCCACACGACTGGGGCAACCGGCAAGCGCCGGCGGCAATGACTGGCGTCGTGCCGACTGCCTTCACTCCATGTCGGGATGGGACATCAGCCGGTACGACTGGCCTGTAGCGCCCGGCCAGTACCAGGTGTAGCTCACCGGCAACGCGCACGACGTCATCGTCGCCGCCACCGTGATGTTGCTACAGGCCGCCGAGCGGGACTGGGAGGAGCGGCAGGACATGGCGTGTACGGGGCGCTCGCGGTGACCGATGGCTTGGACACCCGTCTCACCGGGGCCCGTCGGATCATCCGGAACCTACGCCAGCAGTCAGACCGACGCCCACGACACCGCGCACAACTGCCGCCTCTTGGCGTCCAGGCAAGCCCACTGGCCGCTATGCAAAGCGATGGCCCCTCAGCAAGACAACGCCCTGCGGCCTGTACGGGAGGACGACTGTCACTGGTCGGGCCTAGCCTTCTGGGGAGTAGGTCATGGCCCGAGGGAGCGGCGTGTGCAGCTGGACCGTTATTGCACTGTGGAGGGCGACTTTCCGCGCCTTGACGAAGACGGCTTCCTGATCGATCGCTGGAGAGGCCCCCTCTCCGAAGGGCTATCGCCTGGGCTCATCCCTCTCCTCGATGCGTGCACCGAGTCTGCAGTGCTTCTAGGCGAAGCCGGAGCGGGCAAGACCTATGCTCTCCAGACGGTCGTGGACGCCCACTCTGCCCGGTCAGCGACCGGCCCCATCGTGGCCCATCGCTGGGTAGACCTCGGCGAGGTGAGGACCTGGGAGGATCTGATCCGGAAGGCGTCTCCCGCCCTGAGCCATCTTCTCCAGCGCACGCCGGTTGCAGGCGTGGGGCCAGTTCCCGGCCCGCGGCCTTCCGGGCGAGTGCTGCTGGTACTGGACGGTGTGGACGAGTGCAAGGCCAGGCCCAAGGAGATCACCGGCTGGCTGACCGACCTTTCCGAGTACTTCGACTGCACACAGCTCCAGGTACTCATCGGTTGCCGAAGCATGGCATACACCGATGCGATGCGTCGGGCCGTGAAGAAAGCCTTCGGAATCAGTCACGCGCACGTGCTTGCCCCGCTGAGACGCCTTGACCTCGACCAGGCAGCGTTGTCACATGGTCTGGATCCGGAACGCTTTCGCACGGCAGTAGCCGAATCGGGGGCGGGCACTCTGGCCCGGACGCCTCTGACCTTGTCCTTGCTCCTCAACCTGTATCTGGCGGAGCGGCGCCTTCCAGCCCGCCGGGTTGAGCTCTACGGCCGTGCCCTTCCGCTCATGGTAATGGGGCAAGGTGACAACCGGAATCAGGTTGAGCTGGCGGGCAGTCACGAGCAGCGGTTCATGGTGGCCGCCCGGCTGGCCTGCTACAGCCTGCTGACCGGAGCATCGGCTGTCGACACCACCCGTCGGCCGTTCACGGACGATCACCACATTGCCATCGATGACTTGATCGGCGCCGTGGAAAGCGCGCCCCAAGGAGCATTTACATTGGACCCATTGCTGGTGGAGAGTGTGCTCAGCAGCCCACTGTTCGTCAGTAACGGCCCCGGTGTCGTAGGCGTCGCACATGCTTCCATCGCTGCATACCTGGCTGCCCGTTACCTGGCGGATCATCACCTGCCTGACGCTCAGCTGCGCGGACTGTTCATCCAGCGCGGCGAGATCGGCTCTCCCGGTATCCGCAGTGATTTGCGGGAAACGGCTGCCTGGCTGATCGCGCTCCGACCGGGCCTCGCACCGTGGCTCATCGAGGCAGACACCGAAGCTATCGCCTCCTACAGCGCATACATTGACGACTCTAACTGCCACCACTTGATCGTCGAACGGCTGCTGCGCCTGGCTCGTGACGGCAACCTCCACGCAGAACCATGGTGGAACCGCCACCGGTATCGACTCGACCACCCGAGACTGACGCACCAGCTTCGAACGGCTCTCAAGTCTCAGTTCGCCGATCAGCAACACGCTGCCGAATCTTCCTCCCGATATTCCGACGAGGAGGCCGAGCTCGCCCTGATTCTGGCTGCTCAGAATGAGCAGTCGGCCCTTCTGCCTGAGGTGATTCGGCTAGCCCTCGATACGCGACGGACCGCAGACATCCGGCGACTGGCGGTGAACGTAGCTGCTTCCCTCGACCCGCTGGCCACCGGCCCGCAAATGAAGCCCGTCCTGCGTGAACTCATGGATCACCCAGAGCGGGATCCCAACGACGGGCTGCGCGGTGCGGTCCTGCAAGCCTGCTGGCCCAATTGCCTTACGGTCAGCGAAATGCTCACCGCCCTCACTTCGCCTCGAAGGAAGAACTACAGTGGCGAGTACGCCCGGTTCTGCTCCGCGCTGCCCGATCAACTGGCCGAAGACGATGTGATCCCGGTGCTGGAGTGGGCTGGCGAGACTCTGATCGGTAGCTCGTCGGGATCGGTAACACGGGCTTGGGCGGGATGGGCACGCGCGGACGAAATGACGCAAGGACTCCTCGACCGGTGCCTCGACGGTCCGGCGGCAGTCGAGCGCATTCCCGCAGTTGCGCGTTGGCTGCATCGGGCCTTGAAGTTGTATCCATCGCTGTCGGTTCCTGCGCCTCTGTGCGTTCCTCTCAACTCCCCTACCGCGGACCAGGCTCGGGCTCTCCGACGCCTTCTGGCGGCAGAACTTATCAGTTTGGCGCAGGATGATGAGGACGGATACCTGCTGGTACAGGGGTGGAGCCGACGCTCCGCGTACCAGTTGCACCGACAACGCACCCAGCCTGGACCACTGCTGGATGACGAACGCGACCATCTGCTTGACGGAGAAGACCTCAGTTGGCTCCTGGACCTGGAAGCCGGCCTGAGTCTGGAGGCGGCACCGCGGGCATGGTCAGTCATCAGGTGGATCTGGTCATCGCAGGACTCGGAAGCTCAGGAGGCGGCTTGGGCCCGAGAAGGGACCCGGGTGTGGAAGGAAGTCTTCGCCTGGCATCTTGAGGCGGTGCCCTTGGACAGCCCGCGTGCTGAGGCTGAGCGTGAGAGCTACCTGACGCGCGCTGCGAGAAAGCCGGCCCCTCGTACCTGGGACGGCTATGAAGAGTACGTCCAAAGCACAGCCGACTTGCTGAAGGACGCTGAGGCAGGGATGACCGACAGCTTCTGGCGTCTGTGCACTCAGCTGCGATTCCACCCCGACACGGGTCGGGCCGGCACGGACATCGGCCACGACATTCTTGCCCTACCCGGCGTCCGCGTCCTTCCCGCAGGTGCCGACGACCGGTTGAGGACCGCTGCCGTGCACTATCTCACCACCGTTGAGCCTTCCCCTGAATGGATCGGCACGGACACCATCTACTGGCCGGCATGGGCCGGTTACCTTGCACTCGACTTGCATTCGCGACACCCAAGCGGTCCCACATCCATCTCTCCTCAGACGTGGCGGCGATGGGCACCCCTTGTTCTCGCCTTCCCTGCCGGTCTCGGTGGGACGGACGGGACAGAGCGCCAAGCTGACCTGCTCAGGCACGCCCGAACTCATGCGCACCAGGAACTGAGCGACACCTACCTGCACCTGATCCGCACTTGTCTTCGGGACGGCAGCCCATGCATCGAGGCAGCGCTGGCCCAGCACATGTGGACGCAGCACCTGGAGGACCAACTATCCAATTCCTTGGCCGGAATTATTCGGTTGGCGTTCCAGGCAGAGGGGCACTGCGACAACGACAGGCAGCGAAACGTCGAGTACTCGGTCACCACTGTCCTTCGCATGCTTCTGGCGCACTCCGAGCCAGCTGCACGGACCAGATCACTCAAAGCTGTCAGCGAGGCACTATTCGAGGGTCCACCCACCCCCGTTTCCAGACTTCACGCCGCACTCATGGCCGTGCTTCTCAACGAAGCACCGGAGATATACTGGCCCTGCGTAGCAGCGAGAATACGTGCCGACGACAGCGGGCTGAATCTCATCATCGCCCATCTCTTCGATCGTGCGGGGTCGGCATGGCTCATCGGACTGCCCACTTCATACCTGGCGGAACTTGCCGGTCTGCTGGTCGCTCAGCATCCTTTCCCTACACTCCCCATCGAGCCAACATCTGGCTGGATCACATCCGAAGAGCGAGCTCGGCAGCACCGGGACACCACCCTGGAACGCCTGGCAGCCAGAGGGACCGCAGAAGCAGTTCAGCTCTTGGTGCGCCTGTCGGCTACACAACCGCACAGCAAGGCACTTGCTGCGCTGGTACGGGAATCCGAGCGGACGCATCGGGAGAAGTCCTGGAAGCGCCCCACACCGCAAGAGCTGGCCGCCCTCATTCGAGACCCCCGCACACGCCTCATCCAGGACGGAGATGACCTCACAGACCTCGTCATCGAAACCTTCGCGGCCCTGCAGAATGACCTCACACAGGGAACTCACCCAGCCGCGATCTTGTGGAACGAGGTGCCGGGCGAAGCCCAGGGCAGCAAGGGCGCTCGGCAGCGCCTGCGCTTCCCCAAGGACGAAAATCTCATCTCGGACTACTTGGCCGACCTCCTTCGCCGCAAGCTCACCGACCAGGGAATCCTCATCAATCGCGAGGTGCAGATAAACCGCAATATCGGGGGAACCGGCGACCGAATCGATCTCCTTCTCCAGATCCCCGCATCATCACAGCCTCAGCCTGGACGCTCCGAACGCCCAAATCCCCCAATTGCTTCGGTGATCATCGAAGTCAAAGGGAACTGGCACCCCCAACTAAGCACCGCCATGGAACACCAGCTCGCTAACGACTATGTTGCCAGCGTGGAGACGGGACATGGCCTGTATCTCACGCTCTACTTCCCCGCGTCGCAGTGGACAGCCCCGGACAAATACAGGAGGCGCCCGGCTTCTATCAGAAAACAGACAGTCGCAGAGCTGCGTCGGACTTTGCATGACCAGGCTATGCGACTCAGCGCTATCTACAATATAAGACTGCGGTCCTTCGTCTTGGACCTCACGATCCGGGAAACGGCCGAGCGCAACAACTAGAACGTTTCCGGGCGTGTTCCCGCTTTAGCGCCGCGTCCTAGGTTGTAAAGGCTCTGACCTCAGGATTTCTCCTAGGTTCTCCTTCGATCTCCCCAGATCACTCCTGCGCTCGGGCCTCCGGGTCGTGCATCGGGACCCTTTTGAAGTGGTCCTTGGACACGTCCTTGGCTGGGCGCACGTACCTCTCCCGAGGGATGCGCGAGCCCTTCTTCCAGCGACCGGCCTCCTCGAGTTCTTCATCCGTCGCCCCGTTCGTACCTAGGTCCGTTGCTCCGCCGGCTCGAAGGCTGTGTGAGGACACGGGACGTCCGTCAGTCTTGAGCCCAGCCGCTGAGAACCACAGCTTCACCCGCTCGTTGACGGTCTGCGGACGCAGGTTGTCACCGCGTTTGGTGGCCCCGCGCTTCAGCCGAGTCTCCGACGACGCGACCTTGCCGCTGCGCAGGACCTCACGGAAGACGGGCCCATTGATGATGCCTTGCTCTGCCAGGTAGCCAACCCAGCGACGCATCCGGAACACGAGCCGCAAGTCCTCACGGTCGTGGAGGTAGATGGTCTGTTCCTCGCCCTTATGGCTCTTGTCCTCGGCGAGCCATACAACGAGCATGTCGTCGAGGATCGTCAGGTCCTCGAGGTCCAGGTCGACGTCTTCGATGCTGCGTCCGAGGAACCGGTACCCAAAGGCGAGCATCGCCGAGTCGCGCCAGCCGATCGGCCGGTCGTCCGCCTCCGCCTTCTCCATCATCGGGACCAGGTACGGCAGCGTGATCGGGAACGCTTCCTTCCTGCGCAGCGCCCGTTTGTTCTTCTTCCGGTACTGCGCCAGGACCAGCAGGAACAGGCTGTTGTCCGGCTTCTTCCCTGCCGGCATTGACGTCCGGACCAGCGACATGTAGTGCCGGATCGTCGTGGCCTTGAGGCCTTTCGCCATCAGGTGACGGCCGTACTCGGTGTACGTCGCCGTCGTGCACGGCATCGCCACCCGGCCCTGCTCCGAACACCACGCCTCGAACAGCCGCATCGCCGTACGCCGCTGGAGTGAACCCTCCTCCTCGGCCTCTTTGATCGCCTGGGCGGTCTCCTCGCTGACGTACAAGTCCCGTTCCGTGTACGTCGTGCGCGGATCCTCGCTGGTCGGGATCTCCTCGCCGGGCATCAGCACCGTGTGCGCGTCGACGAGCGGGCGGGCAGCCGGCACAGTGCGCCCCAGCTCCGCGTCCTCGACGAGTTCGGCGTCGACGGTCTCCTCCTCCGCGGCGTCAACACTCACGGCATCCTCGGGTCAGCGCTGGCCATCGGCCTTCTCCTCGCATATCGCGGCACAGTTGAAGCAGATGGCAAGGTTTGTCGTTTTCTGGGCGGCAGTGCTGGCGCCCATCACCAAAGTGTCCGCGCCTCCGCAGTTCGGGCAGCTCGTAACGGCTCCGTTGTCCTCACCGAGGACGCTCCACACATACTGAAGTCCCCCCAATTCAAGGCCGTAACTACCCAGGCAGAAGCGACAGGAGATAGGTTTCCAGCTCGCGTCATCGTTGACGACCAAGGCCCACTTGTGACACTCAGGGCACAGCACCGTGCGATGTTGGACTGAGGCTAGCTCGCCAGATATATCTTGCATGCGCTTTTGGACGAACTTCTGGATTCGGCCCAGCTTCACGCGCAGCTCATCCATAGTCTCGTCGACCTGATTCCGTTCGTTATGCGCATTCGCGAGCTCAACGCGTCGCGCGAGCGCCACCGTTTCCGGAATGTCGGAATTCAGGGGATCATGTGCTTCTAGTCGCCTCTTGAAGTCGGCGACTAGCATCGGCCTCAGATGCTCGGAGATGAAGTTCAGCAGAAAGCCGAGAACTTCTGCCGCCCTGGCCTCCACCCGGAAAGCATTAGCGGTATGGCCGTAGTGAGTGAGTGCATTTCGGTCGTCTGTCAAAACCTTGATCGCGCTGCGATCATCGAGGGATATTTTCACCTGCGCGATGCTGTCGAGCCTGTCCATGGTCGCGTCGATGGTACAACTCTCGAACTTTCCCTTTTCGAAGTCCTCGAGGGTTGCGCCACCAGGGTTCTTAAACACCAGGCTCCAGTGTTCACCGATCAGTCGCGCTTTGAGTAGGACCTCCGTCGCAGCGTGAAGGTGGAGCACGGCGTACTTCAGATCACGCTCGCTAGGGGGCGAGGCGCCCATGGTCAAGTCATCGACGGCCCTCGCGAGGTAGTCCATGCCATTGCGGATTGGGGTGAAGTTCAGGTCGGGTCGAGGGTTGGGTCGAACGGTCCGCTTGCCTTCGGTCTCAGTCAAGAACCTCACCGCCGGGGGTGTCGGCAGGGATTGGGTCGACGTGGGCGAGGAGGATGCCGCCCGTCTCCCCCTCGACCTTGACGACCGGGGCGCCGTGTCCGAGGGTCCAGGCTACGGACCGTGTGACGGTGTCCAGCCTCTGGCACGGGTCCGCTCCCCCAAGACGCAGGAAGCGTGCCAGCGGCGGCGCGCTCCTGGTACGCGACCCCGCGAGCGGGCCCTCCGGCCGCACGCTGGGGTAAGCCATCACACGCGTGCCGATCGGGTAGGGGGCGTTCCACTGCTCTGCGTCCACGGGGTTCCTTCGGTCGGGGAACTGACGACTCGGCAAGGTTACCGACAGCAATCACAGTTGTTGTCGGCTACTCACCAGTAACGCCATGGGCCCCTTTTCGAAGAGCGGAGAGCAGCGCCTGAACCCGTACGAAGCAGCACCGATTCCAAACGAGCAGGCTGCCCTGAAGTGCGAATTCATGGCAATCGTGTCGCTCGATCCTATTGGGAAGGGCCAGGCCCACTGAACCACGCGCTGGAAGACCGCGCTGCCGTCGACATCACTTCCGACTGCCGCCTGTCGGCGGCCCGTCAGTAGTCCCAACTCACGGAGCGACAACTTCCGTTCGACAGTCGCCATGTGTTGAAACGATCTCTCCTTTAGCGGCTGGTCTCGAGGTCGTTGAGAACGGCGAGTACAGGTCCCCAGCACATGCCGACGGTGTCTCGGTCGGGGACGACGCCGCGTTCTCGTTGTTTGCGCAGGTGGACGAAGTTCCGGTACTCGCGGACGATCGCCATGAAGTCGTGGGCGTCCATCTGGATCCAGCCGCGGGTTCGGGCCGTGTCCAGGAGGAGGGCGAAGCTGGCGCGCTCGGGTGCGACGCGCTTTCCGTTGTCCTGAGGGAAGCCCTGCTGCAGGGTGGGGTCGCGGTGGGTGAGGACGTCGAGAAGGAGGGCTTCGGTGAAACTGCCGATTCCGATGAGGGCCATGCCGTAAGCGCCGTGCTGTTCGCAGATCCGCGTCTCGGTGACGCGTGCCATGAGCTGTTGGAGGAAGTCTTCACTGCTGACGAGGGGGCGGATCCGGTCTTCGAGGTCGTCGGGGACGGTGAAGACAGTGGTGTGGCCGTCGGTGCCGAGTTCGCCCAGGACGGGCCGGTGGGATACGTAGGTGATGGCGAGGTTCTCGGCGGCGAGATGTGTGTTGAGTTCTTGGCGTACGGGGTCGGCGGAGGCGATGCCGTCGTCGTATTCGAGTGGGTCGCAGATGCGACACAGCAGCCTGGTGACGGCGGCGGGGTCGTCGGTGCCGGTGAGGATGTCGGTGAGCCATGGGATGCGGGGTGAGCCGTCGTACTCGGCGGGAGATGGCCAGGCGGCGCGTTGCAGGAGCTGGGCGAGTTGGTAACCGCGGCGTTCGAAGGGTCCGTCGATGTCGACGATGAGACGGGCGATGCGTTCGAGGGTGAGGGGGTCGAGGGGCTTCATCGCGTCTGTTCCTTGTCTGCAGTGTTTTGGGCTTGTTCGAAGGCGCGGGTGAGGCGTTCGACGATGACTCGGCCGCGCTTTTTGAAGCCCAGTTCAGTCAGGGCCTGGCTGATACGGGTGTCACGGTCGAGTTGGAATCCGTCGCTGAGCAGCCAGGTGGCGAGGTTGAGCAGGTCGGTGTCGGTGTAGTCGCCGATGCGTTGCCCGTCGGGGAGGACGGGACGCGAGCCACGGGTGTCTGCTGCCGGAGGGGGTGCGGCGTGAGGTGCGACGGGCTGGGGTTCGCGGGCGGGTGGGACGTGGTCGGCCTGTCGTGCGGCGTCGTGCCATGAGGTGAGCAGGCGATCGAGTTCGGTGTGGGGGTTGGAGAACCAGTCGGAGGCCCAGATGCGGTGGAAGCGCCATCCGAGCCTTTCCAGGTGCTCCTGGCGCAGACGGTCGCGGTCGCGGGCGCTGGGGGCGCGGTGGTAGCGGTCGCCGTCGGTTTCGACGGCGAGGATCATCTGGCCGGGGCGGTCGGGGTGGCCGAGGGCGAAGTCGATGCGGTAGCCGGAGACGCCCCACTGGGGTGTGACGGGGACGTGGGCTGCTTCGAGGGCGGCGAGGACCTGCTGTTCGAAGCCGTTGAGGTTCCAGTCGGTGCGTGCGGTCCCTGTGCGGTGGAGGTCGCCTCCGTGGGAGCAGTATTCGAGGTAACCGCGCAGCATTTCGGGGCCGCGGTTGCGGGTGGCTTTGAGTTTGCTGGGGTCGAAGTCGTGGTGGGTGAAGGAGCTGACGACGGTCATCGACTGGCGGGCGCGGGTGATGGCTACGTTCAGGCGGCGCTCTCCCCCGTCGTTGTTGAGCGGGCCGAAGGTCATGGACAGTCGGCCGGCTGCAGTTTTGCCGTAGCCGATGCTGAGGATGATGGCGTCGCGTTCGTCTCCCTGGACTTGTTCGAGGCTCTTGATGAAGAAGCGGCGGCGCGGGCCGGCGTCGGGACTGAAGTAGGCCTGCAGGTCGGGGTGATCTTGGAGGGCCTGGCGCAGGGCGAGGTCGATGCGGTCGGCGTGGCGCTGTCCCATGGTGATGATGCCGAGGCTGAGGTGGGGAGCGTTGGTGGCGTGGGCGAGGGCGAGGTCGACGACGCGGTGTACTTCTTCGTCGGAGGAGCCGTGGTGGCCCGGACGGGTGTGGGCGTCGACGGTCTCCAGGCGCAGGGGGCTGGCCTGGGTGGTGCCCGGGAAGGTGACGAGAGCGTTGTTGTAGATGGTGTGGTTGGCGAAGGCGATGAGGCGTTCGTCGCGGCTGCGGTAGTGCCATTTGAGGGTGTGGACGTGGGGCAGGTGGCTGCAGAGCATGTCCAGCAGTGATTCGAAGACGTCCGGTGTTGCTTCTTCGTCGTCATCGTCGTGGGCATGCTCGTCTGTTCCGCTGAGCAGTCGGTGGAAGAAGGTAGTGGGCGGCAGTTGGTGCGGGTCGCCGGCGACGATGACCTGCCGGGCTCGCATGATGGAGGTGATCGCGTCGTGCGGCAGGACCTGGCTGGCTTCGTCGAATATGACGACATCGAACAGGCGCGTGGCCGGCAGGACGCGGCTGACGACGAGGGGGGACATGGCCCAGCAGGGTTTGGCGGCCATGAGGACGTCGGGGGCTTTGTCGACGAGCCTGCGGAGCGGCAGGTGCCGGGACTTGCGGTGGGCCTGGGTGCGCACGAGGGTGCTTTGGTCGGGGTGGGCGTCGCGGGTCTTCCTGAGGCGGGTTGCGACTTCGTAGCGGACGCGTGCGGGGTTGGTGTCGCGGTGGGTGCGGTCGAGGCGTTGGAACTGCTCGATCGTGTGGTCGTGTTCGGTCCGAGTGAAGGAGCGCAGGTAGGGGGAGCTCATGCGCGCTTCATCGAGGACGGATGACCACCACAGGTGGTGAAGGGTGCCGACGGCTGTGTCGGGGGCGGCGTCCGCTTGTGCCAGCTCGTCCAGAAGGCCGCCGAGTCCGGCAGCTTCGAGGCGGTCGGTGAGCTGGTTGAGCTCGGGCATCCGCAGCAGGGTGTCGCGGTCCTGGTCGAGTCGCTGAATGGTTTTGTCCACCTCGTCGGTTGCGGTGGTCTCCCAGTCGCCCCAGCGTACGCATAGGGCTATCGCGGCCAGTTGGTTGCGCAGCTCGGTGAACGTGGCTGCGACACCGGTCAGTCCGGGAACGGTCCAGGGGCTTGTGTCGCGGGTCGTGGCGTGTGTCTGCCAGCGGGTGTACTGGTCGGCAGCCTGGAGAAGGGCGGCGTGCAGGGCGGAGCGGTCGCGCTGGCCGTCTTTGGACAGGCCCCGTGCTGTTTTGATCAGCTTTCGGCGTTGCCACCAGCCGATGTTCCGCTGGTGCTCCTTGCGCCAGCTTCGGTCGGCGGTGGCGGCGATGAGGTCGTCAAGGCCGGGGGCGAAGACGGCCGCCTCGAAGCGGGCCAGCGTCTCGGTGACGTCGTGCAGCAGCGTGAGCAGCGCGTGCCAGCCTTCGATGTCGTCGGCTCGGCGCAGTCCGGCGGTGTCCACCAGCGTCTCCAGGGCGCGACGGGTGTCGGTCAGGGCCCGGCCGGTCAGCTGGTCGAGGCTGGTCACCACGGCGTGCAGTTCGTCGTCGGTGCGGGCGGGCAGGTGGGACCAGGGTGACTCTCCGCGACGGACGGCGAGGCCCTTCTTGGCGACGAAGGCCCGCAGGTCCTGTTCGGCCTGGTGGAAGTAATCGCCGTGAAGGCGGTGCAAGTGGTGGCCGCGCAGGCGCAGGCGGGTGTGGTGATCGGGTGGGCTGCCCATCAGGCGGGTGATCAGCGAGTGTGCGCTGATCTGCCAGGGCTCAAGCGGCTGGTGGAACTCCTGTATGTGCTGCAGTGCCTGCTGGCGGTGATGGGCCAGGTTCGTGTGCAGCTCGGCGGGACGGGGCGGGGCTTCTTGGCCGGCGCGTTCCAGCGCGTCGTGCAGTTGCTGGGCGATCTGGCGGCGGCTGAGTTTGTTGCCGTGGAGGTCGAATACGAGCCCGCCCAGATTTACGCGGGCGAGGCTGTCGGTGACCGCCTCGATCGCAGCTCGTTTCTCAGCGACAAACAGCGTTCGTTTGCCCTGTGCCGAGAAGGCGGCGATCAGGTTGGCGATGGTCTGGCTCTTGCCCGTGCCGGGCGGGCCCTCGATCACTAGATGGCAGCCTGCAAGGGCCGCGTTGATGGCCTTTTGCTGGGAGGCGTCCGCGTCCAGGACCAGGTACTCCGATCGGGGCGGGATGTCGTCGGCACCGGCTGGCCGACTGGGACCTGAGTCTTCGACCAGAGTGCGGCTCGCTTCCCTGTCGCCAGCGAGAGCCGCGATCACCGGGTGGCTTGCGAGCAGGTCGGTGGCGCTGGTGAGGTCCTTGACCATGGGGAGCCGGTCGAAGCTGAAGACGCCCGCTACGACGCGCTCTTCCAGCTCCACCGTCAGGTTGCTGCGCGCGCAGGCGGCCTGAAGAATCCCGTAGGTAAGGCGCATGTAGTCGGCCGGATCCGCGCACTCCTCGAGGGCAGTGGTGATTTTGTCGGCCAGTTCCTCCGTGTCGCCGTCCAGGCCGTACTGGCGGTTGAGGGCATACAGCAGGACTGGGTTGGTCTCCGTCTCGCCCGCCGCCTCGAGAACAAAGTCGTTCTCGGTGGCGGTGCGCGGCTCGATGCTCAAAGGCTGCAGGAGTAGTGGGGCACGCAGGGCAGGGACAGGCGTCCTGCCGCGGGTGGGCGGGGGCTCGACTCGCAGCAATCCCAACGCCAGGCGGCCGGCCTCGATGCCCTGTTCCTCATCGAGCTCCACCATCTTGCGGCGCAGGCTGCGTGCCCGGGTACAGGCCACCATGTGGTCGGCGGTATCAGGGAAGAGGGCAGCCAGCCGGGTTCTGCGGCCTGCCAACAGCGAGGTCACAGACTGCGGTGCAGCACCAGTGACATCCAATGACGCCGTCTTGGCGTCCTTGAAGTGTAGGAGGGTGTTGTAGGGCCCGAAGTCGACAAGCGCGTCTGCCCACTGCCGCGCTCGGGTGGCCACCGTCTGCCGGCGTATGTGCCCCGCGATCGCTTCCACGTGTCGCCCCTTGAGTTGAACCGGTAAGACGATCCGGCCCACGCCGCACCGGAGCCCGCCCCCTGTTGAAGCGAACAGACCAACGTAAGAGACAAAGCCACCTTGAGGTAGGCGGAGTTAAAGCGTTCGTGGGGCGCAAAGGGAGCACGCACGGCGCACTACAGGCGCCCGGAGGAGATGACTCCGATGTTCGTCTCCGAGAAGTCAGGGATGCGGAGGAGGGGACCATGCGGGCTGATCCCGCCGCCAAGGCATGGGTGTGGCCGTGGGTCGAGTACTTCGCCCTGCGATGCGGGGGCACGCGCCGCACACTCAGATGCGCTCCCCACGCTGTGCTTCAACTCCCGGAGGAAACCCAGGGCATTGTGCTCATTACCAACGGCAGTGACAGGCCGTGTTCGACGAGAGCGGAAGGTGTCTGCAGACGCCTTTCGCTCTTGCAGACACCTTCGCGCGTCGCTGTTCGAGGCCGCCCGCGCGTGTTCACGGCAGGTCCTCAAGCCACCAAGCGGTAGCCGGTCAGAGCATCAGAGACTGGACCGGGCTATGCCGCCTCGACAACCGCTTCGAACTCGAGAGGCAGACTCAGTTCCGTCTCCAAGCTGAAGACCGCGTCCATGACCGAACGCAGGCGGTCCGGGGCATCGGGCATGACGTGAGCGTACGTCTGAAGAGTGATCTTCGGGTCCCTATGTCCGAGCCACTCAGCCATGTCCGTGACAGGCACGCCTCTGGCGAGCCCAGCCGACGCAAAGAAGTGGCGCAGCCAGTGCGTCGTAATCTTCCTTGTGATACCTGCAGCTTGCCTGGCGTTCCGCCACAACCGGTCCACCAGCGAGTACATGAGGATGTTGGTCCGCCCGACGTTGGCGAAAAGGTAGTCGCCCTCCATGCGGTTCAGTCCCTTCTCCACACGGAAGGTGCCGTACAACTGCAGGTGCTCCTTCACCTTCGCCTCGATCGTTCGTGGAAGCGGCACGGCACGCCCTTCGTCGTGGTCGCGCCACTTGAGATGGCGGATGGTGTGGGCTCGCCCGCGGCCCTTGGTGATGGCCTTCTGCCGCTTGGACTTCGGCTCCTCGTTCGCTCCGTCCTGCGTGATCTGACGATCGACGTGGAGAATGCCAGCTTCAAAGTCGAACTGCTGCAAGGTCACCGCCGTGGCCTCGCCAACGCGCAGGCCGCATCCCGCCATGAGCCAGACCAACAGCTGATACGGTCCCGGCAGGTGAGTCGCTATCGCCGCGATCTCGGCAAGGGTCGGAAGCCGGATGGTCTTCTTCGCTCTGCGCTTGACGCGCTGGCGGCCGACCCTCAGGTGATGGCATGGGTTCTTGGTGATGTAGTCGTTGGCGACGGCGTAGCTGAAGACTCCGCTGAGAGTCTCGTAGCGGTTGACTGCCGTTGACTCTTCGTAGCCGCATTCCTCGACCATCCACCGGAGCCAGTCCTTCAAGTCTCTGGGCTGCACGGCCCCGATGGGCTTGCTCGTGAAGTACGGCTCGACATGCAGCCGCAGGCTGGTCTCATACTGATACCGGGTTCCGCCAACACGGTCGCCGGACTTGATGAACTCCCGATACACCGCCACCAAGGGAGTCAAGAACCCCGTTGGTGCAATGTAGGTTCCGAGGTCCTTCTCACGTTCGACCTTGGCCGCGAACTTGTCAGCCGGACCGTACTTGTCGAACGACTTCTCCCGCTGGCTTCCTGTCCTGCCGCCAGGCTCCCGGTATCGCACAGTCCACGGGTGGCCGCACCTACGAGTGAAGCACGGATAGTGCTTACTCTTCTCGTCTTCCTTGCACTTCTGGAAGACCCGAGCCAATTTTTCTCCCTTGCCAGGCGGAACTACGTGCAGGCTTAGCCGTATTTATTTTCCAGGTACGCGATGACATCTCGCTCCCGAAACCGCAGCAACCTTCCAACCTTCTGCGGCCTGATCCCCCAGGCCCTGTACTTGTTCTTGATCGTCATCTCGCTTACCTGCAACCATTCGGCGACCTCCGCCGGGGTCAGCAGTCGATAGCTCCCTCCCTGAGGCAAGTCACACCCCCTTCTGCATGGCGAGCGACAGCAGTTGCATGGTCATCGGCGAGCCCCGGAAGGATCCGGGGGAGTCAACAGCCCGTCTACTGGCCACCAGGAGACGCGAGCCCGGAAATTGGGCAGGGGGTATCGAGAATCGGCGCATTAATGGGAGTTTTCTTCTCGGAGACGAGGAACAACAGGGCGGGATCGACAGCATCAGACCCACGCGCAGCGCGCGGTAGGTCGCCGCCTCAGAGAGGGCGGATGCTGTCGATGTCAGAAGGCACGGGCAAGTGCTGCTCCATACCTCCTCTCGTCTTCGCAGCGCCGCCCCTCCGTCCGCATGCGGATCCACCGCCAAGCACAGCCGAATGCGAACACCCTCAATGGTCGCGACGATCGCCGGTTTGGCTAACCGGTGATCGTCGGCTATGTTCCGCTCGTGCCCTGCCGGCTCCTCCTCGGCTGCTGGCCCTGAGGTTGCCCCGCAGTTAGAAGGGGCAGTGCGCGGTTCACCCGCAAGTGCGCCCAGGGCGCAGAAGGCAGGGGGCAACCAGCCAGACAGATCGGTGCACGTACATTGACAGAAACGACTCCTCATCGGGTCACCCGGTAGGCCGCTTGCCGACCTCGTTGCTGCCGGGGTGTTGTACGTTGACATAGCCCCGGAAGGGGTTCCAGTCCTGTGAGGATCTTTCTCGTCTGCCGTAGGCGAATTCTGATGCGAGGCGACTTCGACCCTGAACTCGACGGCAGTTCCGTACTCTCGGACACAGCAGACAGTGCTCATCCTAGAGGCAGACGGGTGACCAGGCGTTCTTCGCCGGTTGCACAACGACCAACCCGAGCCCGTGGAGCTCAACCGCGTAGGGTTCTCGACCTGGCCGGTCCGGGCAAGGCCGCTGTGGAGCTGTGGACGCCAACCACGGCAGCGGCACCCCCTCTCGGCACTATTCAAGTCGTCCAACCGGGCGAGCCGATCCGCTGCTACTTCGCAGCCTTTGAACCAGTCAGCGTCAGATCAGGTGGTCGCGTTGCGCCCGTCGTGGGGTAGATAGACGCTCTGAACAACGCGCCATCTGTACGAAGCACTCTCGCGTCGCATCTCAACGAGGTCGACATGGTCAATTAGCACCGCCGTGGGGGGCAGTGAGCGTAAGGACCTCACCGCGTCGTGCACGGGTCCGACCGGAAGCGGCCTTCCGCAATAACCGATGCCAATGTGCGGACGAAGTCGACTGCTGCTCTTCATGGGCGGGAGTCCACAGCTCGCCGACGCTGCGACCAGTAGCTGAGGGAGCCCGATGACGGGCGTCCACGGAGCGACGCTGTAGCGAAGTGCGCCACGCGATCCGGTGAGAGGTAGCGCTGAGAGCGTGAAGGCAGCCGGTGCGCTGGCTTGCACGGCTTCGGCGAGGCGGAAGAGCAGAGAATCGTTCACAGTATCGACGTCGGAGATCCGCCCGAGTTCAGGTGGAAGCTCTCGCTGTCGATCAGATCGAACGCTTGAAGGTGACGTACAGCCTGTTGGCACTGACGGGCCTGGGCGACGAATGCAGGCTCATCAGAGATGCCCCCCGGGGTCGTCAAGGTCCGGTGGAGGGACGGAAGGAAACGCGTCCGGGTGCGACGTGATCAGTGGGGGCATCCCGCGGCGTCCTTCCCAAGGCGCGAGGTGACGGAGGCATTGTGGCAGAGCAAACCAGTTGCCGCACGCGAGGGGTCGCAGACCATGCCTTGGGGTCGGCCACCCGCGGCTAGATAGGGTCGCGGTACCCGAGTTGGAGAGGTAATTGCATGGCCAACGAGATTGTGATCGCGCAGACGACCAGCGACAACGAGGATCAGGCGAAGGCGCTGGCCCGTGGCGCGGTCGAGAGCAAGCTGGCAGCGGGCGTTCACATCGATGAGCCGATCACCGCTTTCTACTGGTGGAAGAATAAGGTGGAAACGGCGCAGGAGTGGCGGATCTCGTACATGACTACTACGGACCGCCTCCCGGCACTGGAAGCATGGCTGCACGAGAAGCACCCGTACGACATCCCCCAGTGGATCACTCTGCCAGTGACCGGTGGGTCGGAGGCGTATTTGTCCTGGGTTGTTGAGGAGACGGCCCAGGGCTGAGAAGCGACGGGACTACGACGGCGTTCGCGTCCTGAGTTTGGCCCTGTATCGGTGCAAGGGGGTTCAGGAGGCGAACTGCCGCAGGTAGACGGCAAGGTCCTGTTCTCGGTCGGGGAGCCACGCTGCGATAGTCGATGCGCGCTCCTTGCCCATCGTGTTGGGTTTGGCCTGTGCCGCTGCGGCGAACTGGCGTGACACGTAGACCCCTTGGTCGACGTCACCTCCACGCAGAAGGGCCGAAGCGAGATCACCGAGGACCACGACGCCTCCGTCCGGGAGTTCGTCTCCGAGGCGGTCGACTGCGGTGTCTGCTGTAGCGGTGAGTTCGGGACGCCCCAACTGCCCGTACACAGAGAGGGCCAGCGAGTCCATGCGGTACGGGGTCACGAACCGGACCCACGCCTGCTCGTTGGTTTGATCCGCGAAGTCGTAGGCGAAGCGCGCTCGTTCCAACGCCCGGAGCGCCCCAATCTCGTCGCCGACCGCCGCAGCCTCCTCGGCGTGCCTGCCGAGGACCCAAGCGGCAGCAGTAGCGTTGCCGTGGCCTCGCACATCGCTGGCCGCCTGGGAAAGGGACTCCAACTTCGCCTTCGGCGTCGCGGCACCGTAGCTGCTGTAGGTCAGGGCCAAGGCTCGGAGCGGAGGGTGCCCGGCGGTCGTCGCGCACTGCAACGTCACCTTGTAGTAGGCGTCGGCTTTGTCGTGCTCACCCAGGTCCCAGGCAACCCAACCGGCCAGGGCGGCGGTCTCTCCGGCGGCGATAGTGAGAGCCCGCTCGTGCTCGCCGGCACGAGGCAGAGCCGCGCTGATCGCGTCAAGATGCAACTCGACCGTGCTTTGTAGCCGCCGGGCGCTGAGATTGAGTTCCTGGACGTGTAATGCAGCGGCCCGGTCGATGAGCGCGACGGCGGAGGACGAATCGATCTTGGACCCCTTGCTGAGGGCGAAGGCGAGGCGCCCCCAGGGCTCGGCAGCCGCGCTCACGCCGACAGCGGCGCCACCCAGCAGCGTGCGACGCTTCACGGCGTCCTGGTCCTCCTCTGCATTGGCATGCCCCTTTCTCTTCCGAGCTCGGGCAGCCTTGGCCTCCCGCTGTAGCTCCTCGAAGGGCACACCGCAGGCCGCCGCGATGTGGGCGATTGTGTGATTGGTAGGGACGTTCTCGAAGTTCTCATAGCGGCTGATCTCTCGGCGGGTCATGGTGTCCCGGCCGGAGACAGCGTTGATCGCGTCTGCCTGCTCCTCCTGCGTCCTGCCCGCCTCCTGCCGGAGCCGGAGGAGCAGGTCGGCGAACGGATCTGGCATGAGTGTGACCTCTGTTGGTGGGCGGAATCCAATCATGGCCTCAATTCCCCCTCCAACTTTCCCCCTTGACAGATATTTCCCCCTCTGGATTCCCCTGGCCCACGGCGTCGCCACGCGGTGCGATAGCCCCCATGAGCAGGCTCCAAGAGGAGACCCCGCCCGGCGGGGGCATCCGTACCTTTGCCGACGTGGCAGGCGTGTCATGCGCGAGGTCGGTTTACGAAGACCGGCACAGCACATCGGCGATGGCAGGCATACCGGCGGCATCCCATGGCTGTCAGGCGGCCTTTCTCCCTGATCTCATGAAAGTTGGCGAGATGCGGCAGACAGCCGGGGCGTTCCTTCGGCGGTGCCGTGTTTCGGAGCCGGTGGCGGGGGTCGTCGTACTGGCCGTCTCGGAGCTGGTCACCAACGCCGTGATTCACGGTGAGGGAGAAGTCGAGCTCCGGATCACGGTGGCCGTCGACGTGGTGCGCGTCTCGGTCACCGATCACAATCCGGCCTCAGCCGTGCTCAAGGAAGCCGGACCCGACGGTGAATCCGGTCGCGGGATCCGGCTTGTCGATGCGATCTCAGACGCGTGGGAGAGCAGCGGCAAGGAGACGTGGTGTGAGTTCCGGTACGCGAGGGCTGCGGGTTGAGCCAGACTTCCAAATGGTTCCCGGCCATGCGGTTGACGAGTCGGGCAGCTCAGCCACTTCCCCTACAGGGGATTCTCGGAGGGCCGTTCGCTTGCCTTCGCCCAATAGTTCGGTTCAAGCATCTCGCCAGGCCATGCGGGCTGACGGATCGGGCCCTGAGGCCCCATCTGTTCGAAGTACGGTGCCAGGTCGATCACGGGCGTCCCGTCGACGGCGTCGAGATCGGTGACCAGGAGGTCCCTGCCTTCGACCTTGAGCAACCGCGGGTAACTGACCGCCAGTTGGTTGGGGCGCCGGTGGTTGCGGTGGACGAACGTACCGGTCGCCGGCCAGTTCTGGTTTCCCCTTGGGCTGCGTGCGTGGAGCTGGACGTCTTCGGTTCGGGCCAGATGGAAGCGCCAGGTCACGGTCAGGTGGGAGAACTCCTGGATTCCTTGAAGTGTTTCGAGGGGATACGCGTCGTCGAGCCGGATGATCGATTCGACCCCGCCTTGGTAGTCGTCCTGTACGCGGGTGTGGCCGCCGACGACCGTTGCGATCGACTTGACCTCGTAGGTCGGCATCAGCGCTCGTTCCTCTCCCTGGGCGTAGCGTGCGCGGCGGCCTCCGGTCGGCGCCGCGAAATCGTTCTGTGGTCAGCCTATGGCGCGCAACATGCCTCGCGCGCGACGGTCCAGTTCGGCGACGTGGCGACCACCGCGCTGCCGGACGGGCGAGATGTCGCTCTGCATCCGGACGATGACGTCGCGGGCTCGCCCGGACTGGATACCGGCCATGGCGTCGAGTGCTTCGTTCCAGGTTGCGCATGCCTCGTCGAGGCGTCCCTGCTGGACTTGGACGGCGCCGAGGTAGCCGAGCGTCACGCTGTGGGTACGGGCGAACTGCTGGCGTCGGCGCGTGGCCACGCTGCGCTTGAAGTGGATCTCCGCATCCCGAGGCTGGCCCATGTCGCGCAGAGCGCAGGCGGTCTCGTGGGCGAGGGAGGCTTCCTGGAAGAAGCCAACACGCGCTGGCGCCTCGTTGGTGTCGGCGCGGGCGAGGTCCCGCTCCGCGCGGCTGATGGCCGCGAGAGAGCCGGCCCGGTCGCCGTCGGCCGCGAGTGCGCGAGCGTGGACGATCGCCAGAAGTGCCTTTTCGCGATGGCTGGCTTGGCCGTAGCGATCGCGGGACATCGAGGCGTCGGCCAGGGCGAGCGCCCTGCGTGGATGCCCAAGGTCCACAGCCTGGTGGGCGAGGGCGCGCAGGACATGGCCGCCGAGCGGTCCGTCTCCCGCTTCCGCCGCGATCCGGGCGGCGATGGTGAGGTAGCGCTGGGCGGTGCGGTGTTCACTGGCGTCGAACGCCATCCAGCCGGCGAGGTAAGTCATCTCTGCCACGGCCGAGTACGTGTCGCGGCGCAGCTGATCTGTGCGGAATCGACCGCCGAGCAGCGGCACTGCTTCGTCGAGCAGGTGGCTGGCAAGGGCTTTGCGGCCGGAGGCGCCGCCTCGCTGCTGGTCGCGCGCGGAGTAGTAGACCGTGAGGTCGCGGACGTCGTCGATGTCTGCTTGGGTCACCGGGCGCGGGGATGCAGGTCGGCGCTTCGCCGCTGTTGCGGGGGCGGCTGCCCACCACGAGGCTGTGGGCAGGGCGAGGCCGGCCGCGGAGTAGGCGGCGGTGGACAGCAGCTTGCGTCGGTGCATGTCGAGATCGTCGCTTCCCAGCTCGGCCAGTGCGGTCAGAGGGTCGACGCTCCAGTCGGATCCGGTGTCGGTCGTGCCTGTTGGCTCTTCTTCCAGCCCGAGGTCGGCCAGGGTGAGGTGGCGGCCGAGTCTGCGGGACAGCGTCTCGCGCAGGATATGCGGCGCTCTGCCACTCGGCTTCGTGCCGAGCACCCACATGGAGATGTGCGAGCGGGAGATCGCCTCCAGCTCACGCACTCCGCTCTCCGCGGCCACTCGAGCAACGGCAGCGGCTGCTTGTGGCTGGGACCAGCCTGCTTCGCGCAGGAGTGCGGCGAGGGCGACGTTTCGTTCACGGGCCATGGACTGCCCCTTGGGTCCGAAATGATCTTTGGCGCCTTTGGCGGCCTTCCGGTCCGCACAGGCATACCCCTCAGACGGGATTCACGGTTCGCTCAACGTAGCTGCCAGATCACTCACTTCGCACGCCAGCCGTCGGTGCCAACCGGCGATTTCGGCTCACTTTGGCTTGATCCGAACAGGAGTTGTGTCATGCGCCTTTCGCTGGTTTCTCGCGGAGGAGACATCCAGAGCGTGGGCGGGAGCGGAGCGCGAGGGTCCGTCACCGTGAAGCGGGCGCCGCAGCGTGATCACGTGGTGGCCGCATCGGAGACGGTGACGCTCGTGCTGGGCGAGGATTCACCGCTACCCGAGAGCGCTGCTGATGTGGAGGACCTCGTTCGCCGTCTGCGCGGTCATGTTGCTCAGTTGGGAGCACGAACCGCTTCGGGCACCCCCGTCCTGCTGCGCGCGCAGCGGCTCTGCTCGGACAGCGTCCCTGAGGGATACATGCCCAGCCGGGTGTACTTGGTCGAGCTCGCCGAAGCGACGCAGGAACTCGTCACGCATGTGGAGCGCGGTGATCCCGGGTCGCTGCGCCCGGAGCGCAGGCGGCGTTCGTGGAAGCCCCGGATCAACATGCTGCGCGGGGCGGTTTTCGCAGTCGCCCTCGCCTGTTTGGTCTGGGCCGCTTCGGTGCCACGGACGTGACAGTAACCGGGGTCGTCGTCATCGGCCTGATTCTCGGGCCGACGGCCTGGCTGGTCCTCCGCGGCGAGCGCGCAGCCAGTCCTGTCGCGGCCAACGAGGACTCCCCGCCGACCCTGAACGACCCGACCTCACCCCGGTGACCACAGGTGCCCCTCCTTCTCAGTGTTCCCGGCCGCCGTAGCGGCCCCCGATACCCCCCGGCCTGCGGGGTCAATGGAGATTCACAAGCGATGGAACGTCTTCCGCGTATCGAGCAGTACGGCCTGATCGGCGACATGCAGACCAGTGCCCACGTCTGCGACGACGGTTCGATCGACTGGCTGTGCCTGCCCCGCTTCGACTCTCCGGCCGTTTTCGCCGGCCCACTCGGGACACAGAAACACGGCACCTGGCAGATCACTCCGGCCTCGCCGCATCCTGGCCCGTCCGGCTTCGAAGCGGAAGCCAAACGCCAGTACTGCGGTGACTCACTCGTCCTCGAATCGGTGTGGCACATCCCGACCGGTTCGGTCCGCGTCCTGGATTTCATGCCGCCACGCGACGGGGCACCTCAGGTGATCCGGATCGTAGAGGGTCTCACCGGCGAAGTGCCGATGATTTCTGCCATGCGTCCGCGGCCGGGATACGGCAGCGTCAGCCCGTGGATCCACGAGGTCGGGGGCCGCATGGTCGCGGAGGCCGGCGCGGACGCTCTGTGGCTCGACACCTGCGTCCAGCAGGTGGAGAAGGACGGCGCCATCGTCGGCGCCTTCGCCGTCGCCGCCGGGCAGAGCGTGGCTTTCGTGCTCAGTTGGTGCCCATCCCATGCAGCCGCGCCTGACGTTCCCGACCCGGAGGTCGCGCTCACCGAGACTCTCACCTTCTGGCAGGAGTGGGCGCAGGAATGCACCTACGACGGCCCCTTCCGCGAGCCCGTGATTCGTTCCTTGATCGCGCTGAAGGCGATGACCTATGGGCCGAGCGGCGGGATCGTCGCGGCGCCGACCACATCACTGCCTGAGGAGATCGGCGGCGGACGGAACTGGGACTACCGCTTCACCTGGCTGCGCGACGCCTCCACGACCCTGGCCGCGCTGCTGGGGACCGGGTACCGGCAGGAGGCGCAAGCATGGCGGCGATGGCTGTTGCGTGCGGTGGCCGGTGATCCGGAGAACCTGCAGATCATGTACGGGATCACCGGAGAGCGTGATCTGCGGGAGCGGCAGCTGGCGTGGCTGCCGGGGTACGAGGACTCGGCCCCGGTGCGAGTCGGCAACGGGGCGGCAGACCAACTGCAGCTCGATGTGTACGGCGAGGTGATCGAGACGCTGTACCTCGCGCACCAGAGCGGTGTCGCCCACTGCGCCGACACTGCGGTCCTGCACCAGCGACTCATCGAGCACCTGGCGCAGCGCTGGCAGGAGCCCGACGAGGGAATCTGGGAGATCCGCGGGGCACGCCGGCACTTCGTGCACTCCAAGGTGATGGCGTGGGTGGCGGTAGACCGCACGATCCGCCTGGCCGAAGTCGGTGCCCTCGACGTGGACCTGCCCCCCTTGGTCGAACTGCGGGCCACGATCCACCACGAGGTCTGCACCAAGGGCTTCGACCCGGCGCGCAACACCTTCACTCAGTCCTACGGCTCCCAGGAACTGGACGCCGCCACGCTGCTCATCCTCCGCGTCGGTTTCCTGCCGCCGAACGACCCGCGCGTCATCGGCACCGTGGACGCGGTACGTCGTGAACTCTCCACACCGGACGGGCTCGTGTATCGGTACCCGACCCGCGGCAAGCGCACCGGAGTGGACGGCTTGGCCGGCGATGAGGGCACCTTCCTCCTTTGCAACTTCTGGCTCGTCGATGCGCTCGCCCTGACCGGCCGCCTCGGCGAGGCCCACGCCCTGTTCGAGCACCTTCTCGCGCTGCGCAGCGACCTCGGGCTCCTGGCCGAGGAGTACGACCCCGTCCAGCAGCGCCAGCTCGGCAATTTCCCGCAGGCGTTCAGCCACATGGGCCTGATCCAAAGTGCCCGGCTCCTTCATCAGCTGGCGACGCAGTCTTCCTGCCAGCGAGGCCCGGTCGAGGTTCCGGCGCCTCGCTCGACCTCACCGCTCCAGACCGGCACAAGCCTGACGCCGCAGCACGCCTAGCAACCCCGCCCCCTGACGAGGATTCCCATGCCTGACAGCGCCTTCCCGGCACGGCCGGCCGCTCCCGGCCACCGCAGACGTCGGCCTCCACGGATCGACCCGATCACGCTGCACCATGTCCGCCGCGCCGTGGCCTTGCCCATGGTGCTTCTGGCCACGCTGTTGGGTGCCGTCTTCGCCCTGTGGTCGATGTCTGCGGTAGGTCCCGGCTGGCTCCTGGCCGACCTTGTCTGTGGGCTGGCCGGGGTCGCGCTGGTGGCGGCTCGCGGAGTGCGCACGGCCGCAGGGGCCATGCAGGCAGCGGTGGAGGAGGCCCAGGCAGCGGCGCTGACAGCGGTCGCCGAGGCAGGGGCGGCCGTCGAGAAGTCGGTGCAGTGGTCGGCGGACGAGCTGTGCCGCGGGGGACGCCCGGCGCTGCCGGACATGCACACGCCACCGTCGGCCAGTCCGACCGTCGAGATCAACAAGGCGTTGAGTTCCCTCCAGGCCCAGGCCATCGCGTCGCTGATACGCGTGCACGACGAGTCACAGTCCGTCGTTCTCCTGGAAGTGCTGCGCCGTCTGGCGATGCGCGAGCACGCACTGGTCGGCAAGGCGCTCGAGGCACTGAGCCAGCTGGAGAAGCTGACCGACGACCCGGAGCTGCTTTCGAAGATCTTCGAGATCGATCACCTCGTGACGCGGATGCGCCGGCAGGTCGAGAGCACGGCGGTGCTGGGCGGGCAGTCCCTGCGCAGCGTGCGTCGGCCCGTCCCCGTCGCGACGGCGCTGCGCGGCGCGGTCTCCGAAGTTGTGCAGTATCCGCGTGTGGCCGTCGCGGCTGGTTCCGTGGGCGCTGAGCTGGGGCTTCCGGGACATGTGGGTCCGGACCTGACCCACCTTCTGGCCGAGCTGATCGAGAACGCCTGCGAGTGCTCCGATCCGGCAACGAAGGTGACCGTGCGAGCGCAGCGGGTTTCCAACGGGCTGGCGATCGAGGTCGAGGACCGGGCCATCCCTATGCATCCGCAGACACGCGCGCAGATGAACCACCTGCTCAAGGCCCCTGACGAGGTGGACGTCAGCGGTCAGGTACGAGCGGGACAGCTCGGCTTGCTGGTCGCCGCGAAAATCGCCCAGTCGCACGGGCTGTCCGTTCTCCTCCAGGAGAACGTGACGGGAGGCACCACCGCCCTGGTCGTCATTCCGGCACGGCTCATCGTCGCGATTCCCTCGCTCGAGGACTCGGGCGCGCTCCCCAGGAGACCCCGCCCCTCCGCGCCGCCTCGGCAGAGTGCCACGGCTCCAGCCGTCCCGGCGGGCCAGGTACCACGCCCGGACACCGCAGGGGCGCCGAGAGCCGGAGAGGCAGGTCACTCGGCTGATGCGCCCGCCCTTCCCACGCGTACGCGTCAGGCCGGCTCGTTCCGTCCACCACGCGAGCGGGAGCAAGCCCCCGTGACCGCGGCGACGCCAGGGCTCGCAGCCGCCTTCCGCAAAGGCATCCAGGCCAGTGGGACCGCTGGTTCTTCGCCCGCTTCGCCAGAGCAACCCGGGCCCTGATTTCGCCCTTCCTTCACGTTCCCGGTGGCCTGTTACATCCGCTGGCCCTTCCCCCTTCTGGAGCGATCCCTATGAGCACCCACCCCGCGATGAACAACGTGACCAGCGACGCGCCCGCATCCGAGACGACGGCAAGCGGTCAACGGGACAACATGGCCTGGCTGCTGCGTCACTTCACCTCCGAGACTCCGGGCGTCACGCACGCCGTCCTGCTGTCGCGCGACGGACTGCGGCTGCTGGACAGCGACGTCGACAAAGACTGGGCGGACGAACTGTCGGCCGCGCTCAGCGGAGTGGCCTCCCTCGCGACGAACATCACCGGCCCCAGCCACAAGAAGAGGCCGGCCAAGCAAGTCATCATCGAGCGAGACGACTGCCTGTTCTTCGTCCAGAGCGCCGGGTGCAGCGCAGCGTTCGAGGGCCATCCCGGCAACGAACGCGGTGAGGTGGACACGATCCTCGCCGTCATCGCCACCACGGACGCCGACGCGGGCACCGTCGGGTTCGAGATGGGGCGCCTCGTCCAGAAGTTCGCCCCTTACATGCAGATCCCCGTCCGCGTCGGCACGGGTGCTGAGGTCCGGTGACCACACACGGCCGCTCGGCCGAGGAATCGACGTTCGTGCGGACCTACACGCTGACGCGCGGGCGCACCAAGCCGCGGCACCTGCTGGGCTTGGAGACCGTGCTGAACGCCGGGTCGGGGCGCCCGGGCCCGGGGCAGGCCGCGGAGTGCGAAGAGATCCTCGCCCTGTGCCGAGAGCACCGGC
Organism: Streptomyces sp. NPDC029044; assembly: GCF_040637495.1. Taxonomy (NCBI): domain Bacteria; kingdom Bacillati; phylum Actinomycetota; class Actinomycetes; order Kitasatosporales; family Streptomycetaceae; genus Streptomyces; species Streptomyces sp. NPDC029044. The sequence goes on from NZ_JBEZWN010000059.1 coordinate 43,723, forward strand.
GTTCCGTAACCGAGCTGGCGGGCCGACTCCGCCGCCCCGTCACCGCCGTCAAGATCCTCGTCTCGGACCTCTTGGACGCCGACGCACTGGTCATCTCCGTCACCGGTGCCTATGCCGCCTCCGACGCAGACGCGGATGAGCGTCCCACCACCCACCTATTGGCGGCCCTCTCCGTGGGCCTGAAGAGGAAGTGGCCCGATGCCATCGCCTACCCCCAGGCCGGATGACCCGACCGTGGCGCTGCGGAGTCCGTCGCGCCCGCAGGCCGGTGTACCGTCTGTGCTGAAGATCGTGATTGCCGGGGGCTTCGGCGCGGGCAAGACCACCGCCGTCGGTGCTGTCAGTGAGATCACGCCGCTGAGCACGGAGGAGTATCTGACCGAGGCAAGCGCGCACGTGGACAGCCTGGAAGGCGTCGAGGCGAAGCAGACCACCACGGTCGCCTTCGACTTCGGCCGACTCAGCCTGCCGGACGCGCCCGTGCCCCTGGAACTGTTCCTGTTCGGCACGCCCGGCCAGGACCGGTTCGTCGACCTCTGGTACGACCTCTCCCGCGGAGCCGTCGGCGCAGTCGTCCTGGTCGACACCCGCCGCCTGGAAAGCAGCTTCACCCCCCTCAGCTTCTTCGAAGACATCGGCCTGCCCTTCGTCGTCGCAATCAACCAGTTCGACGGAGCACACCGCTACCACCCCGAACAGGTTCGCACCGCCCTCGAACTCCCCACCTCTGCGCTGGTGGTCACCTGCGATGCCCGCGACTCGAACCACGTCGCCGGCGTCCTGCTGGCCCTCGTCGGCCACGCAGTGAAGAACGCATCGGCAGGCCCCGCTCGCCCAGCAGCCACTACCACTCTCCAGGACGCCTGATGTCATATCAGCCCAACGACCCCTACCTCGTGCCGCAGACCGCCCCAGCGACGCGGTCACTGCCGCGACGCAACATGCGAGACATCGCGCTTGAGCCGTCCGTCTCGGCCGACGTTGCCGTCACCGGCCCGCAGGACCTGCAGACGACCGAACTGGCGCTGCGGTATGAGCTGCTCGAGCGCCTGGGCGTGCCCACCGCTGCCAGCCAGGACTTCGACGAGCTGGCACGCGACATGGCCACGCAGGCCGGATTCCTGTACGGGTTCGTCAATCTCTTCCTGGAGGAGCAGACCTTCGTCGGGCTGCACCAGCCGCCCGCGGACAGCGGGTACGTCATCGTCGGCCGCACCATGAGCCGCGACCACGGCTGGTGCCCGGAGGTCATGGCCCGCAAGAAGGCCCTCCCGCTGCACGACGTGCACGCCAGCCCGCGCTTCAGCGGCAATCACGTGGTCGACGCAGTCGGGATCCGCTCCTACTTCGGCGCACCGCTCATCCACGACAGCGGCACCGTGCTGGGCACGGTGTGCGTCATCGACCCCGAGAAGCGGCCCCTGAGCGAGGCCCGACGGCTCAGAGACATCGTCATCAACGCCGGCGCCCAGGTGATGGACCACATCGCCCACGCGCCCGTCCGCTAGGCCGTTCCACCACCCCCACCCGGGAGCCGCAGGCGATCCCCGGCCGCTCCACTGTGCGACCTTCCCCCAGGGAGAGGGAGACGACCATGCCCGCCACACCCACCGCTCCGCCACCGGCGCTGCGTCCCTACCTCACCGCCCGCCACGAACTGCTGTGGGACGAGGCGGACGCCTTCGCGGAAGAGCACATCGCGCCGCGTGCTGCACGTATGGAGGCCGCTCCGGGCAGGGTGGAGCGCAAGGTCGCCGATCTGATGGCCGCACGCGGCTGGTTCGCCGTCACCGTCCCGGCCGCCTTCGGCGGTCTTGGCGCCGGCCATGTGGCCAAGACGGTCCTGGTCCACCGCGTCGCCTGCATGTCGGCGGCTGCCGCGGCCATCCTGCAGGCCACCCTGATCCCCGTCGGCGGGTTGTTGCACTTCGCCACTTATGAACAGAAGGGCCGCTGGCTGCCGCAGGTGGCGGACGGGTCACTTCTTTTGTCGATCGCCGTGACCGAACCGCGGGCCGGCGGACACATCGGCGGCATCGAAACCACCGCCGAACGCGCCGGCAATCAATGGGTGATCACCGGCAGTAAGGTCCACATCGGCAACAGCCATCTCGCGGGAGCCCACCTCGTCGTCGCCCGAACCGCCGAGGCGGGCGTAAGTACTTCCCAGGCGCTGACCGCGTTCATGGTCGAATCCGACCGACCCGGGCTCTCGGTTTCCGACCACCGCCCCGGGCTCGGCCTGCACGGCTTCTCCGCCGGCCGCCTCGACCTCGACCACGTCCGCGTCCCCGAGGACAACGTGGTCGGAGAGATCGGCCAGGGGCTGAGCGTGGCCCAGAGCAGCAGCATCCTGTACGGCCGTCCCAACCTGGCAGCGCTCAGCCTCGGGATCCACGAGGCGGTCGTGACCACCACGACTGCCCGCCTCAAGGCGCGCGCCCGCTACCGGGGCGCCCTGTCCGATCTGCCGGTCCTGCGGGACCGCATCGGTGACATGGAAGCCCGCCTGCGCGCCGGACGAATCCTGGCGTACCAGTCCGTGCACCTCCTCGACCAGGGCCTGCCCTGCGACGCCGACCTGATCAACGCCAAGTATCTCGGCCACCAGTGGGCCATGAAGTCCACCCAGGACGCCATGGAACTGCACGGCGCCCACGCCCTCGACCGCGACTACGTCCTCCAGCGCCTGTGGCGCGACATCCAGCACACCTACCCACCGGCCGGAACCGGCGAAGTCCAGCGCATACGCCTCGCCGACGCCGCCTTCGACGAGGACCACATCCAGTGGTCCGAACGCCTCGCCGCCGAAGCGGCCTGGGCACGCCCCGACCCCACCGCCGCATGAGCCCCCGTGCGCGGCACCCCGTAAAACCGCC
>NZ_JBEZWN010000060.1:0-45953 GCF_040637495.1 Streptomyces sp. NPDC029044
AAGTAAAGAAGTGCAGCCTGGACTTCCGCTTGCTCCGGGGCAGGAGTACAAAGGACTCAACGGCCCGCGAGACCAAGGACATCCGAGAGGATCACCTTTTAACGCATTTGGCCCCACGGACCGAGCATGAACACCGGGCACCCACGCGACGTCGACCCGTCGAATACGGGCCAGCCGCACCAGGTCACGGGCGAAGTTCCCGGCCTGATGGGCACATATCGAGGACGCTTGGTAACCCGATGCTCATGCCAGCGGCGGTACGAGAAATCGTACCGCCGCATCATTTTGCCGGCCGGGTGATGTCAGGCCGCTCCGCGCTGGAGCGCCTCGCACACGGCCATCGACTCGCGGGCCCCCAGTTCGACCGCCCTGCCGCAGTGGGCGATCCAGGCGGCGACGCCCTCCGGGGTACCCGAGGCGTACCCGCGTAGGGCTTCCAGGTAGGCGTCGCGTCCCAGCTCGGCGTGGCCGACCTCGGCCGCGCAGACCGACTTCGGGTCCAGGCCGCTGCCGACCAGGACGATGCGTTCGGCGGTGCGGGCGACCAGGCCGTTGTGGGAGGTGAAGGGGCGCAGCGCCAGAAGTTCGCCGTGCACGACGGCGGCCGTGACCAGCGCCGGTGCGGAGCCGCCCGCGATGATCAGGCCGGCCAGTCCGTCCAGCCTGCCGTGCGTCTCGGTGGCGCTCGGCAGCGGCAGTCCGACGAGCGGCTCGTCGACCTGCTCGCCCTCCTTGCGGGGCCGTCCCACCTGGTCGCCCTGGTCCGCGGCCGCCACCAGGTGCAGCCGGGCCAGCACCCGCAGGGGCGACTGCCGCCAGATCGACAGCAGCTGGCCCGCCTCCGCGGTGAGCCGCAGGGCGGCGCCCACGGTGCGGGCCTCGTCGTCGCCGCTGAAGTCGGTACGACGGCGCACCTCCTCCAAGGCCCAGTCCGCGCCGGACAGCGCGGCCGAGCCGCGGGCGCCGCGCAGCGCCGCCTCGGAGGTGATCGCGTTGCTGCGCCGCCGCATGACCCGGTGCCCGTAGACCCGGTCCACGGCCTTGCGTACGGACTCCACGGACTCGGCCACTCCGGGCAGCGCCCCCAGGGCCGCGAGGGGATCGGCGCTCGCGCCTGCTGTACTCATGAGTACGACCCTACGCATCCCTGGGCCCGGCCCCACGGCGGAGTGGCCTTCTTCACGCGCGCGTGCGCCTGACGACGTCACCCCGGAGAGCTACCCCTTGGCCGCGGGAGGCCCGGGGACGCCCTTGGGAGCCGGGGCGGGCCGGTCGGACAGGAAGGACGCCCAGCCCTCCTTGGGCGCCTGGCCGACCTGGAGGGTGCGCAGCTTCTCCAGCGTCTTCGGGTCTTGCGCGTCCAGCCAGTCCACGAGCTGCCGGAACGAGACGCAGCGCACCTCCTCCTTGGTGCACACCGTCTCGATGACCTCCTCGATGGCCCGCATGTAGGTGCCGCCGTTCCAGGACTCGAAGTGGTTGCCGATGATCAGGGGCGCGCGGTTGCCGTTGTAGGCCCGTGAGAAACCCTTGAGCAGGCCGTCGCGCATCTGGTCGCCCCAGAAGTCGTGCATGGCGGGGTTGCCCTGGGTCTTGGTGCCCGACTGGTTGACCATGAAGTTGTAGTCCATGGTGAGCTGCTCGAAGGAGTGGCCGGGGAACGGCACGAGCTGCATGGACACGTCCCACAGCCCCTGCTTCTTCTTCGGCCAGACCTGGTCGTTCACACCGCTGGTGTCATAGCGGAACCCCAGGTCGCGCGCCGCCCTCATGAAGTTGCGCTGGCCTTCGAGGCAGGGCGTGCGGGCGCCGATGAGCTCCTTGTCGTAGTCGAAAGGCAGCGGGGACGCGCCCTTCAGGCCGGTGTTGGTCTTCCAGGTCTTCACGAACTGCTTGGCCTGGGAGATCTCGTCCTTCCAGTCGTCGACCGACCACTCGCCCACCCCCCCGCCGCTGCCGCAGAAGTGGCCGTTGAAGTGGGTGCCGATCTCGTTGCCCTCCAGCCACGCCAGGCGCAGCTGCTTCGCGGTGGCGGCGATACCGCGGCGGTCGTTGAAACCGATGTCGGAGCGCCCCGGGGAGTGCTGCGGCGGCCGGTACCGGTCGCGCTTGTCCTCGGGCAGCATGTACACGCCACTCAGGAAGTACGTCATGGTCGCGTTGTTGTCCTTGGCGACCTTGCGGAAGTGGGAGAACAGCTTCTGGCTGTCCTCGCCCGCGCCGTCCCAGGAGAAGACGACGAACTGCGGGGGCTTCTGGCCGGGCCGCAGGCGTTCGGGGCGGGGCAGGTTCGGCTGGGCGCCGGTGTAGGCGGTGGAGCCGTCGCCGATCAGCCGGACCGCGCTCTTCGGCGCCTGAGCCGGCGTCGGTTTCTGCGAGGCGGGGGCTTCCTGCCGAGGGGTGCCGGTCGCGCAACCGGCGAGCGATGCGGCGCAGACCGCGGCGATCACGGAACTCGCGGCGATCCTGTGGGTGGCGGCCATGTTCCGCCCACCTTCTTCCTTCTCTCGGGTGCGGACAGCGCCGCCAAATTCGCACGAGATCGAGAAGGAATTAGTACGACAAGCCGATCAAATAGCCACTTCACTCTTCGGAGTGATCTATTCGCCCATTTGCCCGTAAAGTCTATGCTCGTCCTTTACTCTGCATTACGATCCGTTTACCGAGCGTTGATTCATCCCGCCGATATACGCCGTGACCGCCGCGACCGAACCCCGCCCCGAGCGGGGCCCCACAGTTACGCGACCGCGCAGCCCCGGAGGAGACGGGAAGCCATGTCAGCCTGCGTCCCCACACGCGCCACCGACCCGAACCGCACCGAACGCACCCACCCGCCCCACAGCCCGCCACCGGCCGGGCCCCGCCGATTCCGGATCGCGGGTGCCGACGTGTCGGCCTCGATCGCGGTCTTCCTGATCGCCCTGCCCCTGTCCCTGGGCATCGCCCTCGCCACCGGTGCCCCCCTCCAGGCCGGCCTCGTCGCCGCGGCCGTGGGCGGACTGGTCGCCGGGCGGCTCGGCGGCTCTGCGCTCCAGGTGAGCGGACCGGCCGCCGGACTCACCGTCGTCACCGCCGACCTCATCCAGCGCTACGGCTGGCGGACGACCTGTGCCATCACCGTCCTCGCCGGCCTCGCCCAACTGGGCCTGGGCTGCCTGCGCGTGGCCCGTGGCGCTCTCGCCGTCAGCCCCGCCATCGTGCACGGCATGCTCGCCGGGATCGGCGTCACCATCGCCGTCGCCCAGCTGCACATCGTCCTCGGCGGCACACCGCAGAGTTCCGTGCCGGACAACCTCCGCGCGCTGCCCGCACAGCTGGCGGACATGCGGCCGGCGTCGGTGTCCGTGAGCGTGCTGACCCTGGCGCTGCTGCTGCTCTGGCCGAGACTGCCCGGCCGGGCCGGACTCCTGCTGCGCAAGGTGCCTGCCGCGCTCGTCGCCGTCGCCGGAGCCACCGCGGCCGCCGCCCTCGCCGGGCTCCGCCTGCCCAAGGTCGACCTGCCGTCCTGGAGCAACCACGCCCTGGCCGGACTGCCCGAGGGGCCCGTGCTCGGCCTGGTCGCCGCCGTGCTCACCACCACGCTGGTGTGCAGCGTGCAGTCACTGCTCGGCGCCGTCGCCGTGGACAAGCTGGTGGCCGCCCGCCCGGGGCTGACCGCCCGGGTCGGGCGCTCCCGCCTCGACCGGGAACTGCTCGGGCAGGGCGCCGCCAACATCGTCTCCGGCTCGCTCGGCGGACTGCCCATCGCCGGCGTGGCCGTGCGGAGTTCGGCGAATGTGCACGCGGGTGCCGTCAGCCGGAACTCCACGATGCTGCACGGCGTTCTCGTAGTGATCGCCGCGCTGCTGATGGTCCCGATCCTGGAGCTCATCCCGCTCGCCTCGCTCGCCGCCCTGGTGATGGCCGTCGGCATCCAGATGGTCTCCCTGAACCACATCCGCACGGTGACCCGCCACCGGGAAGTCTGGGTCTACGCCGTCACCACCCTCGGCGTGGTCTCCCTCGGCGTCCTGGAGGGCGTGGCGCTCGGCATCGCGATGGCCGTCGGCGTCGCCCTGCACCGCCTCACCCGCACCCGTATCACGCACGAGGAGAGGGAAGGAGTCCACCACGTACACGTCAGAGGGCAGTTGACATTCCTCGCGGTGCCAAGGCTCAGCCGGACCCTGCACCTCGTGCCCCACGGTGCCGACACCGTCGTCGAGCTGGACGGGTCGTTCATGGACCACGCGGCGTACGAGACGTTGCAGGACTGGCAGAAGACGCACACCGCGCAGGGCGGCACCGTCGAGATCACAGGGCGGCATCCCGGCACCCGCATCTCCGAGCCCCAGTCCGGCACCGACTGCCGTTGCCGGCCCTGGACGCCCTGGCGCAACCACCAGTGCGACGGCCCTCAATCCGTACCCCAGCCTGAGAAGAACCCGGACGGGTCGGACCGCTCCGAGCCGGACCCCACTGGCACCGGGGGGGCCAGCGGACACGAACTGGCGCGTGGCATCAGCGCGTTCCAGCGCAACACCGCGCCCTTGGTGCGCAGCGAGCTGGCCCGGCTGGCACGTGAGGGGCAGCGGCCCTCGCAGCTCTTCCTGACCTGCGCCGACTCCCGGCTGGTCACGTCGATGATCACCTCAAGTGGCCCGGGCGACCTGTTCGTCGTGCGCAACGTCGGCAACCTCGTGCCACGCCCGGGCGAGGAGAGCGGCGACGACTCGGTGGCCGCAGCCATCGAGTACGCCGTGGACGTGCTCCGGGTGCGGTCCATCACGGTGTGCGGGCACTCGGGCTGCGGTGCCATGCAGGCGCTGTTCGACTCCGAGCCCGGTGGCGCCCGGACCCCGCTGAAGCGGTGGCTGCGGCACGGGCTGCCGAGCCTGGAGCGCATGGCCGACGCGAGCCTGCCCTGGGGCAAGCTGGCCGGGCGCCACCCCGAGGACGCGGTCGAGCAGCTCTGCCTGACGAACGTCGTCCAGCAGTTGGAGCACCTGCGCGCCCACGACTCGGTCGCCCGGGCCCTCGACGAGGGCACCCTGGAGCTGCACGGGATGTACTTCGACGTGGGCGAGGCCGAGGCGTATCTGCTCACCGAGACGGATGCCGGTGGGGTCTTCGACCGGGTAAGGGAGTCGGACTTGACGGCGTGAGCCGGGCGCCGGGTCCGCGTGTGCGATGGCTCGGCACGGGTGGGGTGTGTGCTCCCGGTCGAGCCGGGGGCACACACCCGGCGGCCCGTCGCAGCGGACCGACGCAGCGGACCGTCCCGGCAGGCTTCCGGGCCCCGGCTTCACCCCCGGGGCGCCCGGGCAGGTGTCAGGCCCCCGCCTCGTACGACGGCCCCCAGCGGGCCGCGACCGTCCGCCCAACCCCAGCGCCGTCACAGAGCTGTCGACCGCCGCGCGCGGAGCGCCCTCACCGAACCTTCGACCGCCGCCCGCGGAGCGGCCCCCCGGGCCGGCTGTCGCCCGATCACCCCGCCGTACCGACCACCGGCCACCTGCCCCGAAGACGCCACGGCTCCCGCGACCCACCCGAGCTTCGGGTGGCGGGCAGCACACGCCGTGAACTTTCCCTGGTCGGCGTCCGTGGGTACGGATGACCCCGGTCCCCGACAGCACCGCCCGACAGGTCTAAACCAATCGGCGGTCGGCCCTTGTCATCGCACCCTCGGGTCTGATGAGCTGTGGCCTGGGACACAACGGACACCCTGGGAAAGGCAGATGCCGTGAGCAACGAGAGCCTGGCCAACCTGCTCAAGGAAGAGCGCAGGTTCGCACCCCCCGCCGACCTGGCCGCGAACGCCAACGTCACGGCGGAGGCGTATGAGCAGGCCAAGGCTGACAGGCTCGGCTTCTGGGCCGAGCAGGCCCGTCGGCTGACCTGGGCCAAGGAGCCCACCGAGACGCTCGACTGGTCGAATCCGCCGTTCGCCAAGTGGTTCAAGGACGGCGAGCTCAACGTCGCCTACAACTGCGTCGACCGCCATGTGGAGGCCGGACACGGCGACCGGGTCGCCATCCACTTCGAGGGCGAGCCCGGCGACAGTCGCGCCATCACCTACGCCGAGCTCAAGGACGAGGTCTCCAAGGCCGCCAACGCCCTGCTGGAGCTGGGCGTGCAGGCGGGCGACCGGGTCGCCGTCTACATGCCGATGATCCCCGAGACCGCGATCGCGATGCTGGCCTGCGCCCGGATCGGCGCCGCCCACTCGGTCGTCTTCGGCGGCTTCTCCTCGGACGCGCTCGCCACCCGCATCCAGGACGCCGACGCGCGCGTGATCATCACCTCCGACGGCGGCTACCGGCGCGGCAAGCCGTCCGCTCTCAAGCCGGCCGTGGACGAGGCCGTCGAGAAGGCGGGCATCGTCGAGCACGTCCTGGTCGTGCGCCGCACGGGCCAGGAGGTCGCCTTCGCCGAGGGCCGCGACGTGTGGTGGCACGACCTGGTCGGACGGCAGAGCACCGAGCACACCCCGCAGGCCTTCGACGCCGAGCACCCGCTGTTCATCCTCTACACCTCGGGCACCACGGGTAAGCCGAAGGGCATCCTGCACACCTCCGGCGGCTACCTCACGCAGACCGCCTACACGCACCACGCCGTCTTCGACCTCAAGCCGGAGACGGACGTCTACTGGTGCACCGCCGACGTCGGCTGGGTGACCGGCCACTCGTACATCGTCTACGGCCCGCTGGCGAACGGCGCCACGCAGGTCATGTACGAGGGCACGCCCGACACCCCGCACCAGGGCCGCTTCTGGGAGATCGTGCAGAAGTACGGCGTGACGATCCTCTACACCGCGCCGACCGCGATCCGCACGTTCATGAAGTGGGGCGACGACATCCCCGCCAAGTTCGACCTGTCCAGCCTGCGGGTGCTGGGCTCGGTGGGCGAGCCGATCAACCCCGAGGCGTGGGTCTGGTACCGCAAGAACATCGGCGGCGACCGCACCCCGGTCGTCGACACCTGGTGGCAGACCGAGACCGGCTCGATGATGATCACCCCGCTGCCCGGCGTGACCGCCACCAAGCCCGGCTCCGCGCAGACGCCGCTGCCCGGCATCTCCGCCACCGTCGTCGACGATGAGGCCAACGAGGTGCCGAACGGCGGTGGCGGCTACCTGGTGCTGACCGAGCCGTGGCCGTCGATGCTGCGCACCATCTGGGGCGACGACCAGCGCTTCATCGACACCTACTGGTCGCGCTTCGAGGGCAAGTACTTCGCCGGTGACGGCGCCAAGAAGGACGACGACGGCGACATCTGGCTGCTCGGCCGGGTCGACGACGTCATGCTCGTCTCCGGGCACAACATCTCCACCACCGAGGTGGAGTCCGCGCTCGTCTCCCACCCCTCGGTCGCCGAGGCGGCCGTGGTCGGCGCCGCGGACGAGACGACCGGGCAGGCGATCGTCGCCTTCGTGATCCTGCGCGGTACGGCCGCCGAGACCGAGGACCTGGTCGCCGAGCTGCGCACGCACGTCGGCAACACCCTCGGCCCGATCGCCAAGCCCAAGCGGGTCCTGCCGGTGGCGGAGCTGCCCAAGACCCGCTCCGGCAAGATCATGCGCCGGCTGCTGCGGGACGTCGCCGAGAACCGCCAGCTGGGGGACGTCACCACGCTGACCGACTCCACGGTCATGGACCTCATCCAGGCCAAGCTGCCCGCGGCGCCCAGCGAGGACTGATCGCGGCACCGGCATGACGCAAGCGACCGAGGGCACCCGATCATCGGGTGCCCTCGGATGCGCCCTGCCGTACGTTTACCTAAACTAAGCAAAACAAGTAATCCATGGTGCGCCGGGAAGTCTGGTCGGCAGGTGTTCCGCCCTGCCCATCGACCGGAGGTTTCCCCCGTGACCGCGCCCCGCCCCACCACCCCCCGCAAGGTCCTCGGCCGGCTGTCGCTGCCGGAGCGGACCTATGTGGCCGACGCACTGCGCACCGAGACCGTCGGCGGAGTGCTGCTGCTCGCCGCCGCGGTCACGGCGCTGCTCTGGGCGAACATCCCCGCGCTGCACGACAGCTACGAGAGCGTCTCCCACTTCCACATCGGACCCGCCGCCCTCGGCCTCGACCTGTCCGTCGCGCACTGGGCCGCCGACGGACTGCTGGCGATCTTCTTCTTCGTCGCCGGGATCGAACTCAAGCGGGAACTCGTGGCGGGTGATCTGCGTGACCCGAAGGCCGCCGCGCTGCCCGTCGTCGCCGCCCTGTGCGGCATGGCCGTACCGGCGCTCGTCTACACCGTCACCGCCGTCGCCGGCGGCGGCTCCCTGGACGGCTGGGCCGTGCCGACCGCGACCGACATCGCCTTCGCGCTCGCCGTGCTCGCCGTCATCGGCACCTCCCTGCCGAGTGCGCTGCGGGCCTTCCTGCTCACACTCGCCGTCGTCGACGACCTCTTCGCGATCCTGATCATCGCCGTCTTCTTCACCGCCGACCTGAACTTCGCCGCGCTCGGCGGCTCCGTCGCCGGGCTGCTGCTCTTCTGGCTGCTGCTGCGCGCGGGCGTACGCGGCTGGTACGTGTACGTGCCGCTCGCCCTGGTCGTCTGGGCGCTGATGTACAACAGCGGCGTCCACGCCACCGTCGCCGGTGTCGCCATGGGCCTGATGCTGCGCTGCCACCGCCGCGAGGGGGAGGACCGCTCCCCCGGCGAGCGCATCGAGCACCTCGTGCGGCCGCTGTCGGCGGGGCTGGCGGTGCCGCTGTTCGCGTTGTTCAGCGCGGGTGTCGTGGTGTCCGGCGGGGCGCTCGCCGACGTTTTCACCAAGCCGGAGACCCTCGGCGTCGTCCTCGGGCTCGTCGTCGGCAAGGCGGTCGGCATCTTCGGCGGGACGTGGCTGACGGCCCGCTTCACCCGCGCCTCGCTCAGCGACGACCTCGCCTGGGCGGACGTGTTCGCGGTGGCGAGTCTCGCCGGCATCGGCTTCACCGTGTCGCTGCTCATCGGCGAACTCGCCTTCGCCGACGACCAGGCGATGACCGACCAGGTCAAGGCGGCCGTCCTGCTGGGCTCGCTGATCGCCGCGACACTCGCGACCGTTCTGCTGAAGATCCGCAACGCCAAGTACCGTCGCCTGTGGGCGGACGAGGAGCGCGACGAGGACGCCGACGGCGTCCCGGACGTCTACGAGGAGGACGATCCCGCCTACCACTTGCGACTCGCCGCCCTCTACGAGCGCAAGGCCGCCGAGCACCGCCGGATCGCCCGGGAGAAGGCAGCCGCGCGCCACGGGCTTGCCGAAGTACCGGGCGGGGCAGGCGAGGACCACCACCGTCCGGCATGATCTGACGAGACGGTACAAAAGACGGGACCGTACGCAGTCGGACCGTGCCCGGCCGGACGACTGCGGCGGGTCAGGAACAAGACGCGGACAACGGACCGTACGCAGAAGAGGGAGACCGCGATGAGCGCACCCGACGGCAGCCCGGTCGGCGCCGAACGCAGCATCGGCCAGCTGTTCGCCTCGGCGACAGCGGAAATGTCGGCGCTGGTGCACGACGAGATCGCGCTGGCCAAGGCGCAGCTCAGGCAGGACGTGAAGCGGGGCGCGACCAGCGGCGGCGCCTTCTCGGCGGCCGGCGCGGTGCTGATCTTCTCCCTGCCGATGCTGAACTTCGCGCTGGCGTACGGCATCCGCACGTGGAGCGACTGGAACCTCGCGGTCTGCTTCCTGCTGTCGTTCGCGGCGAACGTGCTGGTCGCCGGGGTGCTCGCGCTGATCGGCGTGACCTTCGCGAAGAAGGCCAAGAAGAGCAAGGGCCCGCAGAAGGTCGCCGCGTCGATGAAGGAGAGCGCGGTCGTGCTCCAGAAGGCCAAGCCGCATCCGCGCCCGGAGCTCGCGCAGGACCGGGTCCCCGAGGCCATCGAGGCTGTGGCACGCTCGTCCTCATGACGGACCCCGACACATCCCCGGCAGCACCGGCACCGGCCGTCCTGCTCGACGGCCCCTGGAGCCACCGCGATGTCGCCGCCAACGGCGCCCGCTTCCACATCGCCGAGCTGGGCGACGGGCCTCTGGTGCTGCTGCTGCACGGCTTCCCGCAGTTCTGGTGGACGTGGCGGCACCAGCTGGTGGCGCTCGCCGACGCGGGTTTCCGGGCCGTCGCCATGGACCTGCGGGGTGTCGGCGGCAGCGACCGCACCCCGCGCGGCTACGACCCCGCCAATCTCGCGCTCGACGTCACCGGCGTCATCCGCTCCCTCGGCGAGCCGGATGCCGCGCTGGTCGGCCACGACCTGGGCGGATACCTCGCGTGGACGGCGGCGGCGATGCGCCCCAAGCTGGTGCGGCGGCTGGCGGTCTCGTCCATGCCGCACCCGCGGCGCTGGCGCTCGGCCATGCTGAGAGACGTCAAGCAGAGCCGCGCCGGTTCACACATCTGGGGGTTCCAGCGGCCGTGGATCCCGGAGCGTCAGCTCACCGCCGACGACGGGGCGCTCGTGGCGGAGCTGATCCAGGGGTGGTCCGGGCCGCGCCCGCCCGAGGACGAGGCGCTTCAGACGTACCGCCGCGCCATGTGCATCCCCTCCGCGGCGCACTGCGCGGTCGAGCCGTACCGCTGGATGGTGCGCTCGCTGGCCCGCCCGGACGGCATCCAGTTCAACCGGCGGATGAAGCGGCCCGTCCGCGTACCGACCCTCCATCTGCACGGCTCGCTCGACCCCGTGATGCGCACGCGCAGCGCGGCCGGGTCCGGCGAGTACGTCGAAGCCCCCTACCGCTGGCGCCTGTTCGACGGTCTCGGGCACTTCCCGCACGAGGAGGACCCGGTCGCGTTCTCCTCGGAACTCATCAACTGGCTACGGGATCCCGAACCCGACCGGTGACCGTCCGGCCCCGCCCGGTACCGGCACGTGAACGCTTGTGCTACGAACGGCCAATTGCCCGGCGCATAGGCCAATTGGACGCTCCGGGCGCGGTTATCGACCATGGGGCGGGGGCACACGTCGGGGTATGGGCTGGACGCACGACTACAGTGACGCAACCCGCAATCGCCGCTCGGCGAGCGGTACGAACCCCCACCGGCGAAGCGGCGCACCGCAGATGGTGACCGCGGATCCCCGGGTGGGGATCCCGCGCATCCTCCGCCGCCGGGCCCGCTGGGTCTCCGTACGTCTGCGCCACACACGCGACTGAGGCGTCACTCGCGCGAGTGACGCCCCGACACCTGCCACGCCGACACCTGCCGCTCAGCACCGCGCCTAGAGCGCGCAGCTGTCGCTGCCCACCTGCTGGTTGGCGGTGCGGCCCTTGGTGATGTCGTCCTGGATCTCGTCCACGGTCAGCGCGTACCCGGTCCTGGCGTCGTCGAGGGACTTGGCGAACACCACGCCGTAGACCTTGCCGTCGGGGGTGAGCAGCGGGCCGCCGGAGTTGCCCTGGCGGACGGTCGCGAACAGGGAGTAGACGTCGCGGCGGACCGTGCCGCGGTGGTAGATGTCCGGGCCGTTGGCCGAGATGCGGCCCCGCACGCGTGCGGCCCGCACGTCGTACGCCCCGTTCTCCGGGAAGCCGGCGACGATCGCGCCGTCGCCGCTGCTCGCGTCCTTCTCCGTGAACCGCAGTGCCGGCGCCTTGAGATTCGGCACGTCGAGCACGGCGATGTCGCGCCGCCAGTCGTAGAGCACGACCTTGGCGTCGTACTTCCTGCCCTCGCCGCCTATCTGCACGGTCGGCTCGTCGACTCCGCCCACCACGTGCGCGTTGGTCATGACGCGGCGGTCGGAGAAGACGAAGCCGGTGCCCTCCAGAACCTTGCCGCAGCTCGGGGCCGTGCCCATGACCTTGACGATGGAGCGCTGGGCGCGGGTCGCCACCGGGCTGTTCGCCAGGGCCGGGTCGGGCGGCTGGACGTCGGTGATCGGCTCGTTCGCGAACGGGCTGAAGACCTGCGGGAAGCCGTTCTGCGCGAGGACGGAGGAGAAGTCCGCGAACCAGGTGGCCGCTTGGTCCGGCAGGGCCTGCGAGACGCCCAGCAGCACCTTGGAGTTGCGGACCTCCTTGCCGAGGGTGGGCAGCGTCGTGCCCGCGAGGGCCGAGCCGATCAGCCAGGCGACCAGGAGCATCGCCATGACGTTGACGAGGGCGCCGCCGGTGGCGTCCAGGGCCCGGGCCGGGGACCAGGTGATGTGCCGGCGCAGCTTGTTGCCGAGGTGGGTGGTGAGGGCCTGGCCGACGGAGGCGCAGACGATGACGACGACGACCGCGACGACGGCGGCGGTCGTGTTCACCTCCGCGTTGTCCGTCAGCGCGTCCCAGATGACGGGCAGCACGTAGACCGCGACGAGGCCGCCGCCCAGGAAGCCGATCACCGACAGGATGCCGACGACGAACCCCTGGCGGTACCCCACGACCGCGAACCACACGGCGGCGACCAGCAACAAGATGTCCAGCACGTTCACGGAGGCCACCCTGTCATGCGCGCCAGTCGAGCGGGACCTGCTTCTCGCGGTCCCAGGGCCGCTCCCAGCCCGCGAAGTGCAGCAGCCGGTCGATGATTCCGGCCGTGAAACCCCAGACAAGGGCTGATTCGACCAGAAATGCCGGACCTCGGTGGCCGCTGGGGTGGACGGTGGTCGCCCGGTTGGCGGGATCCGTGAGATCCACCACGGGGACGGTGAAGACCCTGGCGGTCTCGTTGGGATCGACGACCCCGACCGGGCTCGGCTCCCGCCACCAGCCCAGCACGGGTGTGACGACGAAACCGCTGACCGGGATGTAGAGCCGGGGCAGGGCGCCGAACAGCTGGACGCCGGAGGGATCGAGGCCGGTCTCCTCCTCAGCCTCGCGCAGGGCGGCCCGCAGCGGACCGTCACCGGACGGGTCGCCGTCCTCCGGGTCGAGGGCGCCGCCCGGGAAGGAGGGCTGCCCGGCGTGCGAGCGCAGGGAGCTCGCACGCTCCATGAGCAGCAGCTCCGGCCCGCGCGTGCCCTCACCGAACAGGACCAGGACGGCGGACTGCCTCCCGGCGCCGTCCTCCGGCGGCAGGAAGCGGCTCAGCTGCGTCGGCCGAACGGTCTCCACGGCGTGCACCACCGGGTCCAGCCAGCCGGGCAGCCCGTCCTTGCTCAGCACCACCGGGCCGTCCTGTGTGTCGCTCGCGCGCGTCATCGCCACCCCCGTCGTCCTGCCGCATCCAACGCGCGGCGGCCCCGAGATCGTTCCGCGAGCGCCCGCGATCCCCTGAACGGGCGGCGCGTCAGGCTCTCAGGGGGGCGCGTCGGGCCGCTCGGGCGGCGGACCGCATGTTTCGCGCGGCTCATCCGGCCCCCAGCGGCGGCGCCGGTGTGCCGCCCGCGTCCAGGTAGGCCTGCGGCGGCTTCAGACGCTGGCCGGGGAAGCCGCCCTTCTCGTACTTGAGGAGCTTCTTCGCCTTCTCCGGGTCGGTCTCGCCCTCGCCGTACGCCGGGCAGAGCGGGGCGATCGGGCAGGCGCCGCACGCGGGCTTGCGGGCGTGGCAGATGCGGCGGCCGTGCCAGATCACGTGGTGCGAGAGGTCCGTCCAGTCGCTCTTCGGGAAGAGCGCGCCGATCGCGGCCTCGATCTTGTCCGGGTCGGTCTCGGCGGTCCACCGCCAGCGGCGCACCAGGCGCTGGAAGTGCGTGTCCACGGTGATGCCGGGGCGCCCGAAGGCGTTGCCCAGTACGACGAACGCGGTCTTGCGGCCGACACCGGGCAGCTTGACCAGGTCCTCGAGGCGGCCGGGCACCTCGCCGCCGAAATCCTCGACCAGGGCCTTCGACAGGCCTATGACCGACTTCGTCTTGGCCCGGAAGAACCCGCACGGGCGGAGGATCTCCTCCACCTCCTCGGGGTTGGCGGCGGCCAGGTCCTCCGGGGTCGGGTACTTCGCGAAGAGGGAGGGTGTCGTCTGGTTGACGCGCAGGTCGGTCGTCTGGGCGGACAGGACCGTGGCGACGACCAGTTGGAAGGGGTTCTCGAAGTCCAGCTCGGGGTGCGCGTACGGGAAGACCTCGGCGAGCTCGCGGTTGATGCGGCGGGCCCGGCGGACCAGGGCGGTGGG
Organism: Streptomyces sp. NPDC029044; assembly: GCF_040637495.1. Lineage (NCBI taxonomy): Bacteria > Bacillati > Actinomycetota > Actinomycetes > Kitasatosporales > Streptomycetaceae > Streptomyces > Streptomyces sp. NPDC029044. The sequence continues at coordinate 14,025 of NZ_JBEZWN010000060.1, forward strand.
CGACTCGTCGCCCGGCGGGTGGACGACGGTCTTGGCGGGGGCGGTGCCCTTGAGGCGGGCGGTGGCCTTCTTGGGCGCGACCGCGACCTTCTTGGCCGCGGGCGCCTTCTTCACGGCAGCGCCGCCCTTGGCGGCCTTCTTGGCAACGGACGCCTTCGAGCCACCCGCCTTCGAGCCACTCGCCTTCGAAGCACCCGCCTTGGAGGCAGACTTCTTCGCGGACGCCGCCTTCTTCGCGGACGCCGCCTTCTTCACCGGCTCCGTCTTGTTCTGTTTCGCCGTTTTCCTACCGCCATCGGGGCTCTGTTCGCCCACAGCGGAATCGCGACGTACAACCACCCGCGCAGCCCCCTCGGCCTGTGCTCTCACCGGCGATTTGGACACCCGGCCAGCCTAAGGCCCGGCACCGACATCCGCCCCGGCCCCTGAAGATCGGCGCCCAATTGGACCCCTGCCGCGTACCCCGGGACACGTGTGCGGCATCCTTGTGACAGATCACACTGTTTGGACCGCCCGACAAAATGGGCACCACGGTCCCTCGGTACACGGGGGAGCAAGATCCCCTGAGCAGGTCGACAAGGAGAGAACTCGTGGACGACGTTCTGCGGCGCAATCCGCTCTTCGCGGCGCTCGATGACGAGCAGGCCGCGGAGCTCCGCGCCTCCATGAGTGAGGTGACCCTCGCCCGCGGTGACTCGCTGTTCCATGAGGGCGACCCCGGAGACCGCCTGTACGTGGTCACGGAGGGCAAGGTGAAGCTCCACCGCACGTCCCCCGACGGCCGCGAGAACATGCTGGCCGTGGTCGGCCCCAGCGAGCTCATCGGCGAGCTGTCGCTGTTCGACCCGGGCCCGCGCACCGCGACCGCCACGGCACTGACCGAGGTCAAGCTGCTCGGCCTCGGCCACGGCGACCTCCAGCCCTGGCTGAATGCCCGCCCGGAGGTGGCCACGGCGCTCCTGCGCGCCGTCGCGCGCCGGCTGCGCAAGACCAACGACGCGATGTCCGACCTCGTCTTCTCGGACGTCCCGGGCCGCGTCGCCCGCGCCCTGCTCGACCTGTCGCGCCGGTTCGGCGTGCAGTCCGAGGAGGGCATCCACGTCGTGCACGACCTGACGCAGGAAGAGCTGGCCCAGCTGGTCGGCGCGTCCCGCGAGACGGTCAACAAGGCCCTCGCGGACTTCGCCCAGCGCGGCTGGCTGCGCCTGGAGGCCCGCGCGGTGATCCTCCTGGACGTGGAACGCCTCGCCAAGCGCTCACGCTGACCGCACAGCCGACCGCACACCCGGCCGCACGTCATCGGGCCCCGTCTCCCCACGAGACGGGGCCCGACGTCGTCATGGGTGCCGTCGAGAAAGCCGTCGAGGAAGTCGTCAAGGAAGTGGTCAAGGAACCGGAAAACGCGCCCCCGGCGGCCCTGCGCGCGGCACTGTGACCGCATGACCGGTGACGCCGTCCGCCGCCGCCCCGGGCTCGACGCAGGGGGCTTCCTCATCCGGGAGGGCTCCCTCGCGCGCGTCCCCCCGGCCTTCCGTCCGGTGGTCACCGCGACCCGCGACCGGCTGACCGGCGTGTTCGGGCACCGGCTGCACAGCGCGTACCTCTACGGGTCGATACCGCGCGGCACCGCGCGCGTGGGCCGCAGCGACCTCGACCTGCTGCTCGCCCTGCACCAGGAGCCGACCGGGGCGGACCGGGAGGACGCCCGGGCATTCGGCGCGGCCCTGGACGAGGAGTTCGGGCAGATCGACGGACACGGCACCCTGCTGTTCAGCCGGGCGCGGCTGCTGAGCGACCTGGAGAGGTACGACCTGGGGTGGTTCGTCGCCTGCCTGTGCACACCGCTGCTGGGCGAGGACCTGGCCACGTACCTGCCGCGCTACCGCCCCGACTCGCTGCTGGCCCGTGAGACCAACGGCGACCTGGCCGTCCTCCTGCCGCGCTGGCGCCGGCGGATCGCCGAGGCGGACGACACGGAAGAGGCGCGCCGGCCCCTGGTGCGCTTCATGTCCCGGCACCTGGTCCGGACGGGCTTCACGCTCGTCATGCCCCGCTGGCACGGCTGGACCAGCGACCTGCACGAGATGGCCGAGGCCTTCGCCGGGTTCTACCCCGAGCGTGGTGAGCAGATGCGGGCCGCGGCCGTCCTGGGGCGGGAGCCGGCCGGGGACGCCACCGTGCTCGCGGCGTACGTCGGCGATCTCGGACCCTGGCTCGCCGGGGAGTACGCGCGCGTGCACGGCGTCAAAGCGCCGCGTCCCTGAGGCACGGGCTACGAGGGCCCTAGATGAGCCCGTGCTCCTCCAGATAGTCCATCTGCGCCCGAACCGAGAGCTCCGCGGCCGGCCACAGGGAGCGGTCCACGTCCGCGTAGACGTGGGCCACGACCATGGGCGGGGTGCGGTAGCCGTCCTCCACGGCCGTCTCGACCTGGGCGAGGCGGGTGGCGCGGTGGGCGAGGTAGTACTCGACGGCGCCCTGGGCGTCGTCCAGGACGGGGCCGTGGCCCGGCAGGACCGTGTGGACGCCGTCGTCGACCGTGAGGGAGCGCAGGCGGCGCAGGGAGTCCAGGTAGTCGCCGAGACGTCCGTCGGGGTGGGCCACGACCGTCGTGCCGCGGCCGAGGACCGTGTCGCCGGTGAGGACCGCCCGGTCGGCCGGGAGGTGGAAGCAGAGGGAGTCGGAGGTGTGGCCGGGGGTCGGTACGACGCGCAGTTCCAGCCCGCCGGTGGTGATGACGTCTCCGGCGGCCAGGCCCTCCTCGCCCAGCCGCAGTGCCGGGTCGAGGGCACGCACGCGCGTGCCGGTCAGTTCGGCGAACCGGGCGGCGCCCTCCGCGTGGTCGGGGTGGCCGTGGGTGAGCAGGGTCAGGGCGACGCGCTTGCCGGCCTGCTCGGCCGTGGCGACGACCTGCCGCAGGTGTCCGTCGTCCAGCGGACCCGGGTCTACCACCACGGCCAGGTCCGAGCCGGGCTCGGAGAGGATCCAGGTGTTCGTGCCGTCGAGGGTCATCGCCGACGCGTTGGGGGCCAGGACGTTCACGGCCCGCGCGGTGGCGGGCCCCGAGAGGACCCCGCCGCGGGGCTGGCCGGGAAGGGCGGCTGCGTCCGTCATGCGGTGGCTCCACCGGTTGCGATGTGCTTGGTGAACTCGTCGTGGCCCGGCCAGGAGAGCACGATCTCCCCGTCCACCAGGCGGGCGGTGGCCAGCACGGGCGTGAGGTCACGCCCCGGGGCCGCTTCGAGTGCCCCGGCGGCCGTCCCGTACGCCGTCAGCTGGCGCAGGGTCGCGATGGTCGGCGGCATCATCAGCAGCTCACCCTTGTCGTACCCGGCCGCCGCCTCGCTCGGGGCGATCCACACCGTGCGGTCGGCCTCCGTGGAGGCGTTCCGGGTGCGCTGCCCCTCGGGGAGCGCGGCGACGAAGAACCAGGTGTCGTAGCGGCGGGACTCGAACTCCGGGGTGATCCAGCGGGTCCAGGCACCGAGCAGGTCGGAGCGCAGGACCAGGCCGCGGCGGTCCAGGAACTCCGCGAAGGACAGGTCCCGGGCGACCAGGGCGGCCCGGTCGGCCTCCCAGTCGGCGCCCGTGGTGTCACCGACGACCGAGTCGGCGGCCGGCCCGGCGAGCAGCACGCCCGCCTCCTCGTACGTCTCGCGTACGGCCGCGCAGACGATCGCCTGGGCCGCCGTCTCGTCGACGCCCAGCCGGTCCGCCCACCACGCGCGCGTGGGGCCCGCCCAGCGGACGTGGTGGTCGTCGTCGCGCGGATCGACACCGCCGCCGGGATACGCGTACGCGCCTCCGGCGAAGGCCATGGATGCGCGTCTGCGCAGCATGTGGACGGCCGTGCCGCTGCCGGTGTCCTTCAGGAGCATGACGGTGGCCGCGCGCTTCGGGGTCACCGGGGTGAGGGTGCCGGCCGCGAGGGCGCGGATGCGGTCCGGCCACTCCGGGGGGTACCACTGACCGTTCGCCATGGGCGCGAGGCTATCCCGTGACGGGCGGATGTTCGAGTGGCCCCCGGGGACGGATCCCGCAGATGGGGCCACCGAAGAGGGTGCTAGGCGAGCTCCACCTGGATCTCGACCTCGACCGGCGCGTCCAGCGGCAGGACCGCCACGCCGACCGCGCTGCGGGCGTGCACGCCCTTGTCGCCGAGGACCTCGCCGAGCAGCTCACTCGCGCCGTTCAGCACCGCGGGCTGGCCCGTGAAGTCCGAGGCAGAGGCCACGAAGCCGACGACCTTCACCACGCGCGCGATGCGGTCCAGGTCACCGGCGACGGATTTGACGGCGGCCAGGGCGTTCAGCGCACACGTGCGGGCCAGCTCCTTGGCCTCCTCCGGGGTGACCTCGGCGCCGACCTTGCCGGTGACCGGAAGCTTGCCGTCCACCATCGGGAGCTGCCCGGCGGTGTAGACGTACGGCCCGGACTGCACGGCCGGCTGGTACGCGGCGAGCGGCGGGACCACGTCGGGCAGGCTCAGGCCGAGCTCGGCCAGCTTCGCCTCGACGGCGCCCACTACTGCTTCTCCCGCTTCAGGTAGGCGACGAGCTGCTCGGGGTTGTTCGGCCCGGGCACGACCTGGACGAGCTCCCAGCCGTCCTCGCCCCAGGTGTCCAGAATCTGCTTCGTGGCGTGGACGAGCAGCGGCACGGTTGAGTATTCCCACTTGGTCATGCGGCCGACTCTAGCCGCTGCCCCGGAGGGGTCACGCGGCCGACCACGGCACGGGTTGTCCACAGCCTCCCGCGTAGCCCGGGCGCGAACTGGTTAGGCTCGAATACGTGAGCAGGCTCCAGGTCGTCAGCGGCAAGGGCGGTACCGGCAAGACCACGGTGGCCGCGGCCCTAGCGCTGGCCCTGGCCACGGAGGGGAAGCGGACGCTTCTCGTCGAGGTCGAGGGCCGTCAGGGCATCGCGCAGCTCTTCGAAACGGAAGCGCTGCCTTATGAGGAACGGAAAATCGCGGTAGCACCCGGGGGCGGGGAGGTGTACGCCCTCGCCATCGACCCCGAACTGGCCCTTCTGGACTACCTCCAGATGTTCTACAAGCTGGGCAGCGCGGGACGGGCCCTGAAGAAGCTCGGCGCGATCGACTTCGCCACCACCATCGCGCCCGGCCTCAGGGACGTCCTCCTGACCGGCAAGGCGTGCGAGGCCGTGCGCCGCAAGGAGCGCAGCGGGCGGTTCGCCTACGACTACGTCGTCATGGACGCCCCGCCGACCGGGCGGATCACGCGCTTTCTGAACGTGAACGACGAGGTCGCGGGCCTCGCCAAGATCGGCCCGATACACAATCAGGCGCAGGCCGTGATGCGGGTGCTGAAGTCGCCCGAGACGGCCGTGCACCTGGTGACGCTGCTGGAGGAGATGCCCGTCCAGGAGACCGTGGACGGCATCGCCGAGCTGCGTTCGGCCCGGCTGCCGGTGGGGCGGATCATCGTGAACATGGTCCGGCCGGAGGTGCTGGACGAGACCGACCTGGAACTCCTGCGGACGGCCCCGCGTTCCACTGTCGCGCGGTCCCTGTCGTCCGCGGGGCTCGGCGGAGCACGGCGCGGCGGGCACGCCGAACGGCTGGTGGACCCGCTGCTCGCGCAGGCCGAGGAGTACGCCGAGCGGTACACGCTGGAGCACGAGCAGCGCGCGGTCCTGGCCGAGCTGGGCCTGCCGCTGCACGAACTGCCGCTGTTCGCCGAGGGCATGGACCTGGCGGGGCTGTACGAGCTGGCCCGCGAGCTGCGCGAGCAGGGCGTGTCATGAGCCAGGACGGACAGGCAGGGCGCGCGAGGCCCGCACGGCCCGTCACGAGTCGGAAGCAGGGGATGTCATGAGTCGTCCGGACCCGGCCCACCACCGTCTGTCGCCGGCGCGTCTGCTCGACGTCGATCCACTGCTGGAGGACCCGAAGACCAGGATCGTCGTCTGCTGCGGCTCGGGCGGGGTCGGCAAGACGACGACCGCGGCGGCCCTGGGCCTGCGCGCCGCCGAGCGGGGACGCAAGGTGGTCGTCCTGACCATCGACCCGGCTCGCCGGCTCGCCCAGTCCATGGGCATCGACTCGCTGGACAACACCCCGCGCCGGGTGAAGGGCATCGACGACACCGCGGGCGGCGAATTGCACGCGATGATGCTCGACATGAAGCGCACCTTCGACGAGATCGTCGAGGCGCACGCGGATGGCGAGCGGGCGGCCGCCATCCTGGGCAACCCCTTCTACCAGTCGCTCTCGGCGGGCTTCGCGGGCACGCAGGAGTACATGGCGATGGAGAAGCTCGGGCAGCTGCGCGCCCGGGACGAGTGGGACCTGATCGTCGTGGACACGCCGCCGTCCCGCTCGGCGCTGGACTTCCTGGACGCGCCCAAGCGGCTCGGCTCGTTCCTGGACGGCCGGCTGATCCGGCTGCTGACGGCACCGGCGAAGCTGGGCGGCCGGGCCGGGATGAAGTTCCTGAACGTCGGGATGTCGATGATGACCGGCACCCTCGGCAAGCTGCTCGGCGGTCAGCTCCTGAAGGACGTGCAGACGTTCGTGTCCGCGATGGACACGACCTTCGGCGGTTTCCGCACCCGCGCGGACGCGACGTACAAGCTGCTCCAGGCGCCCGGCACGGCCTTCCTCGTGGTCGCGGCGCCCGAGCGGGACGCACTGCGCGAGGCCGCGTACTTCGTGGAACGCCTGGCAGCGGAGGACATGCCGCTCGCCGGCCTGGTGCTCAACCGGGTGCACGGCAGCGGCGCCGACCGGCTGTCGGCCGAGCGGGCGCTCGCCGCCGCGGAAAATCTTGAAGAGCCCCGCATTGTGGATCAGGAGGGCGGGAAAGCAAGTCTTCGTAACTCCCCTGACGCACCCGACAGTTCAGACTCTCCCACGTCCGTAACACCAGCTCAGGGTCCGGCATCGGCTCCCGAAGGTGGCTCCCCCACCGAAGACGCCGAGCATGCCGAGGCCACTGAGCACGCTGCGAACTCCGAGGACGCCGAGCGGTCCGTCGACCAGCTCACGGCAGGCCTGCTGAGATTGCACGCCGATCGCATGCAGCTGCTCTCCCGTGAGCAGCGCACGCGTGACCGCTTCACCGCGCTGCACCCCGAGGTGGCCGTGACGGAAGTGGCCGCACTGCCCGGCGACGTGCACGACCTCGCGGGACTGCGCACCATCGGCGACCGGCTCGCGGCCGACGAGCGCGAGCTGCCCGACCCCGCCGACCAGCCGGAACCGCCCGAGGCCACTGCCTGAGGGCAACCCGGCGAGGGCGCGGGGCGCCTGAGCTACGGCCCATGGCTAGCAGGTGATGGCGAAGGGCCCGGAAAGGGCCCTCAGACCTGGGCCTGGGGAGTTCCCGAGAGGGACTCCTCAGCTCACCGCCGCGTAGTTCTCGTAGATCTCGTCGTCGTCGAGGGGCAGAACACCGCACCCCCGCTCGTACTCCGTGCGCGCCGTCTCCAGCAGCCGGCGCCAGGAGGTCACCGTGGGACGCCTGCGCAGCAGTGCGCGGCGCTCCCGCTCCGTCATACCTCCCCACACACCGAACTCGACGCGGTTGTCGAGCGCGTCGGCCAGGCACTCCGTGCGCACCGGGCAGCCGGTGCACACCGCCTTGGCCCTGTTCTGCGCTGCTCCTTGAACGAACAGTTCATCCGGATCGGTAGTGCGGCAGGCCGCCTGCGCACTCCAGTCGACTACCCAGCCCATACCGGCGCCGTCCTCTCCCGAATCGAGGCTCCCCCACGGCGGCAGCGGCATATTCACCGCCGCCAGTTGAGGACGTTACGGAAGGTGGGCACAGCGCAACACCCCCTTCGGGCCCAATCTTGAATGGCCCGAACGGACTATGGGTAAGCGGCAGATCACCCGGGGGAGTGAGCTGGCGGCATACGTAACTTTCCCGGCAAACCGGGACAGTTCAGCTGCGTCACAACGGACGCCGTATGACACACAAGGCGGATTCGGACACGGCCCCACCAAAAAAGTTGGGGAACACCCAGAACGATTCGGGGTCGTCGGACGTATTGATACGTGACCTCACTGCTGTGACAGTTGAGAGCAGCTTAGGCCAAGGCCTATACGCCTGTCCGGCGAATGAGAACGTAGGCTGCCCTCATGCCAAACAAGCGCTCGGGCGGTGGTCTGTCTCCCACGCAGCAGGCCGCCAAGTTCCTCGGTGTCAGTGTCCTCGCGGGAGCCGTGCTGGCCGGCATCGCGCTCCCGGCGGTGGGCGCGCTGGGACTTGCGGCCAAGGGATCGGTCGAGAGCTTCGACGAGCTCCCGGCCAACATGAAGACCCCGCCGCTGAGTCAGCGCACCACGATCCTCGACGCCGACGGCGGCCAGATCGCCACGGTCTACTCGCGTGACCGCACAGTGGTCCCCCTCAAGGACATCTCGCCGTACATGCAGAAGGCGATCGTCGCGATCGAGGACTCGCGCTTCTACCAGCACGGCGCGGTCGACCTGAAGGGTGTCCTGCGCGCCCTCAACAAGAACGCGCAGACCGGCGGGGTCTCCGAGGGCGCCTCCACCCTGACGCAGCAGTACGTGAAGAACGTCTTCGTCGAGGAGGCGGGCAACGACCCGACCAAGGTCGCGCAGGCCACCCAGCAGACCATCGGCCGCAAGATCCGCGAGCTCAAGTACGCGATCCAGGTCGAGGAGGAGCTGGGCAAGAAGAAGATCCTCGAGAACTACCTGAACATCACGTTCTTCGGCCAGCAGGCCTACGGCGTCGAGGCAGCGGCCCAGCGCTACTTCTCCACGTCCGCCAAGGACCTCGACCTGGAGCAGGCGGCCCTGCTCGCCGGCATCGTCCAGTCGCCCAGCCGGTACGACCCGGTCAACGACGAGACGGAGGCCACCAAGCGCCGCAACACCGTCCTCCAGCGCATGGCGGCCGTCGGCGACATCTCCCGGGCGCAGGCCGCCGACGCGATGAAGGCACCGCTCGGCCTGAAGGTCAGCAAGCCCAAGAACGGCTGCATCACGGCGGTCAAGGGCGCGGGCTTCTTCTGCGACTACGTGCGCGAGGTCTTCCTGAACGACCCGGTGTTCGGCAAGTCCAAGAAACAGCGCGCGAAGATCTGGAACCAGGGCGGCCTCACCATCCGCACGACCATGGACCCGCAGGCCCAGAACGCGGCGCAGCGGTCCATCAAGGAGCACGTCTACAAGAGCGACGAGGTCGCCACGGCCGTCTCCCTCGTCCAGCCGGGCACCGGCAAGATCCTCGCCATGGGCCAGTCACGTCCGTACGGCGTCGACATCAAGGAGGGCGAGACGACCCTCAACCTGTCCGTCGACGGCGACATGGGCGGCGGCATGGGCTACCAGCCCGGTTCGACGTTCAAGCCGATCGTGGCCGCCGCCGCCCTCGAGGACGGCATGCCGGCGAACAAGGTGTACTCGTCGCCGTACCGGATGGCGTACCCGAGCCCGGTCTCGGCCTGCGACGGCAAGCGCTGGGTAAACGACCCCGACAACCCGGCCAAGCTGGAGAACGAGAACTCCTCCGAGGTCGGCCCGTACGACATGCGGGAGGCGACCGCCAAGTCGGTCAACACCTACTACGTGCAGATGATCAGCGACATCGGCATCTGCCCGGTGACGACGATGGCGAAGAAGATGGGCGTCGTGCGGGCCGACGGCGACAAAATGCCCCAGGTGCCCTCCATCGCCCTCGGCACGCAGGAGATGTCCCCGCTGACCATGGCGAACGCGTACGCGACCTTCGCCTCGCGCGGCATGTACTGCACACCGGTCGCCATCGAGTCGGTCAGCCGGCGGGTCGGTGACAAGACCTCGTCGCTGGAGGTGCCGAAGTCGACCTGCTCGCGCGCGATGTCGGAGAACACCGCCGACACGATCAACGCGCTGCTGAAGGGCGTGGTCGAGGACGGTACGGGCAAGAAGGCCGGTCTCGGCAGCCGTCCCAGCGCCGGTAAGACCGGCACGACGGACGAGCGCTACGCGGCCTGGTTCGTGGGCTACACGCCGAACATGGCCGGCGCGGTCTGGGTCGGCGACCCCGCACACAAGCGCAAGATGGTCGGCATCACCATCGGCGGCCGGTCGCACGCCAAGGTCTTCGGTGGTGAGGTCCCCGGCCCGATCTGGGGCGACATGATGTCCGGCGCGCTGGAGGGCAAGCCCGTCGAGGACTTCAACACCGTCCACATCCCCGACAGCAAGCCGCGGGACCGCGGTGACGGGGACGACGACGGCGGCCGAGACGACGGCGGGAACGGCGACGACGACGGCTTCATCGGCGGCCTCGTCGGCGGCAACAACAACGGCGGAGGCGGCGGCGAGCCCTTCCCGACGCCCTCGTTCTCCATCCCGGAGGGCTTCTTCCGGGGCCAGAGCAACGGCGGCGGCAACGGCAACGGCGGCCGGTTCGGCTGATCGACCGATGTGACGCCGAAAGGGACGGCCCCCTCTTACCCGCGTGGGTGAGAGGGGGCCGTCTCCGTCCGGCTGAAAGGCCGAGGTCAGGCGGACGCCAGCGTCTCCGGGCGCCGGCGCCGGGTCAGCAGGGCGCTGGGACGATCACCGGCTCAGCCGGCCAGCAGCTTCTTCACCGCGGCGGCGACGCGGCCGCCCTCGGCCTGCCCGGCCACCTTCGGGTTCACGATCTTCATGACCGCGCCCATGGCCCGCGGCCCCTCGGCACCGGCCGCCTTCGCCTCCTCGACGGCCTGGGCGACGATCTCCTGGAGCTGCTCGTCCGACAGCTGCTGCGGCAGGTAGGTGGCGAGGACCTCGCCCTCCGCCTTCTCCCGCTCGGCCTGCTCGGCACGGCCGCCCTGAGCGAAGGCGTCGGCCGCCTCACGCCGCTTCTTCGCCTCCCGGGCGATCACCTTCTGCACCTCGTCGTCGGAGAGCACGCGCTTCTCCTTGCCCGCGACCTCCTCCTTGGTGATCGCGGCGAGCGTCAGCCGGAGCGTCGAGGAGCGCAGCTCGTCGCGCTCCTTGATCGCAACGTTGAGGTCGTCCTGCAGCTTCGACTTGAGCGTGGTCATGGGGTCGATTGTCGCAGGTGCGGGAGGCGGAGCGCCCCTTCATTTAGGAGGCCGCGACCGAAGGGCCGGTGGTGTCACGGGAATTCGGGCACCGCACGGGCACCACACGGGCACGGGCAAGGGCCGGGGTCTGACACGATGGTCGTATGCGCGCGCGATACGGAGTCCCCCTGGGAATCGCGGCGGCTGGCGCCGCCGGTCTGTTGTACGCGGCGGGCTTCGAGGCCCGCTCCTTCCGCCTGCGCCGGGTCACCGTCCCGGTCCTGCCCCCGGGAATGCGCCCGCTGCGTGTGCTCCAGGTCTCCGACATCCACATGGTCGGGGGCCAGCGCAAGAAGCAGCGCTGGCTGCGGTCACTGGCCGGCCTGCGCCCCGACTTCGTGATCAACACGGGTGACAACCTGTCCGACCCGGAGGGCGTCCCCGAGGTCCTGGACGCGCTCGGCCCCCTGCTGGAGTTCCCGGGCGCGTACGTCTTCGGCTCCAACGACTACTACGGCCCCAAACTGCGCAACCCCGCCCGCTACCTGCTGGAGAAGGCCCAGGGCCGCCACGGGCTCAACGGCAACGCGCCGGCCGAGGGCGTGGTGCACAACCCGTGGGAGGACCTGCGGGACGGCTTCGACGCGGCGGGCTGGCTCAACCTGACCAACTCGCGCGGCGAGCTCAAGCTGGAGGGCGCCTCGGTGGAGCTCACGGGCCTGGACGACCCGCACATCAAGCGGGACCGTTACGCGCAAGTGGCCGGCGGCCCGTCCGAGGCGGCGGACTTCTCCATGGGCGTCGTACACGCCCCCTACCTGCGCACCCTGGACGCCTTCACGGCCGACGCCTACCCCCTGATCCTGGCCGGCCACACCCACGGCGGCCAGCTGTGCATCCCCTTCTACGGCGCCCTGGTCACCAACTGCGACCTGGACACGGACCGGGTGAAGGGCCTGTCCCGCCACAGGGCGGAGGGCAACACGTCGTACCTGCACGTGTCGGCGGGCTGCGGCACGAACCGCTACACGCCGGTACGGTTCGCGTGCCCGCCTGAGGCCACGTTGCTGACGTTGGTCGGGCGCGACGAGGACCCGCGGGGGTAACGCAGAGGGACCGGGCGGGACGGGGCGAGAGCCGGACGGGACTGGGGCCGCCGAGCCGGTCGGGTTTGTGGCCGGGACCGGACGGAGCCAGGGCTGGCGGCTGGCCGGGACCGCGGCCGGGACCGGACGGGACTGGGGCCGGAGCCGGTCGGGATTGCGGCCGGAGCCGGACGGAACCAGGGCCGGCGGCTGGTCGGGACTGAGGCCGGAGCCGGTCGGGGCCAAGGCCTGAGGTCGGCCGGGGCCGGGTAACCCACACAGCCCCGCCCACATCGCCCCCTATGTCCGTTTCTGCCAGCGTGGGGGCATGACCGCCCCGATACCCCGGGACATCCCGGACCTCCCAGCGATCCCGTCCCCGCCGGCACTGAAGCCCTCCCCCGTGCCTGCCACGGCCGTCGTCACCCCGGTCCGCCGCCCCGCGGCCGCGGCCTTCCGCCTGCTGATCGCCCTCGCGGCGGCCGGAGGCGTGACGCTCGAACTGCTCCTCGGTGACCCGTCCCGGGTCATGAGCCACTTCACGATCCAGAGCAACATGCTGCTGGCGCTGGTCATGGCCCTCTCGGCCCGCCGCGCGTGGACGACCGGCCGGCCCCTGCCGGGCGCCGTCCTGGGAGCGACCCTGCTCTACGTCGTCATCGCGGCCCTGGTGCACCACCTGCTCCTGGTGAACGAGGCGAGCCCCTTCTCCCTCACGGGCGAGGCCGCCGCCCCGACGGGCACGCAGGCCCTCTCCCACGCGGTACTGCACACCGTGACCCCGGTCGCGGCGGTACTGGACTGGCTCCTGCTCACGTCCCCCGGCCGCATGCACCTCCGCCAGGCCAGCACCTGGCTCCTCTACCCCATGGCCTACCTGGCCTTCTGCCTCACCCGGGGCGAACTGCTCCTCCCGGGCACGCCCGACCGCTACCTCTACCCGTTCCTGGACGTCGGCCAGGACGGCTTCAAGCGCGTCCTCGGCAACGCCCTCCTCCTGGGCCTCTCCTTCTACGCCCTGGCCGTGCTCCTCGTGGCCCTCGACCACGCCCGCCCGAACCCCATCCGCCACCGCGGTAAAACCGGATTTCGTCTCTAGCCACCGGTGGGCTAAAGTAAACGTCGTCGCCGCGACAGCAGCGACATCGGGGTGTAGCGCAGCTTGGCAGCGCGCTTCGTTCGGGACGAAGAGGTCGTGGGTTCAAATCCCGCCACCCCGACAGAGAAACACAAGGTCAGACCCATCTAGGAGCGTTCCTAGGTGGGTCTGATTCGTTGTGCGTGTCTATCTGAGTGACTACCGCTCCGGATCCCGCTTGAAGATGCCGTCCATGACCACGGCGCCGGTCTGGATCACGGGCCGGATCTGCTTCCGGTACACCTCCTCGGTCACGGCCGTACCGGAGTGCCCCACGAGCTGGGAAATCTCCTCCAGCGGGACCCCTCGGTCGGACAGCAGCGACACGAAGCTGTGCCGCAGCTCCCGAGGCGTCCACTCGTCGGCGTTGATCCCCTCGGCGTCCTTGAGCGCCTGGCGGAAGGCGCGCCGGACGTTGGTTGCGTCGAGCGGCTTGCCCACGGCCGAGGATGTGCGGAGGCTGCGGCGGATCAGCGTCCGGCCTGCCCTTGAGGAAGACGTGGTCCCAGGTCAGCGCTCGCAGCTCCTCAGTGCGGGCACCGGTGAGCAGGGCAACGACGATGTACGCGTGCATCGAGGTGCCCTCGGCTGCCTTGAGTACCGCCTCGGCCTGGGCCAAAGTGAGCGCCTTGGACGGTCGCCAACCTGGCCCTGAGGCACGGAGCACAGCTCGACTACGTTGCGCTTCGCCTTGTCCCGCGCCATGGCCCGCTTGACCGAGCGGTTCAGGCAGGAGTGGACGGACTGCAGCGTGCGAGTGCTGAGGGTCTTGGCCTTGGCGGCCAGCCAGCGGTCGACGTCCTCCGCACTGAGGTCGCGGAGCTTCCGGGCGCCCAGAGCGGGGATCACGTGGTTCTGGCTCAGGATGGTGCAGGTCTCGACGGTGCCCGGGTCACGACCCGCCAGGCCGAAGGCGAGCCAGTCGTTCACGGTATCGGCGACGGTGTAGCCCGTGGGCGCGATCGCGAGACCGTCTTCGTGGTCCCGCAACACCCCCTTGAGCTTGTTCTTCGCCCCTGTCTTGGTCCTGCCACTCCCCCGCTTCACGATCCGCTTGCCGCTCGGATCAAAGCCGAGGTTCGCCGTGGCGATCCAACGCTGTCTCTTCTCGTCCCAGGGAAGCCCACCGTCGCCGCGGCTGCGTCGCTTGGTCATCAGGCGGCCTCCTCCAGCTGGTGCTGGATGAAGTCGCCGGCCGCCGGTGATCAGTTGTGGCTGTGCAGCAGCTCGGGCCGTGCATCATGGAGCATGGGGATTGATCTGGAGCTGCACTCATCACGGCCGGCGCGTAAGAACTGGCGCGCGACGCTCTTGCAGAGTTCCTACGGGCATGGCGATGCTCTAGCCGATGCGCTCGGCTCGCTTCAGCTCCTCGGCGTGCCCGGCAGGCTCACTGCTGTCGATCTGTACGGGGACACCTTGATGAACGAGCAGGACGCTGCAGCCGCCGTCCGGGAGATTGGCGAGCTGAAGCAGCGATGCGGTGACGAGCGTCAGCTCGCCGCGTTGGACGACCTCGCGAGGATGCTGGGTGAATGCGCAGCCACTCCGGGCAGTTACCTATGGTTCGCGGGCGACTGAAGTTCAGGTCGCGCATGCCGGGTGAGTGTCTAACTGCGTGACAACGCCGCCGGACAGCGGCGGACAAGCGTGGACGGCTCCGGACACCGTTTCTGGCTGGAGCCCGCCGAGCCCTGGTCTGCCTCCAAAGCCGCGCTGGCCGACCAAATCGATCTGTTCGAGCAGGAGTTGAACCCGCTGGAGTGGGTGCCACTCGACCTCCGCTACAGCTTTCGCTGACTGGGAGGCCGGCCAGTCGTACCGCAAGTTCCTGCGCAAGTACGGCGAGCGCGGGGCCCGTGATGCGCTCCGCGAGCGCTGGTACAACCGGATGTGTGCCTCGAACCGAGCCGTTCACTTCTTTGTAGGCAACATCGCGGCCCATCCCAAAACGTTCATGCTGCTGGCCGTCTTCTACCCGGAGCGGAAGGTCGTCGAGTACGTACAGGACAGTCTGTTCGGTGAGTGACGAACTCCTGCCGGAGTTTCAGGCGGACTTCAGGAGCTGCGTCGGCAACTGCTGAGGCGACGCAGATGGCTCCCGCCAAGTGGTGGAGCCGATCAAGTACCCGGAAGATGCTGGTCACCGCCGCATCGACGCTGCTCGGGGCCGCCCGTGGCGCTGACGGCAGGTCAGCCGGGCACGATGTCGGGCTCCCGCGACGTCGTCGGCGCGCGGTTTACCGCAGCGATTCGAGCAAGGTCGCTTACACCACGAGACGGGACACGACAGTTTCACTGGAACCGCGTGGGCTTCGCTACCCGTCAACAAGACAGGCCATCTGAGCGCGCGCCGTACGCGAGACAATCCTCGGCCGCTGGCTGCGGACCGTGTGGATTCACTCCAAGGCAACGTCCCTTACCCCGGTGTAGGTACCGGTGAGCCGACGACAGACGTGGCCGTGATCACGTGCAGCGACTCAGCCAACTTGCCTTATAAACAGATGTGCCAGAAATAGAGCACCTGTAGGTTCCCCTGTGACCACTCTTGATCGTTCCTAGGGGGAACCTTGTCGCGTTCGCGCGCGAGATTCTTGGCCTCGGCATGCGCCGGGGTCACCGCACTCACCATCCTCGGCACCGCCCCGTCCGCGAGTGCCGCCGCGCCCAAGGAAGCCTGCACCGGCCTCTACAACGCCCGGATCACCTTCTGGGCGATGACGTGCAGTCAGCCGGGCGAGCCGATGATCGGCGGCTTCGCCACCTGGCGCAACATACCGATCACCTTCGATCAGGTCGACACCGGGTCTACGACCGTGCAGGTGGCCAACTACATGCGCGTCAGCCCGAACACGTCGAGCGGTCCGCTGGCTCCCAACATCGAGATCGGCCTGTACGCGGAGAAGACGGGGAAGACCACCCACACCTACGGGCCGCGCTGGTCGGAGCTGACTACCAGCGGTGGTCGCACGACAGCCATCAAGGCCGGGGTCAACCCGACCAAGCCGGACAAGCGCAACCACACCTACATGACCGTCCGCCAGGACAGCGGCAACCAGTGGGATGTGCTCTACGACTTCAACAAGGTCGGCTCCACCACCAAACAGCTCAAGGTGCTGGGTGGTAACACCAACCGCATCGACGTCGGTCTCGAGGTGATGGGACCCAAGTACATCAACGTCCCCTCGATCGCGAACCGTATGCAGTTCATGACCGGGAACAAGGTGTGGCAGCAGGTGGCGACGCCCAACGTAGCCAAGTCCGTCACGCTCCCCGTGTGCAGCACGACCCACAAGCCGCCGAACTGCTTCACCACCAAGCTGACCGACAACAGCAAGTTCACCCAGTGGACCGTGAGCAAGCCGCGCCGGCAGGCCGCCGCCACTGCATCCCCGGCTGCTCCGACGCGCAGCCGGGATGTTGCTGCGGCCGGCTTGCCCGCCACGTTCAACGGCGTGGACCAGCAGGCTCTGCAGGCCTGCCTGGAGAACGACCCCGACAGCTGCCTGGCCAGCGTGCCTGGCCTATCCGAGTGCGTGGTCACCGTTCGGGTCTGCAACGCCGCCGCCGTGCCGTCCGGTGGGCCATCGGAGGAGGCCACAGCTGCGGACATATCGGCTTCTGACATCCGGGCCCGAGCTGCAGCCGCCTTCGGCGTCCCCAGTGACGCCCTCGCCGTCAAGCCACCCACCTCACCCTCCGCGCTGAAGGCTCACCCGCACGCGGCCGACAGCAGCAGTGGCGACGCCGCCTGGACGGTGACCTCCACCAGCACCACTCCCGGACTGCAGCGCACCGACCGCCGCTTCGACGGCTTCACCGCCCGCTACTCCGCACACACCGGCGCACTGCTGGAGGCGTGCTGGGGCGAGCTCTGCGATGCCTCGTGATCGCCACGTGCCGCAGACACCCCGCCGCTTCCGCACGCCAGCAAGGAGTCCCTTGGTGAAGATTCGCACCGCACTCATACGTCTCGCCCGCGTCACCGCCACCACGGCGGCCTTGACACTGCTCACCACGGCCACCAGCACAGCCGCCCACGCCGCGGCGCCCCCGAACGACCCGGCCCCCGAGGGCGCGGTGTTCGTCGACGCCGCCTCTCTCCCCGCCGAGGAACTGCGCGGCCTCGACCAGCCCATCCCGTACGCCGAATACGCCCGATCCCACGGATCGAAGCCCGTGGCGTGGCAGGCAGCGGCCGACCCGGCTCCCGGCGACCAGCAGGACCTGCGACAGCAGTGTGCCAACCACGCGGCACAGGCGAAGACCGTCACCGGGTGGATCAAATCCCGCTTCGAGAGCTGCCAGAAACGTCCATTTGACCTGGTGCTGCGTGACATCAGGGGTACGACCACGCTCGGCCGCCTCACGTTCGACCAATGGGTTCTCGGCTTCGCCTACGACGGCAGTCGGCGCGTCGACTATGTGGCCAGCATCGAGAACATATGGGTCGATCCGATACCCACCGAAGATGCCACGAAGTGGCGGATCGGCCAGCACTTTCACCACAGCATCAACGCATCCAAGAGCGATCCGGATCCCAGGGTGACCGCGCCACAGACCGTGAACCGCGATGAACTGCTCGGCGTGTGGGACACCAAGCCCCACTGGAACCTCACCTACACCTCCCCGGACAAAGGCGCCTTGTTCGACCAGGGCAACCAGCAACGCGTCCTTTCGACCGTCACGATGGACCTGAGCGCTGGCTCCCCCAACTCCACCCCGTACTTGGAAGGCAGCAACGTCTACAACGCGGGCGTCCGCTATGACTACGCCGGTAAGGTCGCGGGCAAGTACAAGGGCACCGTCTTCACGAAGGCGCGTGTGGAACTCGTGATGAGTCAGAAGGACTCGGCGGTCAACGAAAGCGCCGTGCACATCTACGACGCCCTGAACCGCCCCGAGCGCACCTTCCCCTCCTGGCCCGGGAAGAGCGTTCCGGGATCGAAGGAACCCCTGCGCCGAGTCGTCGATCCGAAGAAGATCGAAGACAATCGCAAGAAGTCCATCAAGGAATGCAAGAAGGTCTGGGGCGACTACGCCGGCAGCGGCCTGGAGTGCGACGAGTACCCCTTCGCCTCGACCAAGGAGGGGTCCACCAAGGGCGACAACCGCTTCTCCGTCCGGCTGATCGACGGTAAGGACAACCGCAAGGGCGGAGAGCGCCTCAACGAGATGTACACCCTCAACCGCGTCCTGGACGGCGACCCCTTCTACGTGAAGATCACCAACTAGCAGGAAGACACCACTGACCATGGCGCTTCTCGCCGAACACAACGTCACCGCCACCCCCGGCCGCCGCATGCTGGAGGTCTACGACGCGGACGCCTACCTCGGCGACGAAGCAGCCATGGATGCCGCGGAGACACAGGTGGTGGCCGGCAACGGCTACCACCTGTACCTCCTCAGCCTGCAACCGGACATGAAAGCCCAGATGACGATCCGCATCTGGGACACCCCACCCACCCCGCCCGCCGAGGCCGAAGGCCACACCGACGTCAGCCTCGAATCCGAGACAGGCGTCCTGGTCGTCGGCCAGCTCGACCGCGGACCCGCCGACGAGATCACCCTGCCCCGTCCCGGCGTCTATGAAGGCCACGCCTGGTGGCAGAACCGCCAAGCAGCAGCCGACTACTACAACACCACCCTCGACCAACTCACCGACGACTCCCCCGAAGACCAGCTCACCGAAGCCTGGAACAACTGCCCCGTCACCGAACGCTACGTCCTCGACCTCGCCTACACCCGCGAGCCCGAACCCGTCGATGAAGACGACCTCTGAAATCCGTACGGGCCGGTGTGACAGCCGCCTCGAAAGACCTGCCTTGATGACTGCGAACGCTGGCATGATGCGCGCTCATGAGAAACGTCAGATGAGAGTGACGAGGCGTACGTAGTCGGCTTGCGCAGCCAGGTGCTCGGCGAGACCGCACTGACCCAGCACAAGTTCGACGAGCTACAGGGCGACCCCGGGACGGGCGGCCGGCTTGCCGAACTGCCGGTCGACGTCTACTGGCCCGGCCACCAACTCGTGGTCCAATACCGGGAACTCCCACACGAACGCTTCCCCACTACCCACGACGTCCACCCAGGACGAGCAGGAAGCGGCCACACGTCGGCCGACCACCCGCTCGCGCGCAGCTGTGTCGGCACCGGCTACCGCCCGGCGCGCGGCCACCCGCGCCGCCTGGACCGCCCTGGTCATCCTCGACCAGGACGGCGACGGCGCCGCGGCGGCCCGCATCGCAGCGACCGGCGAGATGCTGGACACCCTCGCCCAGACCAGCGCAGCGCACATTCGCCAGCAACTCCGTGAGGAGCCTGGGCGTTCGAGCGAGCCACGCGCTCTCACACCCGTGCCGAGTACCGGCATGCCCAGGCCCTGCGCCGAGCCGCTCGCAACCTCGCTACAGCGGTCCGGCGCTGGGCCGAGGGGAGGACGGCGCGACCACGGCGATGCTGATCGACACCCTGTTCTTCCTCGCCACCGCCGCCTCTCACTGGCACGCCCAGCGTCACCACGCCCAGCGGGCCGAAGCGGCCGGCCACGCCGCCGCCCACCTGCGCGCCGCCTACGCTGCCGCCGCCGAAGGGCCCATGGCCCGTCTGCACGCCCAGCGCCTGCGTCTGGTCCAGCCCGTGCGCGACTGGGCCGCAACCCTCCACGCCACAACACCCGAGATCGCCGAGGCGGTAGTGAACGAACCGGGCTGGCCCGCCTTGGCCGCCACCGTCACCCACGCCTACCAGGCCGGCCACAACCCCCAGGAGCTGCTGACCGAAGCCGTCGCCCACCGCGAACTGGACACCGCTGGGTCGGTCAGCGACGTCCTCGTCTGGCGCCTGCGCAGCATCGCCGACCTGCCCGCCGACGCGGTCGAAACACCTTCCCCCCGGCCCCGCGCGCCACGGCACACCGGCGTCGCTCCACGCTTCTTCGACCGCGGTGCAGGCCCACGCCCTGCCGTACTCCTACGAGCGCCGCGCAAACGGCGACCGGCACCGCTTCCTCGGCGCGGGTCTACAGGCATGGCAGGAGGCCGTCATCGGCATCGACGTCGAGCCCGCCCCCGAGAGCAGTCGCGAGCTTCATCCGGACATGCCGGAGCCGGATCCTGCCGAGGCCGCTGCGATGGCCGGGATCGGCCTCCTCGACGATGAGATCACCACGTGGGCGGACACCACCGCGTTCAGCGGTCAGAAGTTCGACGCGCCGGCCGTGCACGCCAGCCAGGGCGAGAACATCCTCTTCCTCAAGATGGGCAAGGAGAGGTTCGGCGAGTTGATGGGCATGGAGACCTTCGTACGCGTCCAGGACTCCACCGGCGCGGCCGTACCCGAGAACGATCTCATCGCCGGACTGCGCTGATCCACTCAGTCGGGGTCGGCCCATACACCTAGGACAGCCCCCCGGCCAGCGTCCCGGCCAAGGTGAGAGTCAGGAACACCGCACCCCACACCATCGCCTGCCGTATCCGGCGGTGGCGGAACGGGATGTCGGTGGGCCGGGGCCCGGTGGCCAGGCTCAGGAGGACCAGGGACGGGGCGCAGGCCGCGCAGCCGGTCCACAGGAGGAGCTGGGGGACCGTGGCGTACTGGGTGGGGGTGATGACCCCGGTGGTGATCGCGGCCAGGAGGGCGGTCAGGGCCGCGCCGAGGGTGGCCAGGGTCAGGCCGGCCCGGTGGTCGGCCCTGGCCAGTTCCGCGCGGACCGCCTCGGACCGGCGTGGCGGGTCGAGTTCCGCCGTGTGCTCGCCGTGGAGTGTGCTCATGCGTACTCCTCGCTGATCAGCGGTTCTCCCCGAGTACCCCAAAGGGCGGGCGGCACACCGCAGTTCAGGTGTTCCACGTCTCGTCGTACGGGTCGTGCGGGGTGGGGACCGGTCGGGCGGTCGTCACCTTCAGGTACGGGATCGGGCCGCCGTTGACCGGGTCCTTCATGCGGCGGGGGGTGTAGGTGCCCGTGATCTCCAGCCAGGTGTCCGGTCGCAGGACCGGGGGGATGGCGCCCGTCAGTGCGATCTTGACCGGCTGGGCGTCGGCCGCGCAGCAGTTGAGGCCCATGCGGACCAGGTAGGGGGTGCCCTTCCGGTCCAGGGTGACGAAGCCGGTGATCTTCAGGCGGCGGTCGTGGAGGGAGCGGCCGTCGTCGTAGACCGCGCGGCCCGCGTAGTCGGCCACGGCGAGGCGCAGGGGGGCGTCACCGTCGGGGAGGGCCGGGAAGCCGAAGGGTTTCGTCAGGGCCGTGCCGGTGTGCGCGGCACTGTAGGAGCCCAGGGCCGGCGGGGCGACCAGGATCAGGGCGAGGACCGGGAGTGCGAGGAGCCAGGAGACGCGGGGTTCGCGGTGCGGGTGGGGGTCGTCGGCGGGGGTGCGGCGGTCGTACCAGAGGGTGGCGGCCGCCGTGGCGATGAGGACCGCGCCCGCCAGCAGGACCAGGGGGCGCAGGCCCTCCTTGACGTAGCGCAGGTAGAGGTCGGTCGTGGCGGCGTGCAGGAGGGTCGCGCCGAGCAGGAAGAGGAGGGCCGTCTGGGCCAGGCGGTTCACAGCAGGACCGTTCCGGTCAGGGCCGATACGACGACGGCCAGGGCGAAGGTCGCGGGGGCGAAGCGCAGGGCGAAGGCGCGGCCGAAGGTGCCCGCCTGCATCGCGAAGAGCTTCAGGTCGATCATCGGGCCGACGACCAGGAACGTCAGACGGGCCGTCAGGGAGAACTGGGTCAGGGACGCCGCCACGAACGCGTCCGCCTCCGAGCAGATGGAGAGCAGGACGGCCAGGACCGCGAGGACCAGGACCGACAGCACGGGGTTGCCCGCCGCGAGGCTCAGCCACTGTGCCGGGACCACGGCCTTCAGGGTCGCCGCGGCCATGGCGCCGATCACCAGGAACCCGCCCGCGTGCGTCACGTCGTGGCGGACCGAGCCCCAGAAGGCCGCTCCCCTGCCGCGGCCCTCGTACGACGCGCGGGCCGGGGGCCGGAGCCAGTCCGTGCGGCCGAGGCGGTGCCAGAGCCATCCCATCGAGCAGGCCACCAGCAGGCTGGCGACGAAGCGGGCCAGGACCATCTCCGGGTTGCCGGGGAACGCCACAGCCGTCGCCGTCAGCACGATCGGGTTGATGGCGGGTGCCGACAGGAGGAAGGCCAGGGCCGCCGCGGGTGTGACCCCCCGGCGGACCAGGGCTCCGGCCACCGGGACGGACGCGCATTCGCAGCCCGGCAGGACCGCACCGGCCGCGCCCGCGACCGGGACCGCGAGGACCGGGCGCTTCGGCAGGGCCCGGGCGAAGAACGACGGCGGCACGAACACCGCGATCGCCGCCGAGAGCAGCACCCCGAGCACCAGGAACGGCAGCGCCTGGACCATGACCGCCACAAAGACCGTCATCCAGCTCTGCATCACCGGAGCGGCCAGCGCCCCGCGGATCGGGTCCTGGAACATCACCGCCGTGAGCAGCACAAGGGTCAGCAGGAGGGGGGAGTTGAGGTGCCGGCCCTCTTCCCCGGAGCCCGCCTCCCCGCCGCCGTCCGTCTCGGGGGCCCCGCGCTCGGCGCTGCCTCGCGGGTCGGTCTTCGTGATGGCCACGGGCCCGGTACCTCCGGTGGTGCGCAAGGGCATTCCCCATTCCCTCCCCTTGCGTACGGACGGCGGCGGCCCGGCGTTCACGCGGCACCGTCCCCTTCTGGAACCCGTCGTCCCGGTGAGGCAGTCTTCTCCCCGTGGGGAGCGTTCCGAACCAAGGTCAGCCGAGTGATCCGGCCACGCACATGATCGTGTGCGGTGACGACGGGCTCGCGCACCGACTGGCCGCCGAACTCCGCGGTGTCTACGCCGAGCAGGTCACGCTCGTCGTACCGCCCTCCGGCAGGCGGGTGCGCCGGCCCGTGGCCGGACGGGCCCGGGCCGCTTCGGCTGCGCTGCTCGACCGGGTGGTGAGCGCGGCCGGCGGCCGGGCGGGGGCGGGCGGCGGCGAACCGGCCGCGAACGAACAGGTCGTCGAGGCCGCCGAGGTCACCGAGGCGGTACTCACCGAGGTGGGCGCCGACCGGGCGGCGGCACTGGCGCTCGTCTACGACGACGACGAGACCAACATCCGTGCCGCGCTCACCGCCCGCCGCTTCAACCCCCGCCTCCGCCTCGTACTCCGGCTGTACAACCGGCGGTTGGGGCAGCACATCGAGGAACTGCTGGACCAGACCGCCGCCGTGGCCTCGGGGGACGGGCAGGGTGCCGGCCTCGACGCGTCGACGACGGTGCTGTCCGACGCCGACACGGCCGCGCCCGCGCTGGCCGCCACCGCCCTCGTCGGCACCAGCAAGGTCGTCCAGACGGAAGGACTCGTGCTGCGTGCGGTGGAACGGCAGCCGCCGCGGCCGGGCGAGGTCGCCGACCCGGGGCTGTGCACCTTGGCGCTGCTGTCCGCGACGAGCAACGACCCGGCCGGTGCGGACGGTTCCGAGGGCAGCGGGGAGCAGGGGCCACGGCTGCTGCCGGACGAGGCCGCGGTGGCGGCGGCGACCGGGCGCGGCACCGTCGTGCTGGAGCAGGTGTCGTACTCCGGGCCGTCCCTGCCCGCCGGGCGGGGCGGTGTGCCGCCGTTCGCCTCGTTGTTCTCGCGGCGGCTGCGGTGGTCGCTGGCCGGGCTGGTGGGCTGTGTGCTGGCGCTCGCCGTCGGATTGATGATCGTGACCGACGAGCATCCGCTGTACGCGACGTACGTGACCCTGCTCGATCTGTTCGGCATCAACGATCCGGCGTTCCACGAGTCGACCGCGCGGCAGGTACTGCAACTGCTGTCCGGGCTGGTCGGGTTGCTGCTGCTGCCGGTGCTGCTGGCGGCGGTGCTGGAGGCACTCGGCACGTTCCGCAGCGCGTCCGCGCTGCGCAAGCCGCCGCGCGGGCTCGGCGGGCACGTGGTGCTGCTGGGGCTCGGCAAGATCGGGACGCGGGTGCTGACGCGGCTGCGGGAGCTGCACATCCCCGTGGTGTGTGTGGAGTCCGACCCGGACGCACGGGGGATGGCCACCGCGCGGCGGCTGCGGGTGCCGGTGGTGCTCGGGGACGTCACCCAGGAGGGGGTGCTGGAGGCCGCCAAGATCCACCGGGCGCACGCACTGCTGGCGCTGACCAGTGCGGACACGACGAACCTGGAGGCGTCGCTGTACGCGCGCTCCGTGCGGCCCGATCTGCGGGTCGTGCTGCGGCTGTACGACGACGACTTCGCGACGGCCGTGTACCGGACGCTGCGGGCCGCGCATCCGTTCGCCCTCACGCGGAGCCGGAGTGTGTCGCACCTGGCCGCGCCCGCGTTCGCCGGGGCGATGATGGGGCGGCAGATCCTGGGGGCGATCCCGGTGGAGCGGCGGGTGCTGCTGTTCGCGGAGCTGGACGTGGCCGGGCATCCGCAGCTGGAGGGGCGGACGGTCGGGGAGGCGTTCCGGGCCGGGGCCTGGCGGGTGCTGGCGCTCAACACGTCACCTCCAGGGGGGCGGCGGGGCGAGGGGGAGCCCACGGGCGAGGAACGGGTGCCGGCTTCGGGACTGGTGTGGGATCTGCCTCCTACATATGTGCTGGGCGCCGGGGACCGGGTGGTGCTGGCGGCGACCCGACGGGGGCTCGCGGAACTGCTGGGGCGGAGGCGGCGGGAGCGGTCGGGGCCGTAACGGGACGCCGGAACGCCCCTGGGGCGCGAAGCGCCCGAAGGGGCGCGGGGAACTGCGCGACCGGCCACATCCCGGCCGCAGCCGCCACACCGCCCCCGCCTCCCGGGCTACTGGGCGCCCGACACCCCCTTGAGGTGCCTCTCCGCGAACTCCAGCTCCAGCCGCACCTGCTTGATCCGCTCGTCCACCACCAGCGACCCGTGCCCGGCGTCGTAGCGGTACACCTCGTGGACCGCGCCTCGCGCCTCCAGGCGCTTGACGTAGTTCTCGATCTGCCGGATCGGGCAGCGGGGGTCGTTGACGCCGGCCGAGATGTAGACCGGGGCCGTGACCCGGTCGACGTAGGTGAGGGGGGACGAGGCCTCGAAGCGGTCGGGGACCTCCTCGGGCGTGCCGCCCAGGAGCGTGCGGTCCATCGCCTTCAGCGCTTCCATCTCGTCGTGGTACGCCGTGACGTAGTCGGCGACGGGCACCGCCGCGATGCCGAGGGTCCACGCGTCGGGCTGGACGCCGAGCCCGAGGAGGGTGAGGTAGCCGCCCCAGGAGCCGCCGGTGAGGACGAGCCGGTCGGGGTCGGCGAGGCCGGAGTCGACGGCCCATGCGCGGACCGCGGCGATGTCCTCCAGCTCGATGAGGCCGACGCGGTGCTTCAGGGCGTCCGTCCAGGCACGGCCGTAGCCCGTGGAGCCGCGGTAGTTGACACGGATCACCGCATAGCCGTGGTCGACCCAGGCCGCGGGGGCCGCCGCGAAGGAGTCGCTGTCGTGCCAGGTGGGCCCGCCGTGGATGTCGAAGACCGTGGGGAGCGGGCCGGTCGCGCCCTGCGGCTTCTGGACGAGGGCGTGGATGCGGCCGCCCGGCCCCTCCACCCACACGTCCTCCACCGGCACCGAGCCGGGCGACTTCATGCCGGGCGGGTCGAGCACGACGCCGCCCGCCGTGGAGCGGACCGCGGACGGCTCGGCCGCCGACGACCACAGGAACTCCACGCTGCCGTCGGGCCGGGCCGTCGCACCGGACACCGTGCCCGGCGGGGTCGGGATCTCCGTGAGGGCGCGGCCTGCCAGGTCGTAGCGGAACAGCTCGCTGCGGGCCTCGAAGCCGTGCACGATGAGCAGGCCGCTGCCGTCCGGGTACCACTCGGCGCTGACGTCGCCCGGCAGCTCCAGCGCCAGGTCCGCCTCCTCGCCGGTGGCCACGTCCCACACCAGCGGCTCCCAGCGGCCGCGGCGCTGGTGTCCGATGAGCAGACGCGTGTCACCGTCGACGGGGGCGAAGCCGAGGACCTCCAGGCCCAGCTCCCGGGTGCCGCCCTCGGTGTCGTCGAGGTCGGCGACCGCCGAGCCGTCGGGGCGCAGGACACGCAGCGCGGAGTGCATCGCGTCGCCGTGCTCGGTGTGCTCGATGGCGATGAGCGAGCCGTCGTGGGAGAGGTCGCCGACGCCGGCCGACTCGCGGTGGCGGTAGATCTCCACCGGTTCCTCACCGGTGCGCACCAGGTGGATGGTCGTGCCGTCCTCGTCCGTGGAGCGGCCCACGACCGCCGTACGCCCGTCGCGGCCGAGGGCGAGGCCCGCCGGGTAGGAGGCCTCCAGGCCCTCGGCGGCCGGTTCGTCCGCGCCGCCCGCGAAGGGCTGGCGGCGCCACACGCCGAACTCGTCGCCGTCCTTGTCGTCGAACCACCAGATCCACGCGCCGTCCGGGGACAGCACGCCGTCCGTCGTGCCGTTCGGCCGGTCCGTCACCTGGCGCTGCTCGCCCGTCGACCGGTCCCAGGCGTACAGCTCGTACGTACCGGTCGCGTTGGAGACGAACAAGGAGCGGTCCGGTGCGTCCTCCGCCCAGTCGGGCAGGGAGACCCGGGGCGCCCGAAAGCGCTTTTCCCAGTCCGGCATCCGCTCCTGCTGTCCCGCCTGTACCACTTGCTCGTGCTGGTCCCGCTGATCCCGCGCGTCGGACCCGTTGCTCTCAGTCATGGCCCCATACTGCCCGCCCGGGCCGACAATGCGCTGGCGAGGTCCCCAGCCTGTGGACAACCTCCACGGTTCCCCCCAGCCGGGCCCGTCGGGCCCCGCGGCCTGACGTCGCGCCCGCCGAGGCCGGGGAGGTCGGCAACCGCTCTCTCTTCCCCGCCGGACTCCCGGGCGGGCCCTCCCCGTTGCCGACCCCGCGGGCGGGGACTGCCCGACAGCCCCGTACCGTGGGGGTGTGTACCGGTTTCTGCTGACGCCCCGATGGTGGGGGATCAACGTCTTCGTGCTGTTGTCCATCCCCTTCTGCATCTTCATGGGGTCCTGGCAGCTGGGCCGGTTCGAGGACCGGGTGCAGGACCATCGCACCGCGACCGAGCAGGTCGCCGAGGCCGGACGCGAGGCTCCCCGTCCCCTCAAGGACATGCTGCCGGTGACCAAGGCCACGTCCGGGAAACTGGTCACCGCGAGCGGGCGGTACGGCAAGCAGCTCCTGGTGCCCGGCCGGGAACTCGACGGCAGGCAGGGCTTCTACGTGCTGGCCCTGCTGCGGACCGGCTCGGGTGAGGCGCTGCCGGTGGTGCGGGGCTGGCTGCCCGGGGCCGCGGGGACGGCGCGGGTTCCCGCCCCGCCGGCCGGTGAGGTCACCGTCACCGGGGCGCTCCAGGCGTCGGAGACGCCGGGGGACAACGGGGTCAGTGCGCAAGGCGGTCTGCCCGCCGGGCAGACGGCGGCGATCAGCGCGGCGTCCCTGGTGAACCTGGTGCCGTACGACGTGTACGACGCGTGGGTCACACTGTCGAAGGGTGACTCGGGGATGAAGGCGGTGCCGGCCGCCGCGCCGCCGGACTCGGGGCTGGACCTGAAGGCCTTCCAGAACCTGGGCTACACCGCCGAGTGGTTCGCCTTCGTGGGGTTCGTGATCTTCATGTGGTTCCGGCTGCTGCGGCGTGAGGTGGAGTCCGTGCGGGATGCGGAGCTGGGACTGGTGACGGGCGAGGAGCCCGTCGCCGTGGACGCCGCCGTGAAGTGAGGGGCGTCTTCGCCGGGGTCGGGGTGGGTTCCGCAGCCCCGGGCGCGGCTGCTCGCCTTCGTACGCCCTCGTCGGGACGCCGGCCCAGCACACCGTGACCGGCTATGCCCCCGCCGACAGGCCCGTCCAGGACTCCACGACTGTGCCTCCGCCGCCGTCGAGCCGCCGGTCCAGCACACCGTGACCGGCTATGCCCCCGCCGACAGGCCCGTCCAGCACTCCGCGGCTGTGCCCCCGCCGCCGTCGAGCCGCCGGTCCAGCACACCGTGACCGGCTACGCCCCCGCCGACAGGCCCGTGGGGCACTCCACGACTGTGTCCACGCCGCCGTCGGCATGCCGGTCCAGCACTCCACGATTGTGCCCGTGACCGGCTATGCCCCCGCCGACAGGCCCGTCCAGCACTCCGCGGCTGTGCCCCCGCCGCCGTCGAGCCGCCGGTCCAGCACACCGTGACCGGCTATGCCCCCGCCGACAGGCCCGTCCAGCACTCCGCGGCTGTGCCTCCGCCGCCGTCGAGCCGCCGGTCCAGCACACCGTGACCGGCTATGCCCCCGCCGACAGGCCCGTCCAGCACTCCACGACTGTGCCTACGCCGCCGTCGAGCCGCCGGCCCAGCACACCGTGACCGGCTACGCCCCCGCCGACAGGCCCGTCCAGCACACCACGACCGTGCCCACGCCCCCGTCGGCACGCCCCTCCGCTACACCGTGCGCGCCTACGCCCCCGCCAGCACGCCCGTCCAGTACACCGTGCCCGCGCACGCGTTGGGCACCGTCACCGAGGTCGCGCCCGAACCGGTGGCCGGGGTGTACGACACAGCCACGCTGCCGTCGACGGTGCCGTCCTCCCTGGCCAGCTGCGGGGCCGTGCCCGTGTCGCCGCCGGTGGAGGTGCCGGCCGTGGTGGCCGGGTCCTCCGACGGGGTCGGGTCGGGACTGGGGTCGGGACCGCCGACGCTGCCGCCGGGGGTGGGGCAGGTCTCGGAGGGGACCCAGGCGAACTTCACGTCGTAGCCGATGCCCGGCTGGAGCACCAGCTGGGCGGCCTCCAGGGACGGGTCGGGCAGCAGACCGGCCGCCGCGTCGCCCGCGATGTGCCGGGCCTGACTCACCTTGCTGATGTCGGCGGCGCCCTGCGGCAGCGCGCTTACCGAGCCGGGGCCGGTGACCGTACAGGCCGCGCCGGAGACGTTGACGACGCGGAAGGAGCCGGAGACCGCGCCCGTGGAGTCGGGGGCGCCGGCGCTTCCGGAGGCCGGGCCGAGCTGGGCCGCGGTGCACGCCTGGATGCCGGCGGCGGCGGTGGAGGAAGGGTCGGTACCACCCTGGGACGCGCCCGTGGAGGCGCCGGATCCCTTGCCCTTCTCCTTCTCCTTCTTCTCGCCCTTCTCCTTGCCCTCGGCCTTGCCGGAGGAGCCGCCCGCGGTGCTCTCGCCGCCGTCCGGGCCCTTCCCCTCGCCCGAGCCGCCCTGTGTCTCGGAGGCATGGCCGATGGCGGACGGGTTGGCGTCGGAGCCGGTGGCGTTGGAGACGTGCACCAGGGCGGGGATGGCGGTGCCGATGAAGAGCGCGGCGGCGGCCATGCCGACGACGGCCTGCCGCTTGCGGGTCCGCCGCTGGGGCACCGCCTTGCGCAGGTACTCCAGGGTGCCGTCGCGCGGCTCCACCTCCTGCACCACCTGGTGCAGCATCGTGCGCAGGTCCAGCTCGTCCGAGTCGAGCCCGTCGGGGCTCTGGTCGTCGGGGCCGTGGTTCACAGTTCCGTTCCCAGCGTGCGATTGCTTCGGATCTTGCCCGTGCAGCCTTGTCGGCGCCTGCCACTCCTCGGGGCGCTCGGCGGGCTCGGGGCCTTCGCGCCCGTGGCCGCCCGTGCCGTTGCGGTCACTCATGCCGGCGCCTCCATGGCCAGCCGGAGCGCCGCGATGCCGCGCGAGCCGTACGCCTTGACCGAGCCCAGCGATATGCCGAGGGCCTCGGCGACCTGCGCCTCCGTCATGTCCGCGAAGTAGCGCAGCACCAGCACCTCGCGCTGGCGGCGCTGCAACCCCTTCATCGCCTTGATGAGGGAGTCGCGCTCCAGCTGGTCGTAGGCACCTTCCTCGGCACTGGCCATGTCGGGCATGGGCTTCGACAGCAGCTTCAGGCCGAGTATGCGGCGGCGGAGCGCGGAACGCGAGAGGTTGACGACGGTCTGACGCAGGTACGCCAGGGTCTTCTCGGGGTCGCGGACCCGCTTGCGGGCGGAGTGGACACGGATGAACGCCTCCTGGACGACGTCCTCGCAGGAGGCGGTGTCGTCGAGGAGGAGGGCGGCGAGACCCAGCAGCGAGCGGTAGTGCGCGCGGTAGGTCTCGGTGAGGTGGTCGACGGAGGTGCCGGCCGCGACGCCGTCCTCTGCGCCGTCACGCTGGTTGGGTATGCGGGCCGGCCGCGCTGCGGGCACGGGCGCGATCACCGGCATGCCACCGGGCGTACCGGCCGTGCGGGGTCGTAGAGCCGCCGGACGGGGCGGTCGAAGGACCGTGCCGCGTGCCGCGCTGAAGTCGAGTACCTCTGCCACGCCTGTTGGACACGCTGACCCCTGTCAGGGTTGTACGTGCCGGGCATCACTTTCACGCCGACCGTCGACGACGGTCTACCCGCGTCAGGCAGCACAACCGATAGTGCATCAAATGCCCTCATGCGTCCCGCTCTTCCCCTATGTCCAGATGTGAACGGACGTCCCCACGCCCGGTTCCAGGCGTCCCCACGCCTGATGAAGCGCTCCCACGGCCGAAGGGCGACCGCAAAGACGCTCCCCGCCCTCCGCGCGGTTGCGGAGGACGGGGAGGTAAATCCTCTGATGCCGAAGCGCCATGGACAAGTGGTCCGGACCATCGACCGGCTCACATGTCGTGCAGAGATCCTACAAACCGCCTATGACATCGGCCGGGGTGTCGTGCCGCGGCGAAACTTCACGAAAACCGATCGGGGACCGGTCGGGGCAGCTCGGCGGCGACCAGCTCGGCGATCTGCGCGGTGTTGAGCGCGGAGCCCTTGCGAAGATTGTCCCCGCACACGAACAGTTCGAGCGCCGTGGGGTCGTCCAGCGCCCGACGGACCCGCCCGACCCAGGTCGGGTCGGTGCCGACCACATCGGCCGGCGTCGGGAACTCCCCCGCGGCCGGGTTGTCGAACAGCACGACACCGGGCGCCGTGGCGAGGATCTCGCGCGCCTTGTCGACGGTGACCTCGCCCTCGAAGCGGGCGTGCACGGTCAGGGAGTGTGTGGTGATCACCGGCACCCGGACACAGGTGACGGCCACCGGGAGGCCCGGCAGGCCGAGGATCTTGCGGGACTCGTCCCGCACCTTCAGCTCCTCCGACGACCAGCCGTCCTCACGGGCCGTCCCGGCCCACGGCACGACGTTCAGCGCGACCGGCTCCGGGAACGGCCCGGTGCGGTCCCCCACGGCCCGCCGTACGTCGCCGGGGTTGGTTCCCAGCTCCGTGCCGGCGACCAGGGACAGCTGCTGCCGCAGCGTCGCCACGCCCTCGCGCCCGGCGCCGCTGACGGCCTGGTACGAGGAGGCGACCAGCTCGCGCAGCCCGAACTCGGCGTGCAGCGCGCCCAGGGCCACGATCATGGAGAGCGTCGTGCAACTGGGGTTGGCGATGATCCCGCGCGGGCGCATCCGCACGGCGTGCGGGTTGACCTCGGGGACGACGAGCGGCACGTCCGGGTCCATCCGGAACACGCCGGAGTTGTCGACCACCACCGCGCCCTTGGCCGCGGCGAC
The DNA here is from genome assembly GCF_040637495.1 of Streptomyces sp. NPDC029044. NCBI lineage: Bacteria > Bacillati > Actinomycetota > Actinomycetes > Kitasatosporales > Streptomycetaceae > Streptomyces > Streptomyces sp. NPDC029044. The sequence continues at coordinate 45,695 of NZ_JBEZWN010000060.1, forward strand.
GGGCGCCCACCGCCCGGCGACCTCGTCGGGGACGTCGAACATGGCGACGTCGACCCCGTCGAAGGCCTCCTCCGAGAGCGCGAGGACCTCGGTCTCCTCGCCGCGCACGGTCAGCTTGCGGCCGGCCGAGCGCGGTGACGCGATCAGCCGGATCTCGCCCCAGACGTCCGCCCGCTGGGACAGGATCCGGAGCATGACCGTGCCGACGGCTCCGGTCGCCCCCACCACGGCAAGCGTCGGACGCCCGGACCGTACGGTC
>NZ_JBEZWN010000061.1:0-45009 GCF_040637495.1 Streptomyces sp. NPDC029044
GCGTCGATGTCGTCGCCGTCGTCGCTGCTGCACTGGACCCGCCGCATGATCGAGATCCGCAAGCAGAACCCGGCCTTCGGACTCGGCTCGTACACGGAGCTGCCGTCGACGAACCCGGCGGTGCTGGCGTTCCTCCGTGAATACGAGGACGACCTGGTGCTGTGCGTGAACAACTTCTCGCGTTTCGCACAGCCCACGGAGCTGGACCTGAGCGCCTTCGAGGGGCGGCACCCGGTGGAGCTGTTCGGCGGGGTCCGCTTCCCCGCCATCGGCGAGCTGCCGTACCTGCTGACCCTCGGAGGGCACGGGTTCTACTGGTTCAGGCTCCGCAAGGAGACCATGTGAGGCCTGAAAAGGCCTGTTGAGGCCTGATCCGCGGGGCGGGCGGCAAACCCCCGCGGCGGGGCGTTTCCTCCGCCCCGCCCGGGGCACGCATGAGTAACACCCCGCCCGCCCGCGTGAGCCGGAGGGGCGCCGTCCGGAGCCGGCCGCAGGCGCCGGAGGCGCACCGAGAATGGGTGAAAGGACGCGACGCCATGTCGGAAGCCGTCACACGCACCGTCACCACCCCGCCCGGCCTCCTTGTCTCCCTCGATCCGCTGCTGCGGGAATGGCTGCCGCGGCAGCGCTGGTTCGCGGGCAAGGGACGGCCGGTCACCGGGTTCACGCTCGTCGAGGCCACCGAGCTCCTTCCGGCCACGTCCAAGCTGGGCCTGTACCACCTGCTCGTCCGCGCCCATCAGCCCGTCGTGCCGTCCCACGGGGCCCCCGGTCACCCGGGCGACTGCTACCAGCTGCTGATAGGCGTGCGCGAGGCGCTGCCGCCTCGGCTGGCGCCCGCGCTGATCGGACACGTGCCGACGGGACCGCTGGCCGGCCGGACGGTCTACGACGCCCTGCACGACACCAGGCCCGCGGAGCTGCTCCTGGAGGCACTGCGCACCCGGGCCCGCATCGGCAGGCTGCGCTTCGACCGGGACCCCGGCCACGACATCCGCTCGGGTCTGGTGCCGCGCGTGGTGACCGCCGAGCAGTCCAACTCGTCGGTCGTCTACGGAGATACGTTCATCCTGAAGCTGCTTCGGCGGATCGTGCCCGGGGTCAATCCCGATCTGGAACTGCCGCTGGCCCTGGCCCGCGAGGGCTGCCCCCGGGTGCCCGCGCCGACGGCCTGGATGGTCGCGGACATCGCCCCGACGGCGGACCCGGTCGTCCCGGCGGGCCCGGTGGGCCTCGCCGGCCAGCCGTACGTCCTGGGCGTGCTCCAGCCGTTCCTCCAGGGCGCCTCCGACGGCTGGGAACTGGCGCTGCGCGAGCTGGCCAAGGGCGAGGACTTCAGCGCCGAGGCGCGGGCTCTCGGCCGGGCCACCGCCGAGGTGCACACCGCGCTGGCCCGGGCGTTGCCGACGGTCACGCTCGGTCACATGCAGCTCCAGCTGATGGTCGACGGCATGATCGAGCGGCTGGACGCGGCCGTCCAGGCGGTACCCGCGCTGCGGCCGTACGCCGGCGGGCTGCGGTCCGCGTTCACGGCGCTGGGCGACCTGGCCGCCGAGGGCCGCACCTGGACCGCGCAGCGGGTGCACGGCGACCTGCACCTCGGCCAGTGCCTGCGCTCGCCGTCCGGCGCGTGGTGGCTGATCGACTTCGAGGGCGAGCCGGCCCGGCCGCTGGCCGAGCGGCGCATGCCGCAACCGGCCGTGCGGGACGTCGCCGGGATGCTGCGGTCCTTCGACTACGCGGCCCGCTCGGCCGATCCGCCCCAGGCGGAGTGGGCCGAGACCTGCCGCGCCGCGTACTGCTCCGGCTACGCGGAGGCCTCCGGCCGCGATCCGCGCACCGACCCGGTGCTGCTGCGGGCCTACGAGACGGACAAGGCGATCTACGAGGTGGTGTACGAGGCCCGGCACCGCCCCGACTGGCTGCCGGTGCCCCTGGCCGCCATAGACCGGCTCGCCTCGACCGGCCACCTGACCTGACCGACCACCCCTCGTCCTGGAGGCTCCGCCCGTGACCCCCCGCCCTGAGTCCAGCGGTTCGCGTCCCAAGGGGACCGCCGGGGAGAAGATCCCCGAGCAGCCCACGGCCGCCCAGCAGAAGAGCGCCGCGAAGAAGACGGCGGTGCCCAAACAGGCAGCGGCGAAGAAGGCGGCCCCCGCGAAGGCGACCGCCAAGAAGGCCGCCGCCGGCAAGACCACCGTCGGCAAGACGGTGGCCAAGAAGGCGGCGACGAAGAAGGCCGCAGCCGAGAACACGACGGCCGAGCAGCCGGCGGCCGGGACGGCGGCGGCGAAGAAGACCGCCGCGAAGAAGACAGCCGCCGGGAAGCCGGCCGCCAAGAAGGCCACGACGGTCAAGGCGACGGCGGCCAGGACCACTGCCGTGAAGGCCGCGGCTTCCAAGTCCACGGCCGGGGAAGCCGTCGCCGGCAAGGCGGCCGCGAAGTCCCCTGCGGCGAAGAACACCGCGAAGAAGGCCCCGGCCAAGAAGGCCACCACCGCCGAGAGCGCCGCTGCCACGGCCACCCCTGCCGAGGCCGTCGCGAAGAAGGCCGCCCCCGCCCAGGCCACCGCAAGGAAGGCCGCCGCGAAGAAGACCGCTCCCGCCACGGGCACGGTCGCCAAGAGCGGCGCGAAGAAGACCACCGCCGGCAAGGCCGTCGCGAAGAAGAGCGCGGCCAAGAAGACCCCCGCCCGGAAGGCCCCTGCTCGGAAGGCTCCTGCCCGGAAGGCTCCCGCCGGACGGGCCCCCGCCCTGGAGGCCGCTTCCGCGCAGGTCGTCCCGCCGGAGATGGAGGTCGCCGTATCGCCCGCCGTCGACGCGGCGGACCGGGAGCGGCTGCTCGGCGGCACGCACCACGACCCGCACTCCGTGCTCGGCGCGCATCCGGTGCCGGGTGGCATCGCCTTCCGGGCGTTCCGGCCGTACGCCCTGTCGGTGACCGTCGTCGCCGGGGAGCTGCGGGCCGAACTGCACGACGACGGGGAGGGGTTCTTCTCCGGCCTGCTGCCGCTGCGGGAGGTCCCCGCGTACCGGCTGATCGTGGAGTACGAGGGGACGGTCCTGGAGACCGAGGACGCGTACCGCTTCCTGCCCACGCTGGGCGACCTCGACCTGCACCTGATCGGCGAGGGCCGGCACGAGGAGCTGTGGACGGCGCTGGGTGCGCACCCGATGACCCACGAGGGCGTGACCGGCACCCGGTTCGCGGTGTGGGCGCCGAACGCGCGCGGTGTGCGCGTGGCCGGCACCTTCAACTTCTGGGACGGCACTGGGCACGTCATGCGGTCGCTGGGCTCGTCCGGGGTGTGGGAACTGTTCCTGCCGGACATCGGCGAGGGCGAGCTGTACAAGTTCGAGATCACCCGCCCCGACGGCTCGAAGACCCTGCGCGCCGACCCGCTGGCCCGCCGCACCGAGGTGCCGCCGGCGACCTCCTCGGTGATCACGTCCTCGGCGTACGAGTGGGGCGACGCCGAGTGGCTCGCGCGGCGCGCCGACGCCCCGGCGCACGAGGCGCCGTTCTCGGTGTACGAGGTGCATCTGGCGTCCTGGCGCCCCGGGCTGACATACCGTCAACTGGCGGAGCAGCTGCCGGGGTACGTGAAGAACCTGGGGTTCACGCACGTGGAGCTGATGCCGGTCGCGGAGCATCCCTTCGGCGGCTCCTGGGGCTACCAGGTGACCGGCTTCTACGCGCCCACGGCCCGGCTGGGCACGCCGGACGACTTCCGGTACCTGGTCGACAGGCTGCACCAGGCCGGCATCGGCGTCCTCATGGACTGGGTGCCGGCGCACTTCCCGCGTGACGCGTGGGCGCTGGCCGAGTTCGACGGCCGGCCGCTGTACGAGCACGAGGATCCGCTGCGGGCCGCGCACCCCGACTGGGGCACCCTGGAGTTCGACTTCGGGCGCAACGAGGTGCGCAACTTCCTCGTCGCCAACGCCGTGTACTGGTGCGAGGAGTTCCACATCGACGGGCTGCGTGTGGACGCCGTCGCCTCGATGCTCTACCTCGACTACTCGCGCGAGCCGGGCCAGTGGACGCCCAACGAGCACGGCGGCCGGGAGAACCTCGACGCGGTGGCGTTCCTCCAGGAGATGAACGCGACCGTGTACCGCAGGGTGCCCGGCGTGGTCACCATCGCCGAGGAGTCCACCGCCTGGGACGGCGTCACCCGGGCCACCCACCACAAGGGCCCGAGCGGCTTCGGCGGGCTGGGGTTCGGGCTGAAGTGGAACATGGGCTGGATGCACGACTCGTTGCAGTACATGAGCCACGAGCCGGTGCACCGCAAGTACCACCACGGGGAGATGACCTTCTCGATGGTGTACGCGTACAGCGAGAACTACGTGCTGCCGATCTCCCACGACGAGGTCGTGCACGGCAAGCGCTCCCTGGTGTCGAAGATGCCCGGCGACTGGTGGCAGCAGCGCGCCGGGGTACGGGCCTACCTCGGCTTCATGTGGGCCCACCCGGGCAAGCAACTGCTGTTCATGGGACAGGAGTTCGCGCAGGGCGCCGAGTGGTCCGAGGCACACGGCCCCGACTGGTGGCTGCTGGACCCGGGCTACGGGGCGGAGCCCGACCACCGGGGCGTGCGTGACCTGGTCCGCGACCTCAACACCGTCTACCGGGCGACCCCGGCACTGTGGCGCCTGGACACGGACCCGGCCGGTTTCGAGTGGATCGTCGGGGACGCCGCCGACGACAACGTCCTCGCGTTCCTGCGGCTGGACCCGGAGGGCGTCCCGGTGCTGGCGGTGTCCAACTTCGCGCCGGTCACCCGCCAGGACTACCGCCTGGGCGTCCCCGAGGACGTGCCCGCCTGGCACGAGGCCGTCAACACCGACGCGGCCCGCTACGGCGGCAGCGACGTCACCCACCCCGACCCGGTCAAACCGGAACCCCAGCCCTGGCACGGCCGTCCGGCGAGCATCCGACTGACGCTGCCACCGCTGGCGACCGTGTGGCTGCGGCCGGCGTAGAGAGCCGGGGAAGAGACAGGGCGTTGACGGGAGCGGCTCACACCGCCGTTCCCGTCAGCGTGTGCGCGAGGTGGTCGGCGAGGGGGCACAGCCAGTCGCTGCGTGCGTTGCCGAGCAGGTGGTCGCCGTGCGGGACCGACAGATGGGTGCCGTGGGGTGCCAGGCGGGCCAGCGGCTCGCCGTTCGTCACGCCGGGGATGACGTCCTGGCCGCCGTCGACGACGAGCAGGGGGGCCGTGATGCGCGGTGCCAGCCCGGCGAGGTCCACGGTACGGGCGAAGGCCCGGGCGGGTCCGGCGCCTCCGGCGCGCCGGGTCATGATGTCCCGCACGGGCGGGGGCAGTTCGGCCCAGTCGAGACGGAAGGGGCCGCTGACGGTGGCGACGGCCGCCACACGCGGTTCCAGGGCCGCGGTCCGCGCGGCGTGGTAGCCGCCCAGGCTGAGGCCGACGAGGCCGGCGCGTGGGACGCCGAGGGCGTCGACGACACGGCCGACCACCTGCTCGTAGTGGGGCGTGAGGGTGGTCGTGGCCGCGAGGACTCCCTGTCCGGGGCCGTCCATCGCGAACACCGCCAGTCCTCTGGCCAGCAGCGCCGAGGCCAGGTCGAGGAACTCCTCCTTGGCCGAGTCCAGGCCGGGCACCACGATCACCGTGCCGCGGGCGTCGGCGGGGCCGCGCAGCCAGCCGGTGAAGCCCTCACCGCTGACCCGCCGCGCCTCGGGCTCCAGCACGCTCAGCGCCCGGCCCAGGGCCCGGTCCGCCTCGGCGGCGGCCCGGTCCGCCTCCGCGTACGGCGCGAGAGTGGCGAGGTGGAACCACCGGGCGGCCATCAGGAGGTGTTCGCCCGCGGACCGGGCCGATCCGGCCTGCTCGGCGCGCGCGACGCAGGCGTGTCCGGTGCGGAGGAAGGAGGGGCCCCAGTCGGCCAGGGAGGTGAGGCCGTCGGTGACCCGCCGGTATGCGTGGGGGTCGACGCCCGCGCCGGTGGCGCGGGTCCACTGGGCGGCGGCGAACTCTGGGGCGTTCATCGGGTTCCTCCCGTCAGCAGGACGGCCTTGCCGCGTATCCGGCGCTCGCGCAGGTCGATCAGTGTGCCGGCGGCGTCCGTCCAGTCGGCGATCCGGCCGATCTCCGGGTGCAGCCGCTCCTGCTCCACCAGGCGCACGAGCGTCGCGAGGTCGGGCCCGTAAGGGGCGCCGGCGTAGTGGAAGTGCTGGAGGGTCACCCTCTCGGGCCCGCCGAGGAGCTCGAAGAAGTCGAGGGTCGCCGGGGTGCGGCTCGCCTGGCCGAACCAGACGGCCAGCCCGCCCGGGCGGGTCTTGAACAGGGCCACGGGCAGATCCCGTCCGCCGGTGGACTCCAGCACGACGTCGAACGGTCCTCGGGCCGCCGCCACCTCGTGCACGACGTCGGCGCCCAGCTCCGCGAGGCGTTCACCGCGCTGCGGCGTGGCCGTCACCGCGGTCAGCTCGGCTCCGGACCCGACGGCCAGTTCGGTGACGTAGTGGCCGACCCCGCCCGAGGCGCCGGTCAGCAGCACCCGGGTACCGACCAGGGGACCGGCCGTGCGCAGCAGGCGCAGGGCGGTGATGCCGGCGAGGGGCAGGGCCGCGGCCCGGACGACGTCGACGCCGTCCGGGAGCGGTGCGAGGGAGTGCGTGGGCACCGCCGCGTACTCGGCCCAGCCGCCGTACGCCGGGTGTCCGGCCACACGGGTCCCGATGGCGGGGCCCGAGCCGTCGGCCGCCGCCTGCACGACGAGTCCGGCGATGTCCTTGCCGGGCAGCAGCCCCGGGCGGGGGTGTTCGAGGAGGAACGTCTCGCCCCGGTTCGGTGCGAACGCCTCGACCTTGACCAGTGCCTCGTCCGGCTCCGGGACGGGCGGGGGGACCTCGGCGAAAGCGACCGGGCGGGCCGTCTCCCCCGTGGGAATCAGTCTTCGCATGCCGACATGCAACCCGCCCGGCCGGCGAGCGATCCAACAACGGACGAGCAGGACCGACAACTTTCGGTTGTCACCTAGGGTGGTAGGCCATGGATCTCGACATGGCGCAGGTCAGGGCCTTCGTACGCGCCGCCGAGGAGCTCCACTTCGGGCGGGCGGCCGGCACGCTCGGCCTCTCCCAGCAGGCGCTGTCCAAGCGGATCGCGCGGCTCGAATCGCTCCTCGGCACCGCGTTGTTCGAGCGCGGAGGCAAGGCGGTCGGCCTCACGGAAGCGGGGCGGCGCTTCCTCGCGCCGGCCCGGCATGCGCTGGCCTCGGCCGAGTCGGCGGTCGCGGCCGCGGTCGGACCGGATCGCCCCCTGCGGCTCGACGTCTGGGGACACCTCTACGCGCCGCTGCGGACGGTGGCCCAGGTCGCCGGAGACGCCGGGGAGCTGACGCTCGGGCACGGACGCGATCTGCCGTCGGTGACGGCGTCCCTGCTGCGCGGCGACATCGACGCGGCCTTCGGCCGGGTCCACCCACCCCTGCACACCGGGCTGACCCACCGCCTGGTCCGCCTGGAGCCGGTGGACGCCGTGCTCAGCGAGAACCATCCGCTCGCGGCCGAACCAGCGCTGCGGCCGGACCAGTTGGGGGACAGCGTGCTGTGGGCGCCCGGCGCCCTGGACCGGCTCGACTTCCTCCACCGGTTCGCCCACCGGTTCGGCGTCCCCACGACGGCCACGACGCTCAACCTGGGCCTCGTCCCCTTCCTCTCCGAAGTGGCGGAGGACCCGCGACGCTTCTCGCTGCTGCCGGCCGACGTGCCGCTGCCGGACGTGCCGGGCCTGCGTTCGGTCCCCTTGGCCGACCCCACGCCGCTCTACGCCTGGTCCCTGCTGTGGCGCACCGGCAGCGGGCACCCGGGGCTGAGGACCCTCACCGCCGCCTTCGCCGCGCAAGCGGGGCGGCGCCGATGGCTGGAGTACGACCCGGCAGGCGACTGGCTGCCCGAGCCGCCCGTGAACCCGCGTGCCGGCAGGGCGGGTTGAGCCCATGCGCTGTGACAGGCCTGTGACCGGAGGAGTGGCCTCCGCCACAGCCCGGCCGGTCCGGCCCTGGTGGGGTGGCCGCATGGATGCCATTCGGTTCACCTCGCCGGGCCTGTCGTGCTGATGGGCTTCGGAGTCTCGACGGCCTGTGCCGTCGGCGCGCTCGTCGCGGGGGCCGGGGTCGTCGCGATGGCGCTGCCCGGGCGGCCCGAGCCGTGGCCGGCGCATCTGCTGCGCCGGGCCGCGGCGACGGCGGCGTGGGCGGCCGCGGCCGTGTACTCCCTGGGGTTGTTCACCGTGCTGATGTCGGAGCAGGCGTTCGGCGACGGCGCGGACTCGATTCCGGCCCCGGCCTGCCGCGACGGCTTCGACGAGGCCACGCGGGACGGGCTTTCCCATCACCGGTCCTCCTACCTGCCGCTGCGCTTCGACTGCGTCCGCCACGACGGCTCCGTCTATTCCAGCGATGCGAGCTACGGGTGGATGAACGGGGCGAGCGCCTCCCTCGCCCTGTCCGCCGCCCTGTTCGCCATCGGCGCGGGCTACGCGACCGAACTGCGCGCCCGCAAGGCGGCCGTGACGCCATGACGCTGCTTGCCGTCTTCACCGGGCTGGTGGTCGGATGGGTCGCGCTCCGCGGGCTGCTGGCGCATCCGCTGCTGCCGCTGTGGGTGCGGACGTCGACCTTCTGGACGGTGCCGCTCACCGCGGTCACCTGGGCGTTCATCATGGTGGCGGACGATCCCGTCCTGTTCCCGGAAACCGCCCCCTGTCCCAGGGAGCCGTACCTGGAAGGCGTCCTCGGGAGCGGGAAGGTGTGGGGGGTCTCCACTCCGTTCCCACCGCGTGCCTACTGCGAATGGGAGGACGGCACCGTCTACGAGCTCACGCCCGGGGCGGAGTTCCTGTTCTGGGTGTTCTTCGCCATGACGGTCGTACCGCTCGCCACGGGGCTGTGGCACGCACTGCGGGATCCGGAGTCGCTCCTGCGGTAGGCGGCCCCGCACCCGGGCGGATGCGGGGCCGCTCCATCACTCGAAGGCCTCCGCCAGGGCCTCCGCCAGGGCCTGCGGCAGGGGCCCGGTGTGCAGGACGCCCAGCCGCTGGGTGGCCCGGGTCAGGGCCACGTACAGGTCACTGGTGCCGTAGCGGCCGGGCTCGACCACGAGGACGGAGTCGAACTCCAGGCCCTTGGCCTGGCGCGGGTCGAGCAGGACGACCGTCCGGGTGAGGTCGGGTTCGGCGCCCGCCGTGACGCCGTCCAGCCGTGCCGCGAGGGAGCGGTGCAGGTCGCGCGGGGCGATCACCGCGAGCCGGCCCTCGGCGGGGGTGAGCTCGCCGACCGCCTTGGCCACGGCACCGGGCAGGTCGTCGGTGGCGCGGGCCCAGGGGCGCACGCCCGTGGAGCGGACCGAGCTGGGCGGTTCGAACCCCGGCTGCTCGGCGCGGACCACGGCCGCCGCGACGTCCATGATCTCGGCCGGAGTGCGGTAGTTGACGCCCAGCCGGGTGTGCTCCCAGCGGTCCTCGACGAACGGGTTGAGGATGCCCGACCAGGAGCCGACCCCGGCCGCCTCCGCGGTTTGGGCCGGGTCCCCGACCAGCGTCATCGAGCGGGTCGGGCTGCGCCGCATCAGCAGCCGCCACGCCATCGGCGACAGCTCCTGCGCCTCGTCGACGATGATGTGCCCGAACGCCCAGGTGCGGTCGGCGGCGGCACGCTCGGCGGCGCTGCGGTGGTCGTCCTCCTCGTGCCGCTCGGCGAAGCGCTCGGCGTCGATGATGTCGTGCGCGGACAGCACCTCGGAGCTCTCGGGGTCGTCCTCCTCCTTGTCCTCGAACTCGTAGGTCCGGGACGCGTAGGACACGTCCAGCACGCCCTGCGCGTAGGCGATCTGCCGCTGCCGCTCGCGCTCGGCGCGGTTACGGGCGAGCCGGTCGTCGTCGCCGAGGAGTTCGGCGGCCTCGTCGAGCAGCGGCACGTCCGCGACCGTCCAGCGCCGGGTCACCGGGCGGCGTACGGCGTCGGCGTCCTCGGCGGGCAGGAACTCCCCCGGCGCGGCGAGGAAGTCCGCGACGAGCCGCTGCGGGGTCAGCAGCGGCCACAGCCGGTCGACGGCCGACCACACCTCCGGGTTCTCGGCGAGGTCGTCGCGGATCTGGGTGATGTCGCTGGGGTCGAGCAGGCTGGACCCGTCGAAGGGGTCGGTGCCGATCCGCTCGGCGTACAGGTCGGTGAGGGCGTTGAGGATGTGGCCCTCGAAGTGCTCGCGGGCGGCGTTGTGCGGCAGCTGGGCGGCGCGGGTGCGTTCGCGGGCGACGTTGACGAGGCCGTCGTCGAGCATGAGGACCTCGCGGTCGTGCTCGATGGCGATCACCGGGTCCGGCAGCGCCTGCCGGCCGCGCACGACCTCGGCGAGCACGTCGGCCATGCCGGCCCGGCCCTTCACGGCGGCGGCCTCGGGCGTGTCGGTCGCGGTCGCCTTGACGCCCGGGAACAGCTCGCCGACGGTCGCGAGGAGCACACCCGTCTCGCCGAGGGAGGGCAGCACCTCGCCGATGTAGCCGAGGAACGCCGGGTTGGGCCCGACGATCAGTACGGCCCGCTTGGCGAGCAGTTCCCGGTGCTCGTAGAGCAGGTAGGCGGCACGGTGCAGGGCGACGGCGGTCTTGCCGGTGCCCGGGCCGCCCTCCACCACCATGACGCCGCGGTGCGGGGCGCGGATGATGCGGTCCTGATCGGCCTGGATGGTCTGCACGATGTCGCCCATGCGGCCGGTGCGCGCGGAGTTGAGGGCGGCGAGCAGCACGGCGTCGCCGGTGGGGTCCTCGTGGCCGGTGCGGGTCTGGTCGCCGAGGTCGAGGATCTCGTCGTGCAGATGGGTGACCCGGCGGCCGTCGGTGGCGATGTGGCGCCGGCGCCTGAGGCCCATCGGGGTGTGGCCGGTGGCCAGGTAGAAGGGGCGGGCGACATCGGCGCGCCAGTCGATGAGGACGGGGGTGCGTTCGGCGTCGTCGGTGCGCAGGCCGATGCGGCCGATGCGGTGGGTGACGCCGGAGGTGAGGTCGATCCGGCCGAAGCACAGGGAGCCGTCCACCGCGTTCAGCGCGGCGAGCAGCCCGGAGCGCTCGGCCACGAGGATGTCCCGCTCCAGTCTGGCCTGCATGGGGGTGTTCCCCTGCGCGAGCGCGTCCGTGACGGAGGTCTCGGCGTCGCCGCGCAGCGCGTCCACGCGCGCGTACAACCCGTCGATGAATTCCTGTTCCTGTCGCAATTCATCGTCCGGAAATTCGGTGTTTGACAATTCCGCTCCCGCCCGGATATACTGTGCTCACTGAACTTCACCGTGACTTCATTCGACTTGAAGTCACGAACAAACAAATATACGCAAGGAAATCCCCCGAGCGCAATTGCTCGGGGGATTTCCTGTTGTCCGGGCGGGTCGCCTAGAGCACGTCGGCCAGCTCCTCCAGCAGCTTCCGCTTGGCCCGCGCGCCGACCATCGCCTTCACGGGCTCGCCGCCGCGGAACACCATGAACGTCGGCATGGAGAGCACCTTGTAGGCGTTGGTCGTCGTCGGGTTGGCGTCGACGTCGAGCTGCACCACCTTCAGCCGGTCGCCCTCCTCCGCGGCGAGGGCCTTGAGCACCGGGCCCATCTGCCGGCAGGGCGGGCACCAGTCGGCGGTGAACTCCACCAGCACCGGGAGCTGGGCGCCGAGCACCTCCACGTCGAAGTCCGCGTCCGTCACATCGGTCACTCCGGTCAGTCCGGTCGCTCGGGTCACCATGGGTTCCCTCCCAGCTCGCATGCGGGCTCCGGACCGCCCGGAACCTCCGCCTCGGCGGCCAGCTCGGCCCGCGCCTGCTCGGCCCGCTCCAGCTGCCGGGAGACCGTCTCCCTCACGGTGCTCAGCTGGCCGATCAGCGCATCGAGTTCGCCCAGTTTGCGCCGGTAGACCGCGAGCGAGGCCGGGCAGGAGTCGCCCTCGGGGTGCCCGGCGCGCAGGCACTCCACGAAGGGCCGCGTCTCCTCCAGGTCGAACCCGAAGTCCTGGAGCGTCCTGATCTGCCGCAGCAGCCGCAGGTCGCTCTCGTCGTACGTCCGGTATCCGTTGCCGCTGCGCCGCGCGGGCAGCAGCCCCCGCGACTCGTAGTACCGCAGCGTCCGCGTCGTGGTCCCGGCCCGTGCGGCCAGCTCGCCGATTCGCATGCGCTCGAACGTAATCCTTGACCCCGGCGTCAAGGCAACAGCGGTTTCCGCTCCACCGGAGAGGTCAGCACGATCGACGTGGTGGTGCGGCCCAGCGCGGAGACCGCCTCCAGGACGTCCTCCAGATGGGCGGTGTCCCGGACGGCGACCTTGAGGATCCAGCAGTCCTCCCCGACCACGTGGTGCACCTCGGTGATCTCGGGCCGCTCGATCAGCTCCAGGGTTCTGGGGTGCTTCAGGTTGTAGCCGCCGTGCGGGTTGACGCGGATGAACGCCTGGATGCCGTAGCCGAGCCGGGCCGGCACGACATGGGCGCCGTAGCCGCTGATCACGCCCGCCGCCTCCAGCCGCCGCACCCGCTCGGTGACGGCCGCGGGGCTGAGCCGGACCCGGCGGCCCAGCTCGCTGAGCTTGATCCGGCCGTCGGTCTGGAGCAGTTGGAGGATCTGCCGGTCCAGCGCGTCGAAGGCCACCGATGTTTCGTCGGCGGCGGTCCGCAGATGCCGTGGTTCTTTCGGTGCGGCGGCCTGAACTCCCATGGTTCCCCCTTCAGGGCGTGGACGTACGCCGGGAGAATTATGGCCATGGAGAAGGTCCTGGAAGTACTGGTCATCGGCGGCAACCGTTACGTCGGAAAGCGTCTCATCGCAACGTTCCTCGCCGAGGGCCACCGCGTCACCGTGCTGAACCGCGGATCCTCCCCGCCGCCCACCGGCGTGCAGCACCTGCGCGCCGACCGGGACGACGAGCGGCAGCTGACCGACGCGCTCGGCTCGCGGGTCTTCGACGTCGTCGTCGACCAGGTCTGCTACACCCCGCGCCAGGCCGCGATCGCCCGTCGCGTCTTCACCGGGCGCACCCGGCGCTATGTGATGACCTCCACGGTCGAGGTGTACGAGTACGAGGACTCCGACTCCCTGGTCCGGGAAGAGGCCGTCGACCCGTCCACCGTCCCGGTCGACGCCGGGCTGCCCTGGAACGATCCCGCGTTCCTGGAGGCCCACTACGGGGAGGGCAAGCGGCAGGCGGAGGCGGTCCTCGCGGCCGGGCCGGGGTTCGCGTCCACGGTGGTGCGGGTGGCCCATGTACTGGGCGGGGACGACGACTTCACGGGCCGGCTGGCCCACTATGCGGAGCGGCTACGCACCGGGGAGCCGATCGCCGTGCCGACGGTGAACCGGCCGGCCACGTACGTGTACGTCGAGGAGATCGCCCGCTTCCTGGCCTGGGCGGCGGGCGAGGACTTCACCGGGCCGGTGAACGCCGCCTCCTCCGGGACTCTGAGCACCGAGGAGCTGTGCGCGGCGGTGGCCGCTCATGTCCCGGGCGGCCGGGCCGAGTTCCGGCCCGTGGAGGTCGGCGAGGTCTCGCCGTTCTCCTTCCGCCGCTCCTACGGCATGGACAACGCCCGGGCCGCCCGGCTCGGCTTCACGTTCGGCGAGGCCCGGCAGTGGTTGCCGCGTGCCGTCGCGGAGACGCTCGGGAAGGGCGACTGACGTGCGTCACAGGATTCTTGGCGGGCTGCGGGTGAGTGCGGTCGGGCTGGGCGCGATGCCGCTGTCCATCGAGGGACGACCGGACGAGGAACGTGCCGTGGCCACCGTGCACGCCGCACTCGACGCGGGCGTGACCCTCCTGGACACGGCCGACTCGTACCACCTGCCGGGCGCGGAGCCCGGGCACAACGAACGTCTGGTGGCCCGCGCGCTGGCCGCCTACGGCGGTGACACTTCCTCCGTCCTGGTGGCGACGAAGGGTGGCCGCGGCCGCCCGGCGGGCGGTGACTGGACGGTGAACGGCCACCCCCGGCACCTCAAGGCGGCCGCCGAGGCGTCGCGCAAGCGGCTGGGCGTGGAGGCGATCGGCCTCTACCAGTTGCACAAGCCCGACCCCGCCGTGCCCTTCGAGGAGTCGGTCGGCGCGCTGCGCGAGCTGCTCGACGCGGGCACGATCCGGCTGGCCGGTGTGTCCAACGCGGACGCGGAGCAGATCCGCCGGGCGTACGAGATCCTCGGCGACCGGCTGGTGTCGGTGCAGAACCGGTACTCCCCGGCCGTCCGGGACAGTGAGCCGGAGCTGCGGCTGTGCGAGGAACTGGGGCTGGCGTTCCTGCCGTGGAGCCCGCTGGGCGGGCTGGCCCGCAGCTCCCTCGACGGTCCGTCGCGCACCGAGGGGGCGGAGCGCTTCGGTGCCTTCCACGCGGTGGCGGCAGAGCGCGGTGTCAGTCCCCAACAAGTCGGGCTGGCCTGGCTGCTGGCCCGGTCCCCGGCGGTTCTCCCCATCCCGGGAGCGAGCCGGCCGCGGACGATCAAAGACTCGGCGGCCGCGGCGGACCTGCTGCTCACCGCGGAGGAGCGGGCCCGGCTGGACGAGGCGGCCGAGCCGGATCGGGCCCCGGCCCCGTACGCCGACGCGGCGAGCTGACCAGTCCCTGGGTCGCTGTAGCGTGCTCGACGAAGGAAAGCGGGCAGCAACAAGCGGGACAGGAGCGGGAATGCCAGGCGGCATACACGGCAGCATGATGAGACCGGCGGACGGGGCGGATGAGCCGCCCGCTGAGGCCGTGAGACCGTGGAAGTCGGTGCGGCGCACCCTCGCGTTGGTGGTTCTCGGGTGGGCGACCGCTGTCGGCACTACCGGCCTCGCGTACCTGACGCTGGGGTCGCAATGGATCCCCATCACAGTCGGGGTGGTGCTGTGCCTGGCGTTCGGCGTGGCGCTGATCTTGCTCCATCAGGCCTTGTGGCTGACGGTCCTGTCTTCGGTGCCGGCGCTCTTCGTCCTCGTCGGGGCCGTGCAGTACGCGCCTGAAGCAGCGCTGGAGTCGCGCGGTGTCCGGGAGAACGTCGTCATCGTGGCCGACAGTGAGGCCGCAACGTCGAGCGGCAATCACCGCTTCACCCTTCGCGCCACGAACGGAAACGAGCTGGAGGAGAAGCTGGGCCACGACGGTGACATGCGGGCTCCCGAGGTGGGCGACCGGCTCGATGTCATTCGTGATCCGAAGGGCGAAGTGCCGATGGAGCAGGCGGATGACGTGGACGCCGCGGGGCGGATGGGTGGCCTGGTCTCCGGCACGGTGGGCTGGACGCTGATCGCGGTTCTGGCCGGCTGGCGTGGCCACGTCCGACGCCGTCGTGGCCTCGGCGAGTCCCTGGGGCTTCGACTCGCTTACTGACGGCGGCTTTCAAGGAGAACCGGAGACGGTCGCTGCCGGCACCGTCCGGCCGCGGCGCACGCCTCGGGCGGGGGGCACGCCCTCCGCGTGGGCCGTGCGACGCACCGGCGCTCCCGGACCCGGGGATGCGTGTGGCGCCTGCCGCCCTTCGGCGCAGGCGCCACTCTCGCAACCGGTGCCCTAGCGGGCCCCGGCCGACGCCGGTTCCTTGTCCTCCTCGGCGGGCTCGTCCACCGGCTTCGCCCTGCCGGGCAGCAGCAGCGCCACCGCCACCGTGCCGACGCCCAGGACCAGGGCCCCGATCAGGCTGGTGTGCGCGACCGCGTCGGAGAAGGCGGACCCCACCGCGTCGGCCATCTGCCGGGCGCCGTCGCCGAGTTGACCGGCCTGCGCGCGCAGCCGCTCCGCCTGCTGCGGATCGCCGGTGTGCGCGGCCTGCTCGGTCAGCTGCCGGGCCTTGTCACCGAGGCCCCGGGCGACGGCGTACCCGGCGCCGACGGAGTCCTGGGCCGTAGACAGGGCGTCGGCGGGGAGCTTGCTGCCGGCCGACGCGTCCGAGAGGTGGCCGGAGTAGGACGTGGCGAGCAGAGAGCCGAGGATGGCGATGCCCAGCGAGCCGCCGAGCTCCAGCGACGTGTCGTTCACCGCGCCGCCGACGCCCAGCTCCGACTCCGGGAACGCCCCCATGATCGCGTCCGTGCAGGGCGACAGGGCGAGCCCGATCGAGAGGCCGAGGACGACCAGGGGCGCGACGAAGTCGCCGTACGACGAACCGGAGCCGACCTGGGTGAGCAGCGCCAGGGCCGCCGTGCCGCCGACCATGCCGGCCGTGACGGTCCACTTCATGCCGACCCGGGGCGTGAGGAGCCCGGTGAGGGCCGCCCCCACGAACACGGCGCCCGCCAGCGGCAGCATGCGCACGCCGGTGTCCAGGGCGTCGTAGCCGAGGACGAACTGGAGGTGCTGCGTCAGGTAGTAGAAGGCGCCGAAGACCGACAGGAAGAACAGGGCGACGGCGAGGTTGGAGCCGGCGAAGCCGCGGTCGGTGAAACGGCGGACGTCGAGCAGCGGGCGAGGGTGGCGCAGCTCCCAGAGGATGAAGGTGACGAGCCCGGCTCCGGCGACGACCGCCGCCGTGACGGCCTTGACGCCCCAGCCGAAGTGGGGCCCTTCGATGATCATGTAGACCAGCGCGGCGATCCACACCACCGAGAGCAGTCCGCCGCCGTAGTCGATGCGCCCGCGCTCCGCGGCCTTGGACGGCGGTACGAGGACGAGGGCGCCGACGAGGCCCAGGAGTGCGAGGGGGACGTTGATGAGGAACGTCGAGGACCAGCCGTGGTTGGCCAGCAGCGCCCCGGCGACCAGCGGCCCGGCCGCGATGGCGAGCCCGGCCGTGGCGGTCCACAGGGTGATGGCCTTGGCGCGTTCGGCGCGCGGGAAGGTCGCGGCGAGCAGGGACAGCGTGGCGGGCATGATCATCGCGGCGCCGGCGCCCATCACGGCCCGGGCGGCGATGACCGTCGTCGCGCTGTCGGCCAGGTAGCCGAAGACGGAACCTCCCGCGAAGACGACCAGCCCGAGGACGAGCGCACCCCGGCGGCTGTACTTGTCGCCTGTCGCGCCGAGCAGCAGCATCAGCGCGGCGTAGGGGACGGTGTAGCCGTCGATCACCCACTGGAGGTCGGCGCTGGTCAGGCCGAGGTCCTCGGTCATGTCGGGCGCGGCGACGGTGAGGGCGGTGTTGGCCATCACGATGATCAGCAGGCTGAGGCAGAGCACGAGGAGCGCCCACCAGCGGCGTGCGTAGGGGCGGTCCATCCTCTCGGCCGGTTCGTTCATGACGAGTCGCATGGCAGGGGTTGCCTTCCTCGCTGTTTTGCACATGGGTGTGCATTTACACAACGCTGTGCAATCTACGCCGTTGCACAGCACTGTGCAAGTCGATGAGGGAGGGGGCACAATGACGACCATGACCACGGGAACCAGCCGCGCCGACGCCAACCGCCGCCGCATCCTCGACGTCGCCCTCGCCGAGCTGCTGCGTGACCCCGACGCGTCCATGGACCAGATCGCCCGCGCCGCGGGCGTCGTACGGCGGACGGTCTACGGGCACTTCCCTAGCCGCGAGGCGCTGATCAGCACACTCGTCGACGAGGCGGTGGAGGCGCTGTCGGCCGCGCACGCGGCGGGCCGTGCGGGCGTGCGGGATCCGGCGGAGGCGGTGGCGCGCTCGGTGCTGGCGGTGTGGGAGCTCGCCGACCGCTACCGGCTGCTGATCGCGCTCGCCCAGCGCACGGTGACCATGCAGGGCATCCGGGAGCGCCTCGCCCCCGTCCGGGAGGCCGCCACGGGGGTCCTGAGGAACGGCCTCGACCAGGGCGTCTTCAGCTCACCGCTGCCCGCGCCGGCCCTGGCGTACGTACAGGAGCAGATGCTGGTCGCGCTGATGGAGGCGGTGAACGACGGACTGGTGGCAGCGCGAGAGGCGGGCCGCTGCGCCGCGGTCACCATCCTGACCGCGGCGGGCGTGCCCGCCTCTGAGGCCACCGAGCTGGTGGCGAAGCTGAACGACTGAACTTCTCCAAGACCGATGGGTCTTCTCGAAGAGCGATTGATCTTCTGTACCGATGGACCGGGCGGCTGAGCGACGGGGGGACACCCAGCCGCCCGGATTCTGGGGGGGCGGCGCGGCCGTCAGGCCTTCGCCAGCTCCTTCTCGCCGCCCTGCTCGGGCACCTCGACGTGGTCGTCGGCCGGACCGCCGTGGCCGTCGTCGAGCAGCGTCTTCTCGTCGAAGGGCAGCTGACCGGCGAGGACCTGGTTGACCCGCTCCTTGTCGACCTCCTTCGTCCAGGTGCCGATCAGCACGGTGGCCACGGCGTTGCCGGCGAAGTTGGTCAGGGCGCGGGCCTCGCTCATGAAGCGGTCGATGCCGACGATGAGGCCGATGCCGTCCACCAGGGCGGGCTTGTGCGACTGAAGACCACCGGCCAGGGTCGCGAGGCCGGCACCGGTGACACCGGCGGCGCCCTTGGAGGCGACCAGCAGGAAGAGCAGCAGCGGGATCTGCTCGCCGATGGACATCGGCGTGCCCATGGCGTCGGCGATGAACAGCGAGGCCATGGTCATGTAGATCATGGTGCCGTCGAGGTTGAAGGAGTAGCCGGTCGGGACGGTGATGCCGACCACCGGCTTGCTGACGCCCAGGTGCTCCATCTTCGCGATGAGCCGCGGCAGCGCGGACTCGGAGGAGGAGGTGGACAGGATCAGCAGGAACTCGCGGCCCAGGTACTTGAACAGCGTGAGGATGTTCAGGCCGGAGATCACGCGCAGCAGGACGCCGAGCACGATGAAGACGAAGAGGAAGCAGGTGACGTAGAAGCCGAGCATCAGCACGGCGAGACTCTTGAGCGCGTCCACGCCGGCGGAACCGGTGACGGCGGCGATGGCGCCGAAGGCACCGATCGGGGCGGCCCACATCACCATGGCGAGGATGCGGAAGACGAGCCGCTGGATGTGCTCGATGCCGCGCAGGATGGGCTGGCCGGCCGAGCCCATGCCCTGGAGCGCGAAGCCCGCGAGAAGGGCGATCAGCAGGGTCTGGAGGACCGACTCGTTGGTGAAGGCCGAGACGATCGTGGTCGGGATGATGCCGAGCAGGAACTCCGTGGTGTCCTTGGCCTCGGCGTCGACCTGAGCGTGACCGGCGTCCTTGATCGCGTCGGTCACCGCGAGGCCGGTGCCCGGCTCCAGGATGTTGCCGACGACCAGGCCGATGCCCAGCGCGACCAGCGACATCACGGTGAAGTAGACCAGGGCGATACCGCCGACGGCACCGACCTTGGCGGCCTTCCGTACCGAGCCGATGCCCAGCACGATCGTGCAGAAGATGATCGGCGAGATCATCATCTTGATCAGGTTCACGAACCCGGTGCCGATCGGCTTCAGCCCGACAGCGAAGTCCGGCGCGGCCAGGCCCACCGCGATACCGGCGGCGACCGCGATGATCACCGCGATGTAGAGATAGTGCGTGCGGTCCCGCTTGGCCTTGGGTGCGGCAGGTGCCGTATCGGCTGCGCTGGTCACGGCGGCCCTCCTTGACGACGTCGTCGGCATCACCGGCGTGCGGCTCACGTCCGGGGGAAAGGGAGCGGGGAGCTCCCGGAGATGCGTTATGGGGAATGCCGTGACTATGTCCTGCTCTGTGAGCGCGGTCACCCTTCCGTTCATTTAGTTCACAATCAGCCACGAGGCAGACTGACGGCATGCGTCTCTCCGTCCCCGGTCCCCGCAGTCTGGCGGGCCAGCTCTTCGCCATGCAGGCCGTCCTGATAGCGGTCGTCGTGGCCGGATACGCGCTGTTCTCCTACGTCAGCGACCGCAGCCAGGCCGAGGAGGCCGCGACGCGCCAGGCCAGGGCGGTGGCTCGGTCCGTCGCGGACTCCCCGTCCGTGCTGGCGGCGACCCGCACCGCGGATCCGTCGGCGGAGCTCCAGCCGTACGCGCTGAAGGTGATGCGGGACACCGAGGTCGACTTCATCACGATCATGGATCCGCGGGGCATCCGCTGGACGCACCCCGACCCGCAGCAGATCGGCCAGACCTTCCAGGGCCACACCGAGAAGGCGCTGCGCGGCGAGACGTTCACCGAGACCTACACGGGCACGCTCGGCCCGTCCGTCCGCGCGGTCACCCCGATCCAGGACGGCCCGCGGGTGGTCGGCCTGGTCAGCGCGGGCATCCGGGTCGAGGAGATCACCCAGCGGGTGCAGGACCAGCTGACGGCCCTGCTCGGCGTCGCGGCCGGCGCGCTGGTGCTGGGCGCGGTCGGCACGTACGTCATCAACGCCCGGCTGCGCCGCCACACCCACGGCATGAACGCCGCCGAGCTGAGCCGGATGCACGACTACCACCAGGCCGCCCTGCACGCCGTACGCGAGGGGCTGCTGATGCTGGACGGGCAGTACCGTGTGGCGCTGATCAACGACGGAGGGCGTGAATTGCTCGGCGTGGCCGGGGACGTGGTGGGCAGGTCGGTGGCGGAGCTGGGGCTGCCGGCGCCGCTGACGGGTGCGCTGCTGGCGTCGGAGCCGCGGGTGGACGAAGTGCATCTGACGGCGTCCCGGGTGCTGGTGATCAACACCTCACCGGTGTCGGGCGGCGAGCGGCGCGGTACGGTCGTCACGCTGCGCGATGTCACCGAACTCCAGTCGCTGATGGGCGAGTTGGACTCCGAGCGGGGATTCACCCAGGCGCTGCGCTCACAGGCGCACGAGGCGGCGAACCGGCTGCACACGGTCGTCTCGCTGATCGAGCTGGGCCGGGCGGAGGAAGCGGTGGAGTTCGCGACGGCCGAGCTGGAGCTGGCGCAGGCCCTGACGGACCAGGTCGTGGCGGCGGTGAGCGAGCCGGTGCTGGCGGCGCTGCTGCTGGGCAAGACGGCCCAGGCGAACGAGCGGGGCGTGGAGCTGATGGTCTCGGAGGAGAGCAGCCTGGACGACGGCCTGCTGCCCGAGTCGCTGCCGGCGCGGGACCTGGTGACGATCCTCGGCAACCTGATCGACAACGCCGTGGACGCGGCGCAGGGCAGCGTAGGGGCCCGGGTGACGGTGGCGGCGTACACCCGGGCCTCCGACGACATCCCGGAGCTGGTGCTGCGGGTCTCCGACACGGGCCCGGGCGTGGACCCCGAGCACGCCGAGGCGGTCTTCCAGCGCGGCTTCTCGACGAAGCCGGCGGGCCCGGGCGGCCGGGGCCTCGGACTGGCGCTGGTACGGCAGACGAGCCAGCGGCACGGGGGCTCCCTGACGGTGGCGGAGGCCGACGGGGGCGGGGCGGAGTTCGAGGTACGGCTTCCGCTGCGGGATCCCGGGACGGCGGCCGATGGCGTGCCCTTCGGGGTTGCGGCGGCCAGAGGCGCTGGAGGCGACGCATGACGAGCAGCGAGAAGGCCATCCGCGTCCTGGTGGTGGAGGACGACCCGGTCGCCGCCGACGCCCACGTCCTGTACGTCAGCCGGGTGCCCGGCTTCGTGGCCGTGGGCAAGGCGCACACGGGCGCGGAGGCGCGGCGGGCCCTGGAGCGCACGCAGGTGGACCTGCTCCTGCTCGATCTGCACCTGCCGGACGTGCACGGGCTGCACCTGGCCCGGTCGCTGCGGGCGGCCGGTCACCACGCGGACGTGATAGCGGTGACGTCGGCGCGCGATCTGGCCGTCGTCCGCGAGGGCGTCTCGCTCGGGGTCGTGCAGTACGTCCTGAAGCCCTTCACCTTCGCGACCCTGCGCGACCGCCTCGTGCGCTACGCCGAGTTCCACGCGGCGGTCGGCGAGGCGAGCGGCCAGGACGAGGTGGACCGGGCGCTCGCGGCCCTGCGCGCACCGGGCCCGGCCGCACTGCCCAAGGGCCTGAGCGCGCCGACGCTGGAGCGGGTGACGATCGCCCTGCGCGACAGTGCGGAGGGCCTCACGGCCGCCGGAGTCGCGGAGTCCGTGGGCATCTCCCGCATCACGGCCCGGCGTTACCTGGAGCACCTGGTCGACGCGGGCCGCGCCGCACGCCGCCCGCAGTACGGCACGGTGGGGCGCCCGGAGTTGCAGTACCGCTGGGTCACGGGCCAGTGACGGCCCATCAGCCATGAGGTCGTGCCCGTGCGCCCCACCGCGGTCAAGGGCTGCCCGGTGCCGCGCCACGGGACCCGGGCCGAGGGTTGAAGGGTGGTTTCCCCACGGGACCCGGGCCGGGGGTCGAAGGGTAGTTCGCCCACGGGACCCGGGCCGAGGGTCGAAGGGTGGTTTCCCAACGGGACCCGGGCCGAAGGTCGAAGGGTAGTTCTGCCCACGGGACCCGGGCCGAGGGTCGAAGGGTAGTTCCCCCCACGGGCCCCAGACCGGGGGTCGAAGGGGGGGGTCCCCCACGGGAACCGGGCCGGGGTTCAGTCCGCCGTGTCCTGCGGCAGCACACCCGCGCGGAACGGCTCGACTCCCTCCAGCCGCCGCACCCGCGTCGGCTCGATCAGCAGCATCACCCGGCGCTCTCCCGGCAGCAGCCACGGATAGCGGTCCTCGCCGAGGTACTTCCGGGCCAGCCGGTCCATCGACCGCTCCGCTGCCTCCCCCTCCACGAACCGCACGACCGTCCCCCGGATCTCGGCGCGGTCATAGGGGTTCGCGGGGTCGTGGTGCGACAGCGAAACGTACGGATTGCGCCGCAGGTTCTCCTCCTTCACCCGCCCCATCGAGGTGTTGACCATGACGTACTCCCCTTCGATGTCCGCCCACATGGGCGACACCTGAGGCGCCCCGTCCGCCCCCACCGTCGCGAGATGCCAGAAGTTCGGCGCGAGAAGACGCTCGCGCATATGCCCGTTGAGCTTGCCGTTCATGTGCCCCACCGCCTTTCCGGGCCCGCTGTCGCCGGACCCGGCGCCATCCTCGCTGCGGTTCCGCCCCGTCCGGAAGGCGATCTTCAGCCCCGGTCGAACCCGTCGGTAGCCGTAGCTTCCTACAATCCGTGATCCTGGCCGAACAGACCGTAGTCAGCCCACCGTCGCCGCCCTAGCTTGTGGCCCGTGCGCCGACCTTCAGCCCGCCCCAGCCACTCCCCTCCCTCTTCCCCGGCCCCGTCCGCCCCCGCGGCCCCGCCCTTCAACGCCCCCGTCGCCCGCCGCCTGCGCGCCGCCCTCGGGATGGCACCCGAGCACGTCGCCCACGGCATGCGCGTCTCGTACGGACATCCCCACATCACCCCGGACCACGTGATGGCCTGGGAACGCGGGGCCGCCGCCCCGACCAACTCCGAACTCACCGCACTGGCGGGCGTGCTGTGGTGCTCGCCCGCCGACCTCATCGGCAGACCCCGCACCCTGCGCGAACACCGCATCGCCCGCTGCCTCGCCCCGGAGGACGTGGCCCGGGCCGTGGGGCACGACGTGCAGGCGTACCTGCGCATGGAGGAGACCGACACCTGGCGCGGCACGGACCGCCAGTCCGCCGCCCTCGCCGATCTGCTCGGGCTCGGCCTGCCCGACTTCGTCACCGTCACCGGCCGGAACGCCAAGCTCGGCGACCTCCTGCGCAGCGCCGCCACCACCCGCTGGCAGGCCTACGTCCGCCCGGTGTCCAGACTCGTGCCCCTGGACCGGCGGTTCCTGGAAGAGGCCCTCCAGGGCCTGCACGAGGACTACCAGGGGCACATGGCCGCGACCCTGAGCTGGGGCGGCGGCAGCGGTGACGCGGGCGGCGCCGGCCAGGACTTCCTCGACCGGATCGTGGAGCACTTCTGGACGAAGCTCCAGGACGACACCGGCCTGGAGGCCGGCGGCTAGAAGACCGACTCCGCCTCGTCCATCCGGTCCTTCGGCACCGTCTTCAGCTCGGTCACGGCCTCCGCCAGCGGGACCATCACGATGTCCGTCCCGCGCAGGGCGGTCATCCGGCCGAACCGTCCCTCGTGCGCGGCCTCCACCGCGTGCCAGCCGAACCGCGTGGCGAGCACCCGGTCGTAGGCGGTCGGCACGCCGCCGCGCTGGATGTGGCCGAGGATGACCGGCTTGGCCTCCTTGCCGAGACGCCGCTCCAGCTCGTGGGCGAGGGCGGCGCCGATGCCCTGGAAGCGCTCGTGGCCGAACTTGTCTATGGCGCCCTTGCCGTAGTCCATGGTGCCTTCGGCGGGGTGGGCGCCCTCGGCGACGCAGACCACCGCGAACTTCTTGCCGCGGGAGAACCGCTCCTCGACCATCTTCACGAGGTCGGCGGGGTCGAAGGCCCGTTCCGGCAGGCAGATGCCGTGCGCACCGGCCGCCATGCCGGACTCCAGGGCGATCCAGCCGGCGTGCCGGCCCATGACCTCCACGACCATCACCCGCTGGTGGGACTCGGCGGTGGTCTTCAGCCGGTCCATCGCCTCGGTGGCGACGCCCACCGCGGTGTCGAAGCCGAAGGTGCGGTCCGTGGAGGAGATGTCGTTGTCGATCGTCTTCGGGACACCCACGACGGGCAGGCCCGCGTCGCTCAGCATGCGCGCGGCCGTCAGCGTGCCCTCGCCGCCGATCGGGATCAGCGCGTCGATGCCGAACTCGTGGATCATGTCGGAGGCGTTCTCGCAGGCCTCGCGGAGCCGGTCGCGCTCCAGGCGGGACGACCCGAGGATGGTGCCGCCGCGGGCGAGGATGCCGCTGACGGACTCCAGGTCGAGGTTGCGGTAGCGGCCGTCGAGCAGGCCCGCGTAGCCGTCCTCGAAACCGATGACCTCGTCTCCGTAGTTGTCGACCGCCCGGTGCACGACCGACCGGATCACGGCGTTCAGGCCGGGGCAGTCGCCGCCTGCGGTGAGAACTCCGATACGCATCGTGCTGTGTCTCCTGCTCGCTGTTGACACCGGTGAGCCACTGCCGATTGTTTCACGCTCCACAGCCCGGTGCGGCACCCGACTCTGATGGGCGCCTTATATACCGGCAGAGGTATTGTCAAGAGGGTTCTGCTCACCTCGGTGGGCGATTTTTGTGCCCCAGGCTGGACAGCAGTGGGGCAAGAGGCGTACCCCCATCCGAGACGAAACGGAGAGCGCGCGTGACCCGCAGCGTGTACGTGACCGGCATCGACCGAGGCGACGGACGCCAGGTCGTCGAACTGGGGGTCATGGAGCTCCTCACCCGGCAGGTCGACCGGGTGGGCGTGTTCCGCCCCCTGGTCCACGACGGGCCCGACCGCCTCTTCGAGCTGCTGCGCGCCCGCTACCGGCTCACCCAGGACGCGTCGACCGTCTACGGCATGGACTACCACGAGGCGTCCGCACTCCAGGCCGAGGCCGGAACCGACGAGCTGGTGTCCACCCTCGTCGACCGCTTCCACCGGGTCGCCCGGGACTACGACGTCGTCCTGGTCCTCGGCACCGACTACGCCGACACCCAGCTCCCGGACGAGCTGTCGCTCAACGCGCGGCTGGCCAACGAGTTCGGCGCGTCCGTGATTCCGGTCGTCGGGGGCCGCAAGCAGACCGTCGAGTCGGTGCTCGCCGAGACGCGCAACGCCTACCGCGCCTACGACACCCTGGGCTGCGACGTCCTGGCCATGGTCGCCAACCGGGTGGCCCGCGAGGACCGCGACGACATCGCCGGCCAGCTCGACTCCAGGCTGCCCGTGCCCTGTTACGTCCTGCCCGACGAGCCCGCGCTGTCCGCGCCGACCGTCTCGCAGATCGGCCACGCCCTGGGCGCCAAGGTGGTGCTGGGCGACGACTCGGGGCTCGCCCGGGACGTGCTCGGCTTCGTCTTCGGCGGCGCGATGCTGCCGAACTTCCTGGGCGCCCTGACCCCCGGCTGCCTCGTCGTCACCCCGGGCGACCGCGCCGACCTGGTCGTCGGCTCCCTTGCCGCGCACAGCGCCGGCACCCCGCCGATAGCCGGCATGCTGCTCACCCTGGACGAGGTGCCCGGCGACGACATCCTCACCCTCGCCGACCGCCTGGCGCCCGGCACCCCGGTGCTGTCGGTGGCCGGCACCAGCTTCCCCACCGCCGAGCAGCTGTTCTCCCTGGAGGGCAAGCTGAACGCGGCCACCCCGCGCAAGGCCGAGCGGGCCCTCGGCCTGTTCGAGCGGTACGCCGACACCGCCGACCTGGCCCGCCGGGTCTCGGCGCCGAGCAGCGACCGCGTCACCCCGATGATGTTCGAGCACAAGCTGCTGGAGCAGGCCCGTTCCGACCTGCGCCGGGTCGTCCTGCCCGAGGGCACCGAGGAGCGGGTGCTGCACGCCGCCGAGGTGCTGCTGCGCCGGGGCGTGTGCGACCTGACCCTGCTCGGCCCGGTCGACCAGATCCGCAAGAAGGCCGCCGACCTCGGCATCGACCTCGGTGAGTCCCAGCTGATCGACCCGGCGACCTCCGAGCTGCGCGACGCCTTCGCCGAGCAGTACGCGGCCCTGCGCGCCCACCGGGGCGTCACCGTGGAGCTGGCCTACGACGTCGTCTCGGACGTGAACTACTTCGGCACGCTGATGGTCCAGGAGGGCCTCGCCGACGGCATGGTCTCGGGCTCGGTGCACTCCACGGCCGCGACCATCCGCCCGGCGTTCGAGATCATCAAGACGAAGCCGGACGCCGACATCGTCTCGTCCGTCTTCTTCATGTGCCTGGCCGACAAGGTCCTCGTCTACGGCGACTGCGCGGTCAACCCGGACCCGAACGCCGAGCAGCTCGCCGACATCGCCATCCAGTCGGCGACCACGGCCGAGCGGTTCGGCGTGGAGCCGCGGATCGCGATGCTGTCGTACTCCACCGGCACCTCCGGCTCCGGCGCCGACGTCGACAAGGTGCGCGAGGCCACCGAGCTGGTCCGCTCGCGCCGGCCCGACCTGAAGATCGAGGGCCCGATCCAGTACGACGCCGCCGTGGAGCCGTCGGTCGCGGCGACCAAGCTGCCCGGATCCGAGGTCGCCGGGCAGGCGAGCGTACTGATCTTCCCCGACCTGAACACCGGCAACAACACCTACAAGGCCGTGCAGCGCTCGGCCGGCGCGATCGCCGTCGGCCCGGTGCTCCAAGGCCTGCGCAAGCCGGTCAACGACCTGTCCCGGGGCGCCCTGGTCCAGGACATCGTCAACACCGTCGCCATCACGGCGATCCAGGCCCAGACCCCCGCCCCGTCCCCGAGCGAGAAGGCGACCGCCCCGTGAGCAGCCCGACCCGTGTCCTCGTCCTCAACTCCGGCTCCTCGTCCGTGAAGTACCAGCTGCTCGACATGCGCGACAGCAGCCGGCTGGCGGTGGGCCTGGTCGAGCGCATCGGCGAGCAGACCTCCCGGCTGAAGCACACCCCGGCGGGTGGCGAGAGCAGGGAGCGCGGCGGTGCGATCGCGGACCACGACGCCGCGCTGAAGGCCGTGGCCGAGGAGCTCGCCAAGGACGGACTGGGCCTGGACTCGCCCGAACTGGCCGCGATCGGGCACCGGGTGGTGCACGGCGGAAAGACCTTCACCGAGCCGACCGTGATCGACGACAGGGTGCTCGCCGAGATCGAGCGGCTCATCCCGGTGGCCCCGCTGCACAACCCGGCCAACCTCACCGGCATCCGCACGGCCCAGGTGCTGCGTCCCGACCTGCCGCAGGTCGCCGTGTTCGACACCGCGTTCCACACGACCATGCCGGAGTCGGCCGCCCGTTACGCGATCGACGTGAAGACGGCCGACGAGCACCGCGTGCGGCGCTACGGCTTCCACGGCACCTCGCACGCCTACGTCTCCCGGGCCACCGCCGAGCTGCTCGGCAAGGACCCCGCGGAGACGAACGTGATCGTGCTGCACCTGGGCAACGGGGCGTCGGCGTCGGCCGTGCGGGGCGGCCGCTGCGTGGACACCTCCATGGGTCTCACGCCTTTGGAGGGGCTCGTGATGGGTACGCGCTCCGGAGACATGGACCCGGCCGTCATCTTCCATTTGATGCGTGTTGGTGGAATGTCCGCCGACGAGATCGACACTCTTCTCAACAAGAAGAGCGGGCTGATCGGTCTGTGCGGTGACAACGACATGAGGGAGATCCGCCGCCGGGTCGACGAGGGCGACGAGCAGGCGGAGCTGGCGTTCGACATCTACATTCACCGGCTGAAGAAGTACATCGGCGCCTATTACGCCGTGCTCGGGCGGGTGGACGCGGTCGCCTTCACCGCCGGTGTCGGCGAGAACGCGGCTCCGGTGCGGGCGGCCGCCCTGGCGGGCCTGGAGGAGCTGGGCCTGGCGGTGGACGGCGAGCGCAACGCCGTGCGCGGCGACGAGGCCCGGCTGATCTCGCCGGAGGGGGCCCGGGTCGCGGTGGCGGTGGTGCCCACCGACGAGGAATTGGAGATCGCGACACAGACCTACGCGCTGGTAATTGGTTCGGGGAATCACACCTGAGCGGCATCCCGCCCTTTTGTATTTTCCGCCAGACGGAATATTCCGTTGCGAAACAAACCGATAGGATCGCCCCCATGCGCCGTTCGAAAATCGTCTGTACTCTCGGCCCCGCGGTCGACTCCCACGATCAGCTTGTCGCGTTGATCGAAGCCGGCATGAACGTGGCCCGCTTCAACTTCAGCCACGGCTCGCACGCCGAGCACCAGGGCCGGTACGACCGGGTCCGTGCCGCCGCCAAGGAGACCGGCCGGGCCATCGGTGTCCTCGCCGACCTCCAGGGCCCCAAGATCCGTCTGGAGACCTTCGCCGAGGGCCCGGTGGAGCTGGTGCGCGGTGACGAGTTCACCATCACCACCGAGGACGTCCCGGGCGACAAGACGATCTGCGGGACGACCTACAAGGGTCTGCCCGGCGATGTCACCAAGGGCGACCAGGTCCTCATCAACGACGGCAACGTCGAGCTGAAGGTCACCGCGGTCGAGGGCCCCCGGGTGAAGACGATCGTCATCGAGGGCGGCGTCATCTCCGACCACAAGGGCATCAACCTGCCCGGCGCGGCCGTCAACGTGCCCGCGCTGTCCGAGAAGGACGTCGAGGACCTCCGTTTCGCGCTGCGCATGGGCTGCGACCTGGTCGCGCTGTCCTTCGTCCGCGACGCCAAGGACGTCCAGGACGTGCACCGCGTCATGGACGAGGAGGGCCGCCGCGTCCCGGTCATCGCCAAGGTGGAGAAGCCGCAGGCGGTGCAGAACATGGAGGACGTCGTGATGGCGTTCGACGGCGTGATGGTCGCCCGCGGTGACCTCGCCGTCGAGTACCCGCTCGAAAAGGTCCCCATGGTGCAGAAGCGCCTGATCGAGCTGTGCCGGCGCAACGCCAAGCCGGTGATCGTGGCGACCCAGATGATGGAGTCGATGATCACCAACTCGCGTCCGACCCGCGCCGAGGCCTCGGACGTGGCCAACGCGATCCTGGACGGCGCCGACGCGGTCATGCTGTCCGCCGAGTCGAGCGTGGGCGCGTACCCGATCGAGACCGTGAAGACGATGTCGAAGATCGTCGCGGCGGCCGAGCAGGAGCTGATGTCGAAGGGCCTCCAGCCGCTGGTGCCGGGCAAGAAGCCGCGCACGCAGGGCGGTTCGGTGGCCCGGGCCGCGTGCGAGATCGCCGACTTCCTCGGCGGCCGGGGCCTGGTGGCCTTCACGCAGTCCGGCGACACCGCCCGCCGTCTGTCGCGCTACCGCGCCGTCCAGCCGATCATCGCCTTCACCACCGACGAGGGCACCCGCAACCAGATGGCGCTGAGCTGGGGCGTGGAGCCCCACGTGGTGCCGTTCGTGAACAGCACCGACGAGATGGTCGACCTGGTCGAGCAGGAGCTGGTGAAGCTGAACCGCTTCAACGAGGGCGACATCGTGGTCATCACGGCCGGTTCGCCCCCCGGCGTGCCCGGCACCACCAACATGGTGCGGGTCCACCACCTGGGCGAGGCCAAGGGCTGATCCACGAGGGGCCGTGAGGGCCCGTACACAGCACCGAGGGCGCCTCCTGGGATCCAGGGGGCGCCCTCGGTGTGTGCGGCTCCCGAACGGGCTCTGAGGGGCGCTCAGTCGGTGACGAAGTTGTGCAGCCCCGGCACGTGCAGGGTCCCGCCGAACTGGCCGGCCTGCTGCACCTTCACGTTGGTGAAGTAGATCAGCGGGATGTTCAGCGGCGGCGGGTGCTCCGGGTCGAACGTGATCGGGATCAGCCCGAGCAGGTTGCCGGAGATGCTCTCCGTGTACATCACGGTGTCGCCGTCGCGGATCGTGGACGTCGAGCCCTTGGCCGCCTGCACGTGGTAGGTCTTGCCGGACTGCTTGTCCTTGACGGTCTGGTGCAGGTCACCGATGTCGGTGCCGCCCGAGATGACGTACTTCAGGACCTTCTTGACGGTGCCGTTGGCGGTGCGCACCTCGACGACGCCCTTGTAGTCGGCGCCCTTCAGCGTCAGCGAGCTGGCGTTGAGGAACCACGGGTCGTCCGGCAGCGGCACCTTGTTGTCGACGCCGCCCTCGGCGTCGGTGGCGGCCGGGCAGTCGTCGGGGTCCGTGCTGGCGCTCGGGGAGGGGCTCGGGGAGGCGGTGGCCTCCTTCGCCTTCTCCGCCGCGGCCTCGGCCGCCTTCTCGACGGCCTTGGAGGTGTCCTCCACCGTCTTGCCGGTGTCCTTCACCGCGTCGGACGCCTTGCCGGTGGTGTCCTCGACGGTGTCCTCGACCGTGCCCGTGGCCTTCTCGGCCGCGTCCTGCTCGGCACCGGAGGCGTCCTCGGCCGGCTTCTCGGTGCTCTCCGACGCCGAGGCGGACGGGGTCGGGCTCGCCTCGCCCTTGTCCTCGTCCTTTCCGCCGTCGAAGATGCCGCCGATCGCGTCGCCGATGTCCTCCAGCACGTTGCCGCGGGACTCGGAGGGCGAGGGGGACGGAGTGGCCTCCGCTTCGCCGCCGCCCGTGGCGGGCGCGCTCGTGGGCGGGGTCGGCTTCGGCTCGGGCTTGTCGTCGGAACCTGAATCCGACGAAGAGGAGCCGCCGTCGTTCGCGTCCGTGCCGCCCGAGGGGGACGGCTCGGGGGCCGTGTCGCCCTGGTCGTCCTTCTCGTCCGTCGCGCCGTCGCTCGCCGAGGGGGACGGCGTGGGCGAGGCGGACTCGTCGCCCTTGGAGTCCTTCCCGGAGTCCTCCAGGGCCGCCACGCAGTCCTTGTACTCGTCGGCCGTCAGGCTCTTCGACGTCGGCGCCGCCGGAGTGTCGCTGTCGGCTATCGCGAGCGTCGACGTGAAGCCCATGCCCATGAGCACCGCCGTCGGCATCGCCGCCATGGCTATTGCCTTGCCGGTCGGCCTGCTGAACCTGGTGAACAGCGGCTTCTTGGGTGCCGCGTGGCGCGGCCCGGTTCTCACACGGGACGCCCCCACATCAGCCCCGTGGGTCACCTCGTCAGCCGGCACTGTGCCTCCCGTTCGCCCCGTTGGCCGGGTTCGTTCCTGACAGATCGTTCGGCTCGTCCACCCCGTCCACGGGCCGCAGCACCGTGGTCTCGTGGTCCGTTGCCCCGGGAGCCTCGCCCGTGCCGGTGCTGGCCATGGCGGCGGGCTGTCCCGCGGGACGTGCGCCCGGCGCCCAGGCCACGGCCATCGCCCCGCCCACCAGGGCGAGGAGGAAGCCGATGAGGAAGCCGCCGAGGTTGGACACCGGGATGGACACCAGCGCCAGCAGGATGGCCGCGACTCCCGCGAAGACGCGGACGTGCTTCTGGAACCAGAGGCTGACGCCCAGTACGACGAGCAGCACGCCGATGATCAGGGACCCGGCACCCGCGGTGGTCGCCATCGCCAGCGTCAGGTGGCCGATCTGGAGGTTCGCGTACGGGAAGTAGGCGATGGGCAGTCCACTGAGGAGGACGAACAGCCCGGCCCAGAACGGCCGCTCACCCCGCCAGGCGCGGAACTGCTGCCTCCGGAGGGTGAACTGGCCGGTGGCGGCAGGAGTCTCGGCGCTCATGGAAAAACAGCTCCCTGGTACAGCGTTGCTGTGGTGGTGATGTGGGCCCCGCGTGAAGGCGCGGCCGGAAGGTGGACGGGCGGGGGCGCCACCGGCTCCCCCGCCCGTCATCGAGTGCTTAGTAGCACTCCTTGACACCCGTCGACAGCGACATCTTCAGGCCGCTGAGCTTGAAGGTTCCGGCGGTGGTCGCCCACGCCGTCTGCTTCACGTCGGTCAGGGTCGCCTTGTCGGCCTGCTGGGCGAAGCCGTACGGGTTCGCCGTCTCGCCCTTCCTCATGGCCGGACCCTTGTTGGCGTCCTTGGCGGCCACACCGATGTCGATGTTCTCGAACGTCGCGTCGGCACTGAGGTCGGCGACGTCGATGTAGAGGTTCTGGGCCTCGACCGGCTTCGCACCCTGACCCGCACGCAGGATCAGGCTGACGTTCCCGAGCACCGGAATGTTCGGGGTGACGACCGACTGACACAGGTTCTTGATCGTCGCCTGCTTGAACGACGAGACCGCGACCGGGTGCACCGACTTCTTGCCGTCGAGCGTGTACCCCTCGTCGAGGGCGCCGTACTGCGAGAAGCCCGTGCCGACGAGCTGGTCGGTCGTGACCTTGAACGACTGGCCGGAGACACTGAACGACGCGGCGAGAGCGCCCTGCGCGAGGGCGACACCTATCGCAGCCGTGGCGGCGACGCTGGGCACCATCACCACAGCGAACCGCTTCCATCTGGTCCCGCCACGCACCTGGGACTCCATATTTCCTCCTTCTCGGACGTACATCTCCTGTCCCGGCTCGCCCCGATGGGCGGCTCAGCCGGGCAGGGATGGGAGAAGTGCTACGTCCTCGGGAAGGAGAGCGCCTGCACTCGGCGGCGCAACTGCGCCCGAATCACCGGCGATCACCCCCGAGCGACAACCACTGGTCGCGCCTGACACGCATCACGCACAACCCTGCTGGACAGGCTTCGCCGGAAGGGCGAAGACCCCCCTGTCCAAGAGCCGGCGCCACTGCCGCCGGCTCTGCTCGGTGGGGACCCAGGACGTCCCGTGACCCAACCGGCTGCCGGGGTACGGGATTGGACCGAGCGTGGCCGATCGTGGTGCATTCTCGCCGCCCGCACAAGGGGGTTCGTTACTCGCTAGTAACGGCCGGATAACCGAACAACGACCCATCGGTCTCGGCCGACAACGCAGGGTGGTCTCGAACGCCGGTACAAAGCTGTTGATCGATGGACAGAATCCGACAGATCAACGCCTGTGACTTACTCGTAGTAACAGCGGCCGCGATTACCAAGATTTGGTAAAGCGCGGCCGCAGTGACCTTCTATCGGCAAACTTTTCACGCGGGCACCACATGCCCCCGCGTTTAACGACTGGTCAGAATAGGGCGCGCGCCAGGGCCCTGCGCGCCGCGATCACCCGGGGATCGTCGGGCCCGACGACCTCGAACAGCTCCAGCAGCCGCATCCGTACGGTGTCCCGGTCGTCACCCACCGTGCGCTGCACGGTCTCGATGAGCCGGCCGAACGCGTCCTCGACATGGCCGCCCACCAGATCCAGGTCGGCGGCGGCGATCTGCGCCTGCACATCGGCCGGCTTGTCGGCCGCGTCCCGGCGCACCTGCTGCGGGTCGACGCCCTGCACCCGCTGGAGCAACTCGGCCTGCGCGAGGCCCAGCTTGGCCTCCTCGTTGCCCGGGTCCTCGTTCAGTACGTTCTTGTACGCCTGGACGGCGCCGGACAGATCGCCCGAGTCGAGCGCCTGCACAGCGGCTTCCAGGAGCCCGTCGTGCGGGCCGGCCGGCCGCTCGGAGGCCTCCGGGGCACCGCCCGGCTCGGCCTCGGGGTCGACGGTGAGACCGGTCAGGCCGAAGCGCTGCTCGCCGACCTGCACCAGCTGGTCGAGGGTCTGCCGGATCTGCGCCTCGCCGGCCGCTCCCTGGAAGAGCGGCAGCGCCTGACCCGCGACGACCGCGAACACCGCGGGGATTCCCTGGATGCCGAACTGCTGCATCAGCATCTGGTTGGCGTCGACGTCGATCTTGGCGAGCAGGAAGCGGCCGTTGTACTCGACGGCCAGCCGCTCCAGGACCGGGCTGAGCTGCTTGCAGGGCTCACACCACTCGGCCCAGAAGTCGATGACGACGGGCACCTCGGCGGAACGCTGCAGGACGTCCCGCTCGAACCCCGCCTCGTCGACGTCGATGACGAGATCGGCCGGGGAGATCGCCCCCGTCCCGCCCTCCCGGGCGGACTGCGCGCGCGCCTGCTCCGCCTTCGCCTTGGCCTCCTGGGCCGCCTTCACCGCGGCGAGGTCGACGACTCCGCTCATGGACATGTTCCGTGGCTGCATGCGCCTATCCTCCCCCGTCCTGCGCGCGCGTGTGAAAAACGGTGTGAAAGCCGGGCCGGTCCGGTGCCTTCAGGCGCCGGGTCCCCACCCCGCGCCGGGTGTGCGAGGCCCGCGTACGTCCATCACGGGCTTTCGCTACGAGTCGTAGCGTAATGCCCCGCCGGGGCGTCGGGACACC
Organism: Streptomyces sp. NPDC029044; assembly: GCF_040637495.1. Taxonomy (NCBI): domain Bacteria; kingdom Bacillati; phylum Actinomycetota; class Actinomycetes; order Kitasatosporales; family Streptomycetaceae; genus Streptomyces; species Streptomyces sp. NPDC029044. Next base: position 34,309 of record NZ_JBEZWN010000061.1, read on the forward strand.
ACCCCCCGGTGATCTCCCTCACGGCCGTGACGGGAACCGCCGGGTCTATGGTCGAAAGATGCAGAGCCGCAGCCCAGCCAGCCGCACCGGGCGCCCGCGCAGCGCCACGGCGGACGCCGCGATCCTGGCCGCGACCCGCGATGCTCTGGTGGAACTGGGCTGGTCCAAGCTCACTCTGGGGGACGTCGCGACGCGCGCCGGGGTTGCGAAGACCACCCTCTACCGCCGCTGGGCGGGCAAGAACGAACTGGTCGTCGACGCGGTCGCGGAACTCTTCGACGCGCTGGAGCTCCCCGACCGGGGCTCCCTGGCCGCCGACATCGAGGGTGTGGTCCTCCAGTTCGCCTCGATCCTGGCCCTTCCCGAGGCGCGGAGCGGTCTGATGGCGGTGGTGGCGGAAGCCACCCGGGACGAGGCCCTGCGGGAGCGCATCCGGGCGTCGGTCGTGGACCGCCAGAAGCGGCTGGTCCTGGAGGGCCGTTCGCGGGCCCAGGCCCGCGGCGAACTCCCCGCGGAGCCGGACCCGGCCTCGTCCGCCCGCGCGGTCGACCTGATCTTCGACATGGTGGCGGGTGCGGTGGTGCACCGCACGCTGGTGAGCGCGGAACCGGCGGACGAGGAGTGGGTCCACCGCTTCACCGGCGTGCTGCTGCGGGGACTGGCGGGAGAGGCCGCCCACCCGGCCGACGGCTGAGCCGCGCCCCCGCCCCGGCGGCCCGCTCAGGAGGGCCGGCCGCCGATGGTGATGTCGCCGTGGATGTCCCGGCCCTGGATCACCGTGGTCTGGGTGCCACCGGAGATCTCGTTGTGCACGTCACCGGAGGGTGCCGCGACCTCCGCGTCCGCCCGCCGCCGCCAGATCTCCAGCGCGACGGCGAAGTCCGGGTCCTGCCGGGCGCGTTCGTTGAGCAGCGCGGCGAGCTGTCCGGCCCGCTCCTCGGTGCGCGGGGGTTCGGCGGGCACCGCCGGCTCCTCGTCCCCGGCACGCGAACCCCTTCGGGTGACGAGGTCGCGCAGGGACGCCCAGATCTGCTCTCCGGCCGCACCTGCCGTCCCCGAGGCGAGAGCCACGAGCAGTCCTGCCGTGATGGGCTCCACGAAGGTCCTCCAGTCGTCAGCGGATCGTGCACTGCTGCGTATGGTGCCGCACGACGGTCCGCGCCCACGGCAGTACGGCAGGACCGCCGACCGACGACCGGCGACGTCACCCGGCCCGGGCGGCGGCCCAGCGGGTGCGCTGGTGCACGCCGTCCGGGGGCAGTGCCGGGTGCCCCGCCGCGGACGGCAAGGGCGCTCCGGCCGGGTCCCGGTCGTCGCGCGAGAAGCCGCCCGCCCCCGGCGGAGCCGGGAACCGGCCGACACCGGCCCGCGCGGCCAGGACGACCTCAGAACCCTGCGGGCTCCGTGTACACCCCCCACTCGTCCCGCAGCACCCCGCAGATCTCCCCGAGCGTGGCCTCCGCCCGTACGGCGTCCAGCATCGGCTCGATCATGTTGGCGCCGCTGCGGGCGGCGGCCAGCATCGCGTCGAGCGCGGTGCGCACCGCGGCGTCGTCACGGGACGCCTTGCGCCCGCCCAGCGCCCGGACCTGCTCGCGCTCCACCTCGTGGCTGACCCGGAGGATCTCCAGGTCCCCGGTGACCGACCCGTCGTGACAGTTCACGCCGACGACCCGCTTGTCGCCCTTCTCCAGCGCCTGCTGGTAGCGGAACGCCGACTCGGCGATCTCCCCGGTGAACCAGCCGTCCTCGATGCCGCGCAGGATGCCGGAGGTGATCGGGCCGATGGGGTGCCGCCCGTCGGGGTGTGCCCGCAGACCGCGCTCCTTGATCTGGTCGAAGATCTTCTCCGCGTCCGCCTCGATACGGTCGGTCAGCTGCTCGACGTACCAGGAACCGCCCAGCGGGTCGGCCACGTTGGCGACGCCGGTCTCCTCCATCAGCACCTGCTGCGTGCGCAGCGCGATCTCCGCGGCCTGCTCGCTCGGCAGGGCGAGGGTCTCGTCGAGCGCGTTGGTGTGCAGCGAGTTCGTGCCGCCCAGCACGGCCGCCAGGGCCTCCACGGCGGTGCGTACGACGTTGTTGTACGGCTGCTGCGCGGTGAGGGAGACGCCGGCCGTCTGCGTGTGGAAGCGCAGCCACTGGGCCTTCTCGGACCGGGCGCCGTAGACGTCGCGCATCCAGCGGGCCCAGATGCGCCGCGCCGCGCGGAACTTGGCGATCTCCTCGAAGAAGTCGACGTGCGCGTCGAAGAAGAAGGACAGGCCGGGAGCGAAGACGTCCACGTCCAGCCCGCGCGAGAGGCCCAGCTCCACGTACCCGAAGCCGTCCGCGAGCGTGTACGCCAGCTCCTGCGCGGCCGTCGAACCGGCCTCGCGGATGTGGTAGCCGGAGACGGACAGCGGCTTGTACGCGGGGATGCCGGCCGCGCAGTGCTCCATCAGGTCGCCGATGAGCCGCAGGTGCGGCTCGGGCTGGAAGAGCCACTCCTTCTGGGCGATGTACTCCTTGAAGATGTCCGTCTGGAGCGTGCCGTTGAGGACGGACGGGTCGACGCCCTGCCGTTCGGCGGCGACCAGGTACATGCAGAAGACGGGGACCGCCGGGCCGCTGATGGTCATCGACGTCGTGACGTCGCCCAGCGGGATGTCCTTGAACAGGACCTCCATGTCGGCCGCCGAGTCGATGGCGACGCCGCAGTGCCCGACCTCGCCCAGCGAGCGGGGGTCGTCGGAGTCGCGGCCCATGAGCGTCGGCATGTCGAAGGCGACCGAGAGCCCGCCTCCGCCGTTGCGGAGGATCATCTTGTAGCGCTCGTTGGTCTGCTCGGCGTTGCCGAACCCGGCGAACTGCCGGATGGTCCACGTGCGCCCTCGGTAGCCGGTCGCGTACAGGCCGCGGGTGAAGGGGTACTCCCCCGGCCAGCCGATCCGCTCGAACCCGTCGTAGGCGTCTCCGGGCCGCGGCCCGTACACCGGCTCCACGGGATCGCCGGAGAGCGTGGTGAAGTCGGCCTCGCGCTTGCGGGCGGCGTCGTACCGGGCCTGCCAGCGGCGGCGGCCCTCCTCGATGGCGTCAGTGTCCATACCCTCGAATTTACTAGGACGTCCTAGTAAATGTCGATGGGAGAACCGCCGTACGCGTCGGTACGGCGGTCTCGTCAGGCCTTGGCGGCAGCCGGGGCCGGCTCGCCGACCAGGGGCTCGACCTGGCGGGTGATCTTGCGCTCGACGAAGAAGGCGGCGAAGGGAATCGTCCCGGAGAGCAGCACCCACAGCAGCTTGCCGAACGACCACCTGGCCTTGGAGCCGAGGTCGAAGGCGAACACCAGGTAGATGATGTAGAGGAAGCCGTGGGCCTGGGAGACGGCGAAGGTGACGTCCTCGCCCATGTCGAAGCCGTACTTGAACACCATGCAGGTGCACAGCACGAGGAGCATGACGGCGGTGACGTAGGCCATCACCCGGTAGCGGGTCAGGACGCTCTTTTTCATGCGTACGAGCGTAACCAGCCGTTCCGGGAGATCTTGCCCGGGGCCCGGGCTCGCGCCGGTCAGCTCTCGTCGAAGTCGTGTGCCGCGACCCGCAGCGGGCGCAGCATCGCGAAGATCTCCGCACACTCCTCGGCGTCGTACACCCCGAGACCGAAGTCCATGGCCATCAGGTCGCGGGTGGCCGACTCGACGACCTCACGGCCCTTGCCGGTGATGGAGGCGAGGGTGCCGCGTCCGTCGTTGGGGTTGGGGCGCTTGTCGACCAGGCCCGACCTGACCAGCCGGTCGACCGTGTTCGTCACGGACGTGGGATGCACCATCAACCGCTCGCCGATCTTGGACATCGGCAGTTCGCCGGCCTTGGAGAAGTTGAGCAGCACCAGGGCCTCGTACCGCGCGAACGTCAGCCCGTACGGCTTGACCACCGCGTCGACCTCACCGAGCAGGATCTGGTGCGCGCGCATGATCGAGGTGATGGCGGCCATCGACGGCACGCTGCCCCAGCGCTGCTTCCAGAGTTCGTCGGCGCGGGCGATGGGATCGAAGGGAAGACTGAGCGGCTTCGGCACGAAGCCGACCTTACCGGCCGGTCACATGGTGGTCAGCCCTGTCTCGCCCTTCGGTCGGGCGGCACCGGTTGCGGCAGGGGCACGGACAGGCCATGTCCTTTCCAGGACACTTCGTTGCCGTGTGTAACGATTGGCGTCCCCTTCGTCACTGCACGTCACCACCAGGGAGCGGCATGCCCCGGCTGATCCACGCCCTCGCGGCACTCGCGGTGCTCGCTCTCGCCGCGGGCTGCTCGTCCCGCGCCGCGACGACGTCCGGCGCCGACGCCGGGAAAGCCGCCTACGCGGCCGGCTCCTCCCCCTTCTGGACCGACCCCGAGAGCCCCGCGGCCCGGCAGGCCCGGCTCTGGCAGCGGCAGGGCCGTGGGCAGGACGCCGAGCTGATCCGGCGGATCGCCGACCAGCCGGTCGCGCTGTGGCCCGCGGGCGGGACGGACCCGGCACCCATGGTGAGGGCGGCCGCCTCGGCCGCGGGCCGGCAGGGGAAGACCGCGGTCTTCGTCGCGTACAACATCCCGCACCGGGACTGCGGCGGGCACTCGGCGGGCGGGGCGGCGGACGAGAACGCCTACCGGGAGTGGATCGAGAGGTTCGCCGGCGCCCTCGGCGATGCCGAGGCCCTGGTCGTCCTGGAGCCCGACGCGCTCGCGCACGTCGTGGACGGGTGCACCCCGCGCGAGTACCACGCCGAGCGCGAGCGGCTGCTCGGCGAGGCCGTCGCCCGGCTCAAGCAGCAGCCCGGCACCAAGGTGTACCTGGACGCGGGCAACGCGGGCTGGATCCGGGAGCCGGACAAGCTCGTGGAACCGTTGAAGCGGGCCGGGATCGAGCAGGCCGACGGCTTCGCGCTGAACGTCTCCAACTTCGAGACGAACGAGGTGACCACGGCGTACGGAGTGCGTCTCGCCGGAGCCCTCGGCGGCAAGCACTTCGTCATCGACACCAGCCGCAACGGCAACGGCCCCCTGCCCGGGGTGTGGTGCAACCCGCCGGGCCGGGCACTCGGCACCCCGCCGACGACCGGCACCGGCGAACCCATCGTGGACGCCTTCCTGTGGATCAAGCGGCCCGGGGAGTCGGACGGAAGCTGCGAGGGCGGCCCGGCCGCCGGGCGCTGGTGGCCGCAGTACGCCCTGGAACTGGCCCGCAACGCCACGGGCTGACCCGGGCCCCGCTCCCGGCGGCTACTCGGCGAGGTGCCGCTCCACGGTCTCCACCTTGGACGTGAGGCCGTCCGTCACGCCGGGGCGGATGTCCGCCTTGAGGACGAGGGAGACCCGGGGTGCCCGCCGCTCGACCGCGGCCACCGCGCGCCGGACGACGTCCATGACCTCGTCCCACTCTCCTTCGACGGAGGTGAACATCGCGTCGGTACGGTTCGGCAGCCCCGACTCGCGCACCACCCGCACGGCGTCGGCGACGTACTCCCCCACGTCCTCACCGACCCCGAGCGGCGTCACGGAGAAGGCGACGATCACGCGCTCACCACGCCTTCCTTGCGGGCCCGCGTCGCGATGACGGCGTCCTCGGCCTCCCGCTTGAGCTTGCGGTCGGCGAAGAAGCCGCCGGTGGGCAAGACGGACAGCACGAAGTAGAGGGCTGCGGTCTTCAGGTCCCACTTGGTGCGGTTCCAGGCGTCGGCCCAGAAGATCACGTACAGGATGAACAGGACGCCGTGGATCAGGCCCATGGGGAACACCGCGTCGAACTCTGTGGTCCGCTTCAGCACCGAGCAGACGAGCAGGAGGAGGAAGGAAGTCGCCTCGGGCGCCGATACCAGGCGGAGGCGGCGGATGGCGGTGGCGGTCTTGAGGTCCACGGGTCACCTTCGGTGGGAGTAACGCGGCGGTCGGGTCGGTCGGGACGGCATGCGCGGGTCCGACGGTTTGTGAACGCGCGCACAAGCGTCCCGCCCATTGTGGCAAACCGCCGCGGGCCCTCCGGCCCGGGGTCCGCCTCCCCCGCCCCCGGCGACCCCAGGGGTGCGGTCAGGGTCGTTCTCCTCCCACGGGCCCTGTCCGCGGGGCCCGGCCTGCGGCTACCTTCCAGTCGTGGCGATGTTCCGACTTCAGAGCAGCAAGGTGCTCGCCGTCGACATGACCGGGGATGCCGTGAAGGCGAAGAACGGCTCGATGGTCGCGTACGACGGGGAGATGGCTTTCAAGAAGCTCAGCGGCGGCGGCGAGGGCATCCGGGGCATGGTGACCCGGCGGCTGACCGGTGAGCAGATGACGTTGATGGAGGTGAAGGGGCGGGGGACCTGCTGGTTCGCGGACCGGGCCTCCGAGATCAACCTGGTCAGCATCCAGGGCGACAAGCTCTACGTCGAGTCGAGCAACCTGCTCGCGACCGACGGCGGGCTGCGCACGGGCACGGAGTTCACCGGCCTGCGCGGCGCCTCGCAGGGCAACGGGCTGTTCACGACGACCGTCGAGGGCCACGGCCAGGCGGCGATCATGTCGGACGGCCCGGCGGTGGTGCTGCGGGTGAGCGCGCAGTACCCGCTGACCGTCGACCCGGGGGCGTACGTGGCGCACCAGGGCAACCTGCGGCAGTCCTTCCAGTCCGGTGTGACGTTCCGCACGTTGCTCGGCGAGGGCGGCGGCGAGGCCTTCCAGATGCGGTTCGAGGGGGACGGCCTGGTGTACGTGCAGCCGAGCGAGCGGAACACGATCGCGGGAGACGTGTGAGATGGCCTTCCGGGAGATCAACGCGAAGATGATCGAGGCGACTCTCGCGCCGGGTCAGCGGCTGTTCAGCCAGCGCGGCGCGATGCTCGCGTACCGCGGCGAGGTGTCGTTCACGCCCAACACGGCGGGCGGCCAGGGCGGGATCATGTCGATGATCGGCCGCCGGGTCGCCGACGAGGACACGCCGCTGATGACCGTCGAGGGCAGCGGCACGGTCCTGTTCGGGCACGGCGGGCACCACATCCAGGTGATCCGGCTGAGCGGCGACACGCTGTACGTGGAGGCGGACCGCCTCCTGGCCTTCGAGGGCTCGCTCCAGCAGGGCACCATGTTCCTGGGCTCGCAGGGCGGCGTCATGGGGATGGTGCGCGGACAGGTCAGCGGCCAGGGCCTGTTCACGACGACGCTGAAGGGGCAGGGCGCCGTCGCGGTCATGGCCCACGGCGGCGTCATCGAGATCCCGATCACCCCGCAGCGGCCGGTCCACGTGGACCCCCAGGCCTACGTCGCCCACCACGGCGACGTCCGCAACAAGCTGTCCACGGCGCTGGGCTGGCGGGACATGGTGGGCCGCGGCTCGGGGGAGGCGTTCCAGCTGGAGCTCAGCGGCAGCGGTGCGGTGTACGTCCAGGCGTCGGAGGAGAAGCTGTGAGCACGTACGGAAGCCCCGGCGCCGGCCCCGTGGTCTTCGACCCGGCGACGCTGCCGCCCGACGACAACGTCAACGCGTACACCTTCTGCGTGGAGCTCAAGGGGAGCCAGTGGTTCCTTCAGAAGGGGAAGATGATCGCCTACTACGGCTCGATCGACTTCAACGGCGTCGGACACGGCCGGCTGGACCGTCTCGTCCGTACGTCCTTCCATTCGCCACTGCACGCGAGCGACTGGGTCGTGGCGGAGGGCTCGGGCAAGATGCTCCTCGCCGACCGGGCCTTCGACGTGAATTCGTACGACCTCGAAGAGGGCAACCTGACCATTCGCTCGGGCAACCTCCTCGCTTTTCAGCCAACTCTGTCACTGAAGCAATCAATCGTGCCGGGTTTTCTGACCCTCATCGGAACCGGAAAGTTCGTGGCCGCGTCCAACGGGCCGGTGGTGTTCATGGAGCCCCCGATCCGGGTCGACCCCCAGGCCCTGGTCGGCTGGGCCGACTGCCCCTCCCCCTGCCACCACTACGACCACGGGTACATGACCGGCGTCATGGGCGGTCTACGTGCACTGACGGGCCTGGGCGGGGCCTCCGGCGAGGAGCACCAGTTCGAGTTCGTCGGCGCCGGGACGGTGCTGCTCCAGTCGTCGGAGACCCTGATGGCGGAGCAGGCCACGGGGGCCGTTCCGCATCAGGCCGGCGTGCCCGGCGGCGGAGCGCACAGCCCCCAGACGGGGCAGTCCGGCGTACCGCGTCTTCCCGGACAGCTGGGGGACCTCCAGCGTCGCTTCGGGCTGTGAGCGGTAGTCTGCGGAGTGTGACATCGAACGCCTGCGCACTGCTGTTCGCCAGGTGTGCGCCGTCACACGCCACCCCTCACTAGTTCGCCTTTCAACATTTTAGGTAGACTTCATTCATGGAGACCGAGACGGCCACCCGCTGGCTGACCGATGCGGAGCAGTGCGCCTGGCGCACCCACCTGGAGGTCAACAGGCTGTTGACGTACCAGCTCGAGAAGGACCTGCAGCCGTTCGGCCTGACAATGAACGACTACGAGATCCTGGTGAATCTCTCCGAGTCCGAGGGCCAGAGGATGCGGATGAGCGACCTCGCCTCCGCCACCCTCCAGTCCAAGAGCCGCCTCTCGCACCAGGTCACGCGTATGGAGAACGCGAACCTGGTCCGGCGGGAGAACTGCGAGTCGGACCGCCGGGGGCTCTACGCGGTCCTCACCGACCACGGCATGGCGACGATGCAGAAGGTCGCGCCGCACCACGTGGCGTCCGTACGCAGGCACTTCATCGACCTGCTGTCCCCCGAGGCCCTGACCGAGCTCGACAAGGCCCTCAAGCCCATCGCGGAGCACCTGCGCGGCCACCGCGGGCGCCCGTAGCCGGACGCCCCCTAGGCGAGCGGCAGGCGGAGTTCGAACAGGGCTCCGCCTGCGGGCCCCCGCCCGGCCGTGAGCGTGCCGCCGTGCCGGACGGCCACGTCACGGGCGATGGCGAGCCCGAGACCGGCTCCGCCGTCGTCGCGACTGCGGGCCGCGTCCAGCCGGACGAACCGTTCGAAGATCCGCTCCCGGTCGCCGTCGGGCACGCCGTCACCGTCGTCGGCCACCCCGACCACGGCCCGGTCGCCCTCGCACCGCACACGGACGGTGACGGCCGACCGGGCGTGCCGCTGGGCGTTGTCGAGCAGATTGGCGAGCACCCGGCCCAGCTGCCCCCGCGATCCGGCCACCTCCACCGGCTCCGCGTCCACGGTCACACCCGTGCGCCCCTCGGCCTCCTCCCGGGCCAGCCCGGCGAGGTCGACCTTCGCGTCGCTCGGCCGCTCCCCCGCGTCCAGCCGGGCGAGCAGCAGCAGATCGGCCGCCAGCCGCTGGAGCCGGACGGTGTCCTCCACGGCCCCGTCGAGGTCCAGCAGCTCGGGGTGCGCGGCGGCCACCTCCAGCTGTGTCCGCAGCGAGGCGATGGGGCTGCGCAGCTCATGGGAGGCGTCGGCGACGAACCGCCGCTGCCGCTCCACGGACGTCTCCAGCGCCGCGAGCGTCTCGTTGGTGGTACTGGCGAGCCGGGCGATCTCGTCGTGCGTGTCCGGCTCCGGAACGCGCCGCGCGAGGTCCTCGGACTGGGTGATCGCGGCCATCTCGCGCCGGATCCCCTCCACGGGCCGCAGGGCCCGCCGGGTCACCAGCCAGGTCACGGCCGCGACGACACCGAGCAGCAGCGGGAACCCGATCAGCATCACCGTCAGCGCGGTGCGCACGGCCCCGTGCTCGGCGGCCAGCGGGGCACCGGCGTAGACCTTGAGGTGTCCCCGGTCGTGGGTCTCGACCTCGACGGCGGCGAACCGGTAGTCCTGCGCCTCCCCGTCGATGGTCGCGGACCCGTTGCTGAAGAGGCTCTCCCCGGAGATCTCACCGGGTTCCAGGGCCTCGCCCGCGTCGTCGTCGTCGCCGTCCGCCGAGGGCGTCGTAGCCGGCCGCGGCTTCACCTGGCCGCTGTCCGTCCCGCTGATCCGCTCCAGGTCCTCGCTGGCCGCGACCAGCCGCTTGTGCTCGTCCAGCACCTGCACCGGGCCGTCGTCGCCGTCCAGCCCGGAGAGCTTGTCGTACGGCGTTCCGGCGGCCAGCTCGGAGGCGACGGCCCGCGCGGAGCGTTCGGCCTGGGTGCCGGCCTCGCCGATCAGATTGGACCGCAGGGACAGCAGCACGGCGGCCCCGGCCGCGACGAGCGCCACCGCCACCACGAGGGTCGCTCCCAGCGTGGCCCGTGCCCGGACGGACCCGAACAACCGCCTCACGGCGCCTTCTCCAGCCGGTAGCCGGCCCCGCGCACGGTCCGGATCAGCCCCGCCCGCAGCTTCCGCCGCAGCGTGCTGACGTACACCTCGACGATGTTCGGATCACCGTCGTACGCGAAGTCCCAGACGTGCTCCAGGATCTCGGACTTGGACACCACCTCGCCGGCCCGCAGCACGAGCTGCTCCAGCACGGAGAACTCCTTGGCGGTGAGGGCGATCTCCTCCTCGGCCAGGAACACCCGCCGGGCCGCGGTGTCCACCTTCAGATCACCGAGCACGTGCACGGGCGACGACCCGGCCCCCTGCCCGCGCCGCCGCAGCAGCGCCTTGACCCGGGCGACCAGCACGACGTACGAGAACGGCTTGGTCAGGTAGTCGTCCGCACCGGTGTCGAGCCCCTCGGCCTCGTCGTACTCGCCGTCCTTGGCCGTCAGCATCAGGATCGGCACGTCGTGCCCGGCGGCGCGCAGGGCGGCGCAGACCCGGTAGCCG
>NZ_JBEZWN010000062.1:0-44113 GCF_040637495.1 Streptomyces sp. NPDC029044
CCGGATGGGCCACGACCGCTAGGGCACGCCGCCAGTCGCCGGGCATGGGCTGGAGTTGAGTGGTCGTCATGTCCGCAGACTAATCGGCGCCACCGCCCGGTGATGGCAGCGAGGTGACGGCGGGCCGCCTCGGCATATCCGGCAGGGGCGTTGAGACCGGTACCGATCGCGGTGGCACCCAGGTTGATCTCATGGATCAGCTGCACGGCCTCGGCGAGCCGGGCGCGGTCCTCGTCCAGCATGACGGCGTACGCGGAGAACTCCTGGCCGAGCGTCATGGGCACCGCGTCCTGGAGCTGGGTGCGGCCCATCTTGAGCACGTCGCGGAACTCGACGGCCTTGGCCGCGAACGTGTCCTGGAGGACCGCCATCGCGTCGAGCAGCCCGCGCACCGCGAACACCGTCGCGATCTTGACGGCGGTCGGGTACACGTCGTTGGTGGACTGACCGAGGTTGACGTCCTCATTGGGGTGCAGGAAGCCGTACTCGCCCTTGGCGTGGCCCAGCAGTTCCAGAGCCCGGTTCGCCACCACCTCGTTGGCGTTCATGTTGGTCGAGGTGCCGGCGCCGCCCTGGACGACGTCCACGACGAACTGGTCGTGCAGCCCGCCGTCCCGGATCTCCCGGCAGGCCTCGACGATGGCCGCGGCCTTCTTGGGGTCCAGCAGGCCGAGTTCCTCGTTGGCGAGGGCGGCGGCCTCCTTGACCGCGGCGAGGGCATCGATCAGATGCGGGTAGGCCGAGATCGGCATGCCCGTGATGGGGAAGTTCTCCGTGGCCCGCAGGGTGTGCACACCCCAGTACGCCTCGGCGGGAACGTCACGGTCACCGAGCAGATCGTGCTCGGAACGGGTGGCGGCGGTCGTCATGAGGGTGAGGGTCTTCTTTCTGAGGTACAGGGGGGGAAGCGCCCCTGAAAGGGGCGCGGGGAACTGCGCGATCAGCCACAGGGGACCCGCGGCCGCCGGAAGGGAGAACCCGGCACTTCGTCAGGCGCGGTGAGCAGCGGCAACCGGCTCCAGCGAGCGAACGGGCCGCACCCGCCCGACCTCCCGCCCTCCACCGAGCAGCGGCTCACCCGCGAACTCGGCGAGCAGCCCCGGGTCGACACCGGCCCGGGCCAACGCGGCGGCGGTCACGGGGACCCGCGCCCGGTTCGCACCATCCGCGATCTTCACCGCAACGGCCCGCCCATCAGCCAGCGCAGCGACCTGCACGCCCTCGAAGCCGTCCTTGGACAACAGCCCCGGCACGGCCCGCATCAACGCGGCGACGTCCCGTCCGGAGCCGGAGGCCATCTCCGCGTGCTCGCGCATCGCGTCGGCCACCCGGGCCTCGGGGGTCCCCGGCGCGGCGGTGACGATCCGGGCGGTGGCGCGGGCGAGGCCGTGCAGCGAGATGGAGAACAGGGGTGCGCCGCAGCCGTCGACGGTGACCCGGGCGATGCGCTGCCCGGTGAGGTCCTCGACGATCTCGGCGACGGCCTGCTGGAGCGGGTGGCCGGGGTCGAGGTAGTTCTCCAGGGGCCAGCCGTTGAGCATGCAGGTGTAGAGCATGGCGGCGTGCTTGCCGGAGCAGTTCTGCGCGAGCCGCGAGGGCAGTCGGCCCTCGCGCACCCAGGCGTCCCGGACGACCGGGTCGAACGGCATGTCCGTGACGTTGCGCAGATGGTCCTCGGTGAGCCCGGCGAGGTCGAGGATGCGCCGGGCACCCGCGAGGTGGCGTTCCTCTCCGGAGTGGCTGGCCGCCGTCAGGGACAGGAGCTCGCCGTCGAGCGGCAGCCCCGCCCGGGCCATGGCCACGGCCTGGACGGGCTTGATCGCGGAGCGCGGGTAGAAGGCGGCCTCGATGTCCCCGATCTGGAGCGCGACCCTTCCGTCGGCGTCGAGGACGACGACGGAGCCGTAGTGGATGCCTTCGACGATTCCGCCGCGGATGAGGTGGGCGACGGGGGCGTGGACGGGTTCACGGACAAGGGGTGCGTCCGCGAGGGAACTGCTGAACATCACTGCCTGCTTCTCTGGGAGCGGCGCGTTCCTCACGCGCCGGCTCCGGTGGTGGACTTGCGCGCGATTCGGCCGCGGATGGCGAACCATCCGGCGACCAGTGCTCCGACGATCAGCGGCAGGCACAGCACGGTGGTGCGTCCCGCGCCGCCGTCGGCGTACATGAGGACCAGGACGGAGGCGAGGAACGCCAGCGTCACGATCTCGGTCCAGGGGGAGCCGGGCAGCCGGTAGCCCGGACGGGTCAGCTCGCCCCTCTGGGTCTTCTGCCAGAAGAGGAGGTGACAGATCATGATCATGCCCCAGGTGGCGAGGATGCCGATCGCGGCGAAGTTCAGCACGATCTCGAACGCCTCGGCGGGCACGACGAAGTTGAGGCCCACGCCGAGCACGCAGATGCCGCTGGTGAGCAGGATGCCGCCGTAGGGGACCTGGCTGCGGCTCATCACGGAGGTGAACTTCGGCGCGGATCCGGCCATGGCCATGGAGCGCAGGATGCGGCCGGTGGAGTACAGGCCCGAGTTGAGGGAGGACATGGCGGCGGTGAGGACGACGAGGTTCATCACGCCGCCGGCCGCCGGGACGCCGATGTTGGACAGCACCGTCACGAAGGGGCTCTCGCCGGCTGTGTACTTGTTCCAGGGCAGCAGCATCGACAGCAGCACGACCGAGCCGACGTAGAAGACGCCGACGCGCCACATGATCGAGTTGATCGCCTTCGGCATGATCTTCTCGGGGTTCTCGGTCTCACCGGCGGCGACGCCGACCAGTTCGACGGAGGCGTAGGCGAAGACGACGCCCTGGATGATCAGCAGCATGGGCAGCAGACCGTGCGGGAAGATGCCGCCGCTGTCGCCTATGAGGGACGGGCCGGGGGTGTGGCCGTCGACGGGGTGCTGGGTGACCAGCAGGAAGATGCCGATGCACATGAAGACGACGAGCGCGCCGACCTTGACGATCGCGAACCAGAACTCCAGCTCACCGAAGATCTTCACCGAGATCAGGTTCACGGTGAGGACGACGGCCAGCGCGATCAGTGCGATGACCCACTGCGGGATGTCGGAGAACATGCCCCAGTAGTGGGTGTAGGTGGCGACGGCGGTGATGTCGGCGATACCGGTGGTCGCCCAGTTGAGGAAGTACATCCAGCCGGCGGTGTAGGCGCCCTTCTCCCCCATGAACTCACGGGCGTAGGAGACGAACGCGCCCGAGGAGGGCCGGTACAGCACCAGTTCGCCGAGGGCGCGCACGACGAGGAAGGCGAAGAGACCGCAGACCGCGTAGGCGATGAAGAGGGACGGACCGGCGTCGGCGAGGCGGCCGCCGGCGCCGAGGAAGAGGCCGGTGCCGATGGCTCCGCCGATGGCGATCATGTTGACATGCCGGGACTTCAGGGACTTGCTGTAGCCCGCGTCTCCGGCATCGACATGGGTGGAACGTTTCTGCACATCGTCGTGCAGGGACTGCTCGCTCACGCCTCGGTTCCGCCTTCCATGGGGGTTTCCGTGGGGGTGTCCGTGCGCGAGGAGCGCACGATGTCGGTGAGGGTGGTCTCGACGCGGTCGAGGTGGTGGGCCATGGCCTCCACCGCGTCGTGCTCGGAACCGTCGGTCAGCGCCTCGACGATCGCCCGGTGCTCGCGGTTGGACTGCTCGCGGCGGCCGCCCAGCTCGTTGAGGAAGGCGGACTGGCGGGCCAGTGCGTCCCGGATCTCCTCGATGACCCGGCGGAAGACCGGGTTCTGGGCCGCCTCGGCCACGGCGAGGTGGAACAGCGTGTCCATGGCGACCCACGCCGTGGTGTCCGTCTCCCGCTCCATCCGGTCCAGCAGGTGGGCCAGGTGGTCGAGGTTCTCCGGGGTGCGGCGCCGGGCCGCGTACCCGGCGACGGGGATCTCGACGTGGCGGCGCACCTCCAGCAGGTCGCTCGCCGCGTAGTCGCCGAAGGTGGGGTCCTCGACGGTACTGGCCACGACGAAGGTGCCCTTGCCGGTCCTGGACACGGTCAGCCCCATGGTCTGGAGGGCCCGCAGCGCCTCGCGCAGCACCGGCCGGGACACCTCGAGGGCCCGGCACAGCTCCGCCTCGGAGGGGAGCTTGTCGCCGATGGCGTACTCACCCCGTTCGATGGCACCGCGCAGGTGCGCCAGCACCGCTTCCATGGCACTGACGCGTCGCACGGGCTGTCCGGCTGTCCGGCTGTCTGACAGGTTCACGGGAGAGATACTCCGGCCGACGGCCCAACCTGTCAAGGGCCGCCCCGAAAGGGGCGCGGGGAACTGCGCGACAAGCCACGACGGCGCCGCAGATGAACGACGGCGCCTCCCGGCAGAACACTCAGCTGTGCAGCACACCCGCTCCGAGCAGCCCGAACAGCAGCACGCCCACCACGATCCGGTAGATCACGAACGCGTTGAAGGAATGCTTGGCGACGAACTTCAGCAGCCACGCGATGGAGGCGTACGCCACGACGAACGAGACGACCGTGCCGACGGCGAGCGGGGCCGCGCCCACCCCGGTACCCAGGGCGTCCTTGAGCTCGTAGAGGCCGGCACCGGTGAGCGCGGGGATGCCGAGGAAGAAGGAGAGCCGGGTGGCGGCCACCCGGTCCAGGTCGAGGATCAGCGCGGTGGACATGGTGGCGCCGGAGCGCGAGAAGCCGGGGAAGAGCAGGGCGAGGATCTGGGAGCTGCCGACCAGCATCGCGTCCTTGAACGAGGTGTCGTCCTCGCCCCGCTTGTGCCGGCCCATCTGGTCCGCCGCCCACATCACCCCGCTGCCGACGATCAGCGAGCCGGCGACCACCCACAGCGAGGCGAGCGGACCCTCGATGAGCGGCTTGGCGGCGAGTCCGACGGCGACGATCGGGATGGTGGCGCAGATGACCCACCACGCGAACTTGTAGTCGTGGTTGTACCGCTCCTCGCGGTCGCGCAGGCCCCTCCCCCAGGCGGAGACGATCCGCACGATGTCCTTGAAGAAGTACACGAGCACCGCGGCGATCGCGCCGACCTGGATGACGGCCGAGAACCCGACCACGGCGTCGTCGTCGACGGGGATGCCCATCAGTCCTTCGACGATCTTCAGATGGCCGGTAGAAGAGACCGGCAGGAACTCGGTCACCCCCTCGACGGCTCCGAGGACGACGGCCTGACCGACGCTGATGACGCTCATGGGATCCAGTTCTGCTCGGGGCTGGCGCGGAGGGGACCGTCTTACTACACCCGGACGAGAACCGATCTCATGGACGCGTCTCACATACGGGCCAGGGCCGCCCCCGCGAAGGCCGCGGCGAGACCGGCCGCCACACTGGCCGCGACATTGAGGGCGGCCTGGAGACGTGCCCCGGTCTCCGCCAGCCGCAGCGTCTCGTAGGAGAACGTCGAGTACGTCGTCAGGGCTCCGCACAGGCCGGTGCCGAGCAGCAGTTGAAGGTGGGCGGCGGCTCCGGTGAGCAGGCCGAGGACCAGGCAGCCGGTCACGTTCACCGTGAAGGTGCCCCAGGGGAAGACGGAATCGTGCCGGGCCTGGACCGCCCGGTCGGTGAGGTAGCGCAGCGGGGCGCCGACCATCGCACCGCAGACGACCAGCAGCCAGTTCACAACGACCTCTTACCCTTCGGGTCCGCTGTGCCGGGATCGTCCCCGCGTCCGGCGTACCGGATCACCTCGCAGTCCTCCAGGGTCACGAGCCCGTCGGTGACGATGTCGTCGAGTTGCGGGAGGAACGCGCGGACGCGAGGCGCGGTGTCGACGATCACGACCGCGATCGGCAGGTCCTCGCTCAGGGACAGCAGCCGTGAGGTGTGGATGAGGGAGGACGCGCCGAACCCCTCGATGCCGCGGAAGACGCCGGCCCCCGCGAGGCCCGCCGCGTGGGCCCGGTGGACGATCTCCGCGTAGAGGGGCCTGTGGTGCCAGGTGTCGCTCTCGCCGATGAGGACGGTCAGGCGCAGGGCGCTGCCGGTGAGTCTCGTCATGGCTGCCTCCCTTTCAGGACGCGGCGGGTCGTCCCGGCCGCGAGCCACACCGCGGTGAGCGCCGCGAGCGGGGTCGCGGCGAGGTAGACCAGACCGGTGCCGGCCTGGCCGCCGTCGATGAGTCTGCGGATGTCGACGGCGTAGGTCGAGAAGGTGGTGAAGCCGCCCAGGACGCCGGTGCCGAAGAAGGGGCGGACGAGGGGGTGAGCGGGCCGGATCTCGGTGATGACCACCATGAACACGCCGATCACGGCGCAGCCGGCGATGTTGACCCAGAGGGTCGTCCAGGGGAAGCCCTTCGGGGCCGTGGCCCACCAGAGGGAGGCCGCGTAGCGGGCGGTCGCGCCCACAGCTCCTCCGAGCGACACGACCGCGACGACGGGCGCCTGCGCGCGCCAGGAGGGCGGCCGCCGGACCGGGGGGAGGAGGCGCTCTTCGGGGGCTGTCATGGGGGTACGTCTCCTACTCGCCGGGGCCCACGTCGAGCGGGCGCGTGCCGTCGCAAGTAGGGACCGTTGGCGGCGTCACTGCCGCGGTTCGGGTACGGCGGGCCCCACCGCCGCGCCGCGGTGGATGCCCGCGGCCGCGTTCAGGTTAACCCCGGCGGTGGAGCGGGGTCACTTCGGGGCGGGTGCCTCGCAGACCGCCACGCCCCGTTCCCGGACGCTGCCCAGGACGAGGTGCCCGGCCGCTTCGCACACGCTGGTGGCCATGCGGTAGCCGGAGTGCCGGCGGGCCAGGTGGTGGACGACGCGGCCCTGGTCGTCGAAGGCCATGACGCCGACCGTGCCCGTGGGGCGGAAGGGCGCGCGCACGGCCAGACGCGCGGCGGCGGCACGGACGCCGGGCGCGCCGCGGTGGAGCAGGTCGAGGGCCGGGACGCGGGGCCCGGCGAGCGCGACCCAGACCGGTCCGTCGGGCGCGCCGCGCCAGAGGTTGTCGGGCATGCCCGGGAGGTTGTCGGCGAAGGTGTCGCTCCGCCCGGCCTTCGGCCCGGTGAGCCAGTGGCGCAGGAGCCGGCAGGCGCCGGTCTCGGCGACGACGAGGAAGGACTCGTCCGCGCCGGCGGCGACCCCGTTGGCGAACTGGAGGCCGTCCAGCACCACCTCGGGTGTGTCACCGCCGGGGGCGAGCCGCAGCAGCCGTCCCGTTCCGGTGTGTTCCACGATGTCGCCGATCCAGTGCTCCAGTGGGTACCGGCGGCTGGACACGGTGAAGTAGACGCTGCCGTCGGAGAGCGAGACGGCGTTGCTGCAGAAGCGCAGCGGCTCTCCCGCCACCGAGTCGGCGAGGATCCGGACCGTGCCGTCGCCGGTGTCGACGCGCAGCAGTCCCCGTTCGGCGTCGCACACCAGCAGGTCGCCGTCCGGGAGGAGTTCGAGCCCGAGTGGCCTGCCCCCCGTCTCGGCGATCACCTCGACGCGGGCCGCCACCGGGTCGGCGAGGGCGTCGAGCCGCAGGATGCGGCCGTCCGCGACGCCGGTGAGGACCCGGCCGCGCGGGTCGGCAACCACGTCCTCGGGGCCCGGGCCCACCTCGACGTAGTGGCGTGGGACGAGTGCCGTGGGGCGGTTCATCGCGCGCGTGTCCTTCACCGTCGGGGGCGATACCGCTGTAGCGGGTCGCCTACCAGCCCTTCTCAAACATCCGGGCGACCTCCGCGATCCGCATGTCGTCGCGGTGGTAGCGCACGCGGCCCGCGTACCTGCTGGTGCGCAGCATGCCGGTGGCCTCCAGCAGCCGCAGATGGGTGACGGCGACCGGGCGGGGGAGCGAGAACCGCTCGGCGACGGCGTCCGCGGTGACACCGTCCGCCGCGGCCCCGGGTTCCTTCAGCCAGGCCAGGATGTTCAGCCGCGTCTCGTCCGTGGGAGTCCTCAGCATGTCGTGCCCCTGCCTCGCGGCTTCGCCCTCTCACCGCGTCTTCCCACTGTCTCGCAGTCGATGCCGCCGCGTCCGGGGTTCGGCATCGTTGACCGATACCGAACTGCCGTACGGCAACGCGAAGTTCGGGCAGCGGCGAGGCAGGGAAGGGGAGGGGCCCGGAAGCCGGGCCCCTCCCCCGCTCGCTCAGCGGTGCCGGAACCAGGACATCGAGGAGAGCGCCCGGTCGTCGTAGCCGAACAGCGCCTGGTTCTCCCAGGCGTTGCCGGAGGCCGCGTCGGTCGGGTCCCAGCCGTTGCCCTTCACCGCGGTCCAGGTCGCCTCCCAGTAGAAGATGCCCAGGCCGCGTCCGTTCGGGACGGCCTCCACGATGCTCGTCATGTCGTTCATCCACCGGGTCTGGCCGGTCACGCTCGCCGGGTAGCCGGGGACCAGTTCGGCGCTGGTGTCGATGATGTTCTCGTGGGCGTCATCGCTGTCGAGGCGGAACGGGTAGGCGGTCTCGGCGACGAAGACCGGCTTGCCGTAGCGGGCGGCGGCGTAGTCGAGGGTGGTCTGGAAGTCGGCCAGGCTGCCGTGCCAGTAGCCGTAGAACGACAGGCCGATCGCGTCGAACTTCACGCCGTTGGAGCGCGCGTTGTCGAACCACCAGCGGGTGCCCTCCAGGTCACCGCCCTCGGCGAGGTGCAGCGCCACGGTGGTGGACGGGCTGACCGCCTTGACCGCGTCGTAGCCGGAGTTGAGCAGCCCGGCCAGCTGCGTCCAGTTCGAGGTGGATCCCTCGTTCCACAGCATGCCGCCGTTGATCTCGTTGCCCACCTGGACCATGTCGGCGGTGGTGCCCTGCGCCTTCAAGGCGTTCAGCACGTCGTATGTGTGGCGGTACACGTCCGTCTTCAGCTGACCGTAGGAGTGCCCGGCCCAGGCGACGGGCTTGTCCTGGCGTCCCGGGTCGGCCCAGAAGTCCGAGTAGTGGAAGTCGACCAGCAGCTTCATGCCCTGCGCCTTGACGCGCTTGGCCGTCGCGAGGACGCGGGCCTTGTCGTTGAAGCCGTCGGCCGGGTTCACCCAGACCTTGAGGCGGGCGTAGTTCATGCCGGACGACTTGAGGACGGACAGGGGGTCCGCGACGGTGCCCGAACTGTTGCGGTAGACGCCGCCCTTGGCCTCGCTCTTGGCCAGCGACGAGATGTCGGCGCCCTTGATCGACGTACCGGTCGTGCCGGAGGTGAAGGTCAGGTCGTCGACATTGATCCAGTTGCCCGCGTTCGCGTCACTGTTGACGCTGATCGTGCACTGGTTGCCGGTCACCTTGACCGGCACGACGATCCTGATCCACCCGTCGGCCGAGACCGGCAGGTCGGTGCGCTGTTCGGCGCCGCCGCAGTTCTTCAGCGCCAGGTACGCGGCCTTCTGCCCGCCGCCGGAGCGGACCCAGGCGGTGAGCGTGTAGTTCCCGTTGGTGAGTCCGGACAGGTACTGGTAGGTCTCCACCTTGTAGGCCGAGGAGGACCAGTGGGTGAGGCGGTGGCTGCCGCCGTGGCCGCCGGACTCGGTGAACGAGGCGCCGGTGTCGCCGTACTCGGACCAGCCGCTCGGGGTCGCGGCGCCCGCTGCGTCGGTTTCGAAGCCGCCGTTGGTCAGCGTGCTCGCGGCGCGGGCGGAGGTGGCGGGCAGGGCGGTGAGGGCGAGTCCTGCGGCGAGGGGCAGCAGCAGGGCCCTGAGGGTGCGTCTGGGATGGAACATCGTCGTCCGTCGTCCCTTCGACGTGGGGATGGGGGGCCTCACCAGGAGGTGAGTGAGGGCGGGCCCTCCGCCCGCGGCTCGTGGCTCGCGCGGGCGGAGGGAGTCGGTTCAGCCGTCGAGCCGGACGACCCGGACGGCTCCGGCCGGGACCGCGAGGCCGCCGGCGGCGCGTTCACCGGTCAGCAGCTCGGTGCCGGGGGCCTCCAGCGGCACCTTTGCGTCGCTTCCGGTGTGGTTGACGGCGAAGAGGTAGGTGCCCGACTCGCCGGTGCGGCGGACGACTTCGACGTCCCGGGGCAGATCGGCGCGCGGGGCGAGCCCGGCGTCCTCGCCCGCCCGGCCGAGCAGCGTGTCGAGGCCGTCGGCGCCGAGGCGGGTGGAGACGTACCAGGCGGTTCCCTCGCCGAGGCGGTGCCGGGTGACGGCGGGCAGACCGGCGGTCAGGCCGTCGGCGTAGACCGAGACGGTCTCGGCGCCGCGCGGGACGACGAACTCCGTCCACACGTCGGCGGAGAGCTCGCTTGCGCCGAGACCGGTGACGCGCACCCCGTCGCCGGGGAGCAGCGGGGAGAACTCCTCGACGGTGAGGCCGAGGACGTCCCGCAGCGGGCCCGGGTAGGCGCCCTCGTGGACGGCGTCGTGCTCGTCGACGATGCCGGAGAAGTACGAGACGACCAGCGTGCCGCCCTGCTCGACGTACGCCTTCAGGTTGCGCCCGGCCGCCTCCGTCATCAGGTACAGGGCCGGTACGACGACAAGGGGATACCTCGACAAGTCGGCTTCCGGGTGGGCGAAGTCGACGGTGAGGTGGCGGTCGTAGAGGGCCTCGTAGAAGGCGTCGGCGCGCTCGCGGGCGTCGTGGTCGACGCTCGGGCGCCAGTCGAGGGTCTGGGCCCACCATGAGTGCCAGTCCCAGAGCACGGCCACGTCGGCCTCGGTGCGGGTGCCGCGGATCTCGCTCAACGTCTCGATGGCCGCACCGAGTTCGACGACCTCTCGCCACACGCGGGTGTCGGTGCCGCCGTGCGGGACCATCGCCGAGTGGAACTTCTCGGCGCCGCGCCGGGACTGGCGCCACTGGAAGAACAGGGCTCCCTCGGAGCCGCGCGCCACGTGCGCCAGGGAGTTGCGGGCCATCTGGCCGGGGGCCTTGGCGGGGTTGCGGAGCTGCCAGTTGACGCCCGAGGTGGAGTGCTCCAGCAGCAGCCAGGGGGCGCCGCCCGCGACGGACCGGGTGAGGTCGGCGGCCATCGCCAGGTTGACGTGGGTGCGGCGGCCGTCGGTGATCAGGTAGTGGTCGTTGGTGACGAGGTCGACCTCACGGCCCCAGGCCCAGTAGTCGACGGAGTCGCACTGGCTCAGCGCCGTCATGAAGTTGGTGGTGACCGGGACGCCGGGTGAGAGGCGGTGCAGGATGTCCCGCTCCATGCGGAAGTTCTCGCGCATGGTGGCGTCGGCGAACCGCTTGTAGTCCAGCGCCTGGCCGGGGTTGACGGCCGCGGGGGTGAGCCGGGGCGGGTTGATGTCCTCGAAGGCGGCGTAGCGCTGGCCCCAGAAGGCCGTGCCCCAGGCCTCGTTGACCGCGTCGACCATGCCGTACGTGGTCGCCAGCCAGCGGCGGAAGTGGGCGGCGCAGGAGTCGCAGTAGCAGGCGGAGACGGGAACGCCGTACTCGTTGTGGACGTGCCACATCGCCAGGACCGGGTGGTCGCCGTAGCGCTCGGCGAGCTTCGTGGTGATGGCCGCGGCGGCGGAGCGGTAGTCGGCGTTGCTGTGGCAGATGGCCGCGCGGGAGCCGAACTCGTAGCGCACGCCCTCGGCGGTGACGGGCAGTGCCTCGGGGTGGGCCCGGTAGAACCAGACGGGCGGGACGACGGTGGGGGTGCCGAGGTCGACGCGGATGCCGTGCTCGTGCAACAGGTCCAGGAGCCGGTCCAGCCAGCCGAAGTCGTACCGGCCGGGTGCGGGCTCCAGCAGCGCCCAGGAGAAGATCCCGACGCTCACCATCGTGACGCCGGCCTCCCGCATCAGCCGGACGTCCTCCTGCCAGACGCTTTCCGGCCACTGCTCGGGGTTGTAGTCCCCACCGAAGGCGAGCCTGGTGAGGCCCCTGGGGGTTGTCTCCGGCATGGAAGGTCTCCCGGTCGATCGAAAATTTGGGAACGTGCACACACAGCGGCGCAGCGCGGAGGCCAACATAACCGCACAGCAACAATCATTGACAAGTGTCCGGGATGTTTCTCTACTGTGAACGCTCACAGAAGCATGGCAGGTCCTCGCAGCAGGCGGGGACCCCAGGTCAGGGGAGAGATCCATGCCGTACACGAAGCGCCGCCGCCTCGTGAGAACCGCCGTCGCCGTCGCCCTCGGCGCCACCACCCTCGCCGCCTGCGGCTCGGAATCCGCGGACAGCGACACCGAGTCGGGCCCGGCCTCGCTGACGTACTGGACGTGGACGCCCGGCATGGACAAGGTCGTGGACCTGTGGAACAAGGGGCCGGGCAAGAAGGACCGGATCACCGTCACGGTGAAGAAGCAGGCGTCCGGTGACACCCTGGTCACCAAGATCCTCACCGCGCACAAGGCGGGCAAGGCGCCCGACCTGGTGCAGGCGGAGTACCAGGCGCTGCCCACGCTGGTCAGCAACGACGCGCTCGCCGACATCTCGAAGAACGTCGGTGAGGCGGAGGGCAAGTTCGCCGACGGCGTCTGGCAGCAGACGACCCTCGGCACGGACGCGGTCTACGCCGTCCCGCAGGACATCGGGCCGATGATGTTCTACTACCGCGAGGACCTGTTCAAGGAGTACGGCCTGACCGTGCCGACGACCTGGGACGAGTTCGCCGAAACCGCCCGCGAGCTGAAGAAGGCGGCGCCGGAGAAGGACCTCACGACCTTCTCCGCCAACGACTCCGGCCTCTTCGCGGGCCTCGCCCAGCAGGCCGGCGCCAAGTGGTGGACCACCTCCGGCGACCGGTGGAAGGTCTCCATCAACGACGCGGCGACGCAGAAGGTCGCGAAGTTCTGGGGCGGCCTGGTGAAGGAGGGCGCCATCGACAACCAGCCGATGTACACGCCCGCCTGGAACAAGGCGCTCAACACCGGCAAGCAGATCGCCTGGGTCAGCGCCGTGTGGGCACCGGGCACCCTGACCACGGCCGCGCCCGACACCAAGGGCAAGTGGGCCATGGCCCCACTCCCCCAGTGGTCCGCGAGCGACAACAGCACCGGCAGCTGGGGCGGCTCCTCCACCGCCGTCACCACCGACTCCGAACACCGGGCCGCCGCAGCGAAGTTCGCCGCCTGGCTGAACACCGACAGCGAGGCCCTGAACGCGCTGGCGAAGGAGAGCGGCATCTACCCGGCGGCCACCAACGCCCAGACCAGCGGCGCCTTCCTCAAGCCGCCGGCGTATTTCGCCAACCAGGCCGACTTCTACACCAAGGCCGCCGACATCGCGGAGACCACCGCGCCCTCCGCCTGGGGCCCGAACGTGAACGTCGCCTACACCACGTTCAAGGACGCCTTCGGAGCCGCGGCGAAGGGCAGGTCGGACTTCGGCGCCGCGCTGGACGAGATGCAGGCCGACACCGTCGCCGACATGAAGAAGCAGGGCTTCGAGGTCGCGGAGTGAAAAGCACGGCACACCGGCGGTCGTACGGGGTCAAGGGGGCCCCGTACGCCTTCCTCGTCCCCGCGACCGTCTTGTTCGCGCTGTTCTTCGCGCTGCCCATCGGCTACGCGGTCTGGCTCAGCTTCCGCAAGGTGCAGGTGTCGGGCCTCGGCCTCGGCTCCGGCGCCCGCAAGGAAGTCTGGGCGGGCCTGGAGAACTACACCGACGCCCTCTCCGACAGCGAACTGCTGCACGGCACCCTGCGCGTGCTCGGCTACGGGTGCATCGTCGTGCCCGTCATGCTCGGCCTGGCCCTGCTGTTCGCGCTGATGCTCGACGCGGAGAAGGTGCGGCTCGCGCCCGTCACCCGGCTCGCGGTCTTCCTGCCGTACGCCATCCCCGGTGTGGTGGCGGCCCTGCTGTGGGGCTTCCTCTACCTGCCGGACGTCAGCCCCTTCTACTACGTGCTCGACAAGCTCGGAATGCCGCAGCCGGACCTGCTGGACGGCGGGCCGCTGTTCCTGGCCCTGTCGAACATCGCGGTCTGGGGCGGCACCGGCTTCAACATGATCGTCATCTACACCTCGCTCCAGGCGATCCCGGCGGAGGTGTACGAGGCGGCGAAGCTGGACGGCGCCACCCCGCTCCAGATCGCACTGCGGATCAAGATCCCGATGGTGGCGCCCTCGCTGGTGCTGACCTTCTTCTTCTCGATCATCGCGACGCTCCAGGTGTTCAACGAACCGACCACCCTCAAGCCGCTCACCAACTCGGTGTCCACGACGTGGAGCCCGCTGATGAAGGTGCACCGGGACGCCTTCGGCGAAGGTGACATCAACGGGGCGGCGGCGCAGGCCGTGATCATCGCCTTCGCCACGCTCCTCCTCTCCTTCGGCTTCCTGCGGGCCGCGAACCGTCGCCAGAAGCAGGAGGCCGCCCGATGAGCTCCCTCGTCGTCCCCCAGACCGAGCCGGTGGCGGGCAGCACGCCCGGCGCCGCCCAGGACCGCCGCCCGCCGCTGCGCCGCCGGATCGCCCTGATCCCCACCGTCACCCTGCTGCTGGGCGCGCTCTACTGTCTGCTCCCGGTCGCCTGGGTGGTCATCGCCGCCACCAAGTCCGGGCGGGAGCTGTTCTCCACGTTCACGTTCCTGCCGGGCTCGGGCTTCGCCGGCAACATCCGGGACCTCAACGCCTACCGCGACGGCGTCTACTGGCAGTGGATGGGGAACTCCGCGCTGTACGCCGGCCTCGGGGCCCTGCTGTCGACGTGCGTGTCGGCGATCAGCGGCTACGCGCTCGCGATCTACCGGTTCCGCGGCCGCGAGACGCTCTTCAACATGCTGCTCGCGGGGGTGCTGATGCCGCCCGTGATCCTGGCCGTCCCCCAGTACCTGCTGCTGGCGAAGGCCGACCTCACCGACTCGTACCTGTCCGTCCTGCTGCCGCAGATCCTCTTCCCGTACGGTGTCTACCTCGCGCGGATCTACGCCGCCGCCGCGGTGCCCGCCGACGTGATCGAGGCGGGGCGCATGGACGGGGCGAGCGAGTGGCGGATCTTCACGCGGATCGCCCTGCCGATGATGATCCCCGGGATGGTGACGGTGTTCCTGTTCCAGTTCGTGGCGATCTGGAACAACTTCCTGTTGCCGTACATCATGCTCAGCGACGACGAGAAGTTCCCGATCACGCTCGGCCTGTTCACGTTGCTGGAGCAGGGCGCCAACACTCCGGCGCTGTACACCCTGGTGATCACGGGGGCCTTGCTCGCGGTGCTTCCGCTGGTCGCCCTCTTCCTGGTCATCCAGCGGTTCTGGAGTCTGGATCTGCTCTCCGGAGCCGTAAAGTCATGACCATGAACGCTGCCGGGGGCAGGCGCAGACCGCCCACGATCCACGACGTGGCGCGCGAGGCCGGTGTCTCGCGCGGCACCGTCTCACGCGTCCTCAACGGCGGGCACTACGTCAGTCCGACCGCGCAGGAGGCGGTCAACGCGGCCATCCGCAAGACGGGTTACGTCGTCAACCGGCACGCCCGCTCCCTGATCACCGGGCGGTCCGACTCGATCGGTTTCCTGCTCACGGAGCCGCAGGAGAGGTTCTTCGAGGACCCCAACTTCAACGTCCTGCTGCGCGGCTGCACCCAGGCGCTCGCCGCGCACGACATCCCGCTGCTGCTGATGCTGGCGGGCACCGAGGACGAACGGCGGCGCATCACGCGGTACATCACCGCCGGGCACGTCGACGGGGTGCTGCTGGTCTCCAGCCACTCCGGTGATCCCGTCGCGGAGCGGCTGCGTGAGGCGGGGGTGCCCCTGGTGGCGTGCGGGAAGCCGATCGGACTGGCGTCCAAGGTCAGTTACGTGGCCGCCGACGACCGTGACGGCGCCCGCGACATGGTGCGTCACCTGCTGTCGCTCGGACGGCGCCGGGTGGGCACGGTGACCGGTCCACTGGACACACCCGGTGGTGTCGAGCGCCTGGCCGGTTACCGGGAGGTGCTGGCGGAGGCGGGCCTGGAGTTCGACGAGCGGCTGGTCGTCTCCGGCGACTACAGCCGGGCCAGCGGCGAGGCGGGCGCCGAGCGCCTGCTGGCGCGGGCGCCGGACGTCGACGCGGTGTTCGTCGCCTCCGACCTCATGGCGCAGGGAGTGCTCACGGCCCTGCACCGGGCCGGGCGGCGGGTGCCGCAGGACGTGGCCGTCGGCGGTTTCGACGATTCACCGGCCGCGGTGGCCGCAGGGCCCGAGCTGACGACCATCCGGCAGCCCTGGGACCGCATCAGCAACGAGATGGTGCGGGTGCTGCTCGCGCAGATCGGGGGCGAGGATCCGGCGGCGGTGATCCTGCCGACGGAGCTGGTGAAACGGGAGTCGACGTGAGGCCGTGAGGCCGGTCCGAGACCCGTGTGCATGCACGGTCATGGAACCGCGCTCCGGTGTTACCGTTCCCATATGGCGGCGAAGACGGCTGGTGGGCAGCTGGAGGACCGGTGGCGGGACATCCTGTCGGCGCACGCGCGCACGATGTGCGAGATCGACCGGGCGCTGCATCCGCACGGCCTCGGCGCGTCCGACTTCGAGGTTCTGGACATGCTCGCGACCGCGGCGCCCGAGGAGGGCGAGCAGTGCCGCGTGCAGAACCTCGTGGGGCGGGTCCACCTCAGTCAGAGCGCGTTGTCTCGCCTGATCGCCCGGCTGGAGAAGGACGGGCTGGTGGCGCGGTCGGTGTGCGAGGAGGACCGCAGGGGTGTATGGGTCGCACTGACGGCCAAGGGCCGTGACCTGCACGCCGAGGTGCTGCCCCTCCAGCGGGCAGCACTGAGCCGGGCGCTGGGCGAGGAGCCGCCCAGGCCCGGATCGCGCCGGTCGCCTTCTTAGGGGCCCGACGTGCGCACCGAACGCCGCGGCGCCCGCCCTCCGGGCGAACGACACGACGTCGCGGACACCCCTAGCGTGCCAGCAGGGTGCGCACTCCCTCCGAGGTCAGCGTCAGGCGGTGCTCCGAGCTGCCGTCGATGGTGAGCGACAGGTCGTCGGCCGGCCACTGCGCGGCGAGGGCCCCGAGGGGCACCAGGCGGTAGCGGGAGACGAACGGCAGCAGCCCGGCCATCTCCACCTCGGAGGTGAACACGGGCACCACCGGTTCGCCGCCCGGCTGCTCCAGCACCGGCAGCGCCACCGCCGAGGGGTTGGCGGCGTCCGAGTCGTTGGCGTCGTCGGGCACGGGGATGAGCACGTCGCTGTTGGCGAGCGCGTCCAGAGCCGCCGTGTCCTCGGTGTTCTCGGAGAGGACGTCCAGAGCCCGCTGGGCGGGCGTGGGCGTGGGGTCGTTTGCAGGTGTCTCCATGGCAGATTCCCTGGTAGCGGCGGTCGTGCGGCCCGCCCCGGGCATGATCCGCCCCGGGAACGGTCCTGCTCGCGTACCCGAACGGGACCGGGGCAACCCTGGTGGATCTCCGAGGTTCGTGGGAGCCCGGGGGAGATCTCGTGGCGAGCCGGGGGATGCCGGGCGGCCGGAAGGCACCTGGACGGCCGGAGCTGTTGACCCAACTGATGTTACCGGTAACATCAGTTCTCTGATCCAGCCGTACGCGCCTGTGCCCTCCGCCCACCCACCCGGTGGCCCGTCCTTCGGAGTCCGCGTGATCGAAGAGCGCGTTACCCGTCTCCCCTCCGCACCGCCCGGCCCCGTGTTCAGCAGGGCCGCCGTAGTGGCCTCCTGTATCGGCTTCGTGCTCATCGGGGCGTTGCAGGCGCTGTACGGGCCGGCGATCCCGGCCTTCCGTGCGGAGTTCGGGCTGTCGCCCTCCGCCGCGGGGCTGGGGCTGAGCGCCCACTTCGTCGGTGGTGTCGCCGGTGTGCTGCTGTTCGACCGGCTCTACGGCCGGGTCGGCAACCGGCGGATCCTCGGCAGTTCGTATCTGCTGATGGCCGTCGGCGCCGCCGGCTTCGCGCTGGCACCCGACTGGCCCACCGCCCTGGTGGCGGCCCTGCTGGCCGGGTTCGGTTTCGGTGGCATCGACTACGGCCTCAACCAGCTGTTCGCCGTGGGCTTCGGCCACCGTTCGACCGCGATGCTCAACATCCTCAACGCTCACTTCGGTATCGGCGCCATCCTCGGGCCCGCCGTGATCGGCGCGGTCGGCTCCGAGCACTACCCGGCCGTCTTCCTCGCCTTCGCCGTCGCCAACCTGCCGCTGCTGCTGTGCCTGAGGGGTGTGCGGAGCCAGGTGCCCGTCCCGGCCGGAGAGCAGGACGGCGGCACCGGCGTGCTCGGGCGGAGCCTCGGCTCCGTGCTCGCCGTCTTCGTCGTCCTCTACGTGCTGCACGTCGGCATCGAGGCCGGTGTGGGCGGCTGGGAGCCCACGCATCTGGAGACGGTCGGCTACGGCGCGGGCGTCGCCGCGACCGCCACATCG
Source organism: Streptomyces sp. NPDC029044 (assembly GCF_040637495.1). Taxonomy (NCBI): domain Bacteria; kingdom Bacillati; phylum Actinomycetota; class Actinomycetes; order Kitasatosporales; family Streptomycetaceae; genus Streptomyces; species Streptomyces sp. NPDC029044. The sequence goes on from NZ_JBEZWN010000062.1 coordinate 18,147, forward strand.
GTGTACTGGCTGATGATGACCGTCGGCCGCTTCCTGGTCGCGCCGCTCGCGTTGCGCTTCTCCCCCCAGGCCATCATCACCGTCTCCTGCGCGGGCATGACGGTGTGCCTGCTGGCGGCAACCGTCCCGGCCCTCGCGCCCTACGCGTACGCCGGGGTCGGTCTGTTCATCGCGCCGATCTTCCCCACCGGGCTGCCGTGGCTGAACCGCGCCGCACCGCGGGCCCGGCGGGCCGGCGCCCTGGTCATCGCGGCCTCCATGGTCGGCGGTGTCGCCGCGGGGCCGGCGCTGGGCAAGGCCATCGAGTGGTCCGGGGTCCGCGCCGTGCCGCTCCTGCTGTGCGGCGTCTCGGCGCTCTGCCTGGCCGCCACGCTCTGGCTGATCCGCGCCACCCGCTCCCGCTGACTCCACTCCTCTGTCCCGAAGGGAAGCTTCCGCATGCCCGCCCTGACGACGACGTCCGACGGATTCCAGCTGCACGGCGAGCCGTTCCGGATCATCTCCGGCGCGCTGCACTACTTCCGCGTCCACCCCGGTCTGTGGTCCGACCGGCTGCGCAAGGCGCGGCTGATGGGCCTCAACACGGTCGAGACGTACATCCCCTGGAACCACCACCAGCCCGATCCCGAGAGCCCCCTGGTCCTCGACGGCTTCCTCGACCTGCCCCGGTTCCTCCGGCTCGCGCAGGACGAGGGACTGCGGGTGCTGCTGCGTCCCGGGCCGTTCATCTGTGCCGAATGGGACGGCGGCGGCCTGCCCGACTGGCTGACCTCCGACCCGGACATCCGGCTGCGCACCAGCGATCCCCGCTTCACCGGGGCCGTCGACCGCTACCTCGACCTGCTGCTTCCCGCGCTCCGGCCGCACCTGGCCGCGGCGGGCGGTCCCGTCATCGGCGTGCAGGTGGAGAACGAGTACGGGGCCTACGGCGACGACTCCGCGTACCTGAAGCACCTGGCCGACGCGTTCCGCTCGCGAGGCGTCGAGGAACTGCTGTTCACCTGCGACCAGGCCGATCCCGGACACCTGGCCGCGGGGACCCTGCCCGGCGTGCTGGCGGCCACGACCTTCGGCAGCCGCGTCGAGCAGAGCCTCGCACGGCTGCGCGAGCACCGGCCCGAAGGGCCGCTGTTCTGTGCCGAGTTCTGGATCGGCTGGTTCGACCACTGGGGCGGGCCGCACCACGTCCGGGACGCGGCCGACGCCGCCGCCGACCTGGACCGGCTGCTGTCCGCCGGGGCGTCCGTGAACATCTACATGTTCCACGGCGGCACCAACTTCGGTTTCACCAACGGCGCCAACCACAAGCACGCCTACTCGCCCACGATCACGTCGTACGACTACGACGCCGCGCTCACCGAGAGCGGCGACCCCGGCCCGAAGTACCGTGCCTTCCGCGAGGTCATCGCCCGCCATACCGCCGTACCGGACGAGCCGCTCCCGGCACCGGGCCCCAAACTTCCGCCCACCGACGTCGAGTTGAGCGACCGGGCGGCTCTCATGCCGTTGGCGGGGCCGCCCGTGAGCGCCGACGTCCCGCTCACCATGGACGCGCTCGGCCAGCGCACCGGTTACGCGCTCTACCGCACCACGCTCCCCGTCCGCGGCGACGGCCTGCTGCACTTCTGTGGTGGGGTCGGCGACCGCGCCCTGGTCTTCGTCGACGGCGCCCCCGCCGGTGTGCTGGAGCGCGAGCGGCACGACGAGTCGCTGCCCGTGCGGGTGCCGCGGCCCGGGGCGACGCTGGAGGTCCTCGTCGAGAACATGGGCGGCGTCAACTACGGGCCTCGCATCGGCGCGCCCAAGGGGCTGCTCGGCCCCGTCTCCTTCAACGGCACCACCCTGCGCGGCTGGGACTGCCACCCGCTGCCGCTCGACGACGTGGACGCGGTGCCGTTCGCCCCGGCCGCGGAGACGAGCGTCACCGTGCCGGCGTTCCACCGCGGCACCTTCGAGGTCGGCACCCCGGCGGACGCCTTCCTCGCGCTGCCCGGCTGGACGAAGGGCCAGGCCTGGGTCAACGGCTTCCACCTCGGCCGCTACTGGAACCGCGGCCCGCAGCGCACGCTGTACGTCCCCGCGCCGGTGCTGCGCCCGGGCTCCAACGAACTCGTCCTGCTGGAGCTGCACGGCAGCACCGCCACCCGTGCCCTGCTCACCGACACCCCCGACCTCGGCCCGGAGAACACCTGGTGACGCATCTCCTGCGCGTGGCGCCGCCCGCCCCTCACCCGCTGACCGGCTACCTGCCCTTCACGGACGCGCCGGGCGTGCCCGACCCGATCGAGGTCACCAGCCACCGGTTCACCCGTGGCGGCCGCCCTTGGTTTCCGGTCTCCGGTGAGTTCCACTACTCCCGCTACCCGCACGGAGAGTGGGAGGAGGAGCTGCTGAAGATGAAGGCGGGCGGGGTGAGCGCCGTCGCCTCCTACGTCATCTGGATCCACCACGAGGAGATCGAGGGCCGCGTCCGCTTCGACGGTGACCGCGACCTGCGGCGCTTCGCCGAGCTGTGCGCCCGTCACGGCCTGGACTTCATCCCCCGGATCGGGCCCTGGTCCCACGCCGAGGTGCGCAACGGCGGCCTGCCCGACTGGCTCCTGGCCGGCGCCTGCACGCCCCGCACCGACGACCCGGCCTACCTGGCGCCCGTACGCGCCTGGTTCACCGCGATCGCCGGGCAGTTGCACGGTCTCGGCCGGGCGGGCGGCGGCCCGATCGTCGCGATCCAGATCGAGAACGAGCTGTACGACCAGCCGGGTCACCTGCGCACGCTCAAGCGCATGGCGCAGGAGGCCGGGCTGAGCGCGCCGCTGTGGACGTCGACCGCCTGGGGCGGCGTCCAACTCCCCGGCGACGAACTGCTTCCGCTGTACGGCGGGTATCCCGAGGCGTTCTGGACGGAGGCCGCCGGGGGCTGGCCCGACACCTGCCGCAAGCACTTCTTCTTCACCCACGAGCGCGACGACGAGGGCATCGGCGCCGACCTGCGGCCCACGGCCGTGCGCGGGGCCGGCCCGGCGCCGACGGACCGCTTCCCGTGGGCCACCTGCGAGTTGGGCGGCGGCATGGCCGTGGCCTATCACCGGCGGCCTCGGGTGGAGGCCGGGGATGTCGGTGCGCTCGCGCTGACCAAGATCGGCTGCGGGTCGGTGTGGCAGGGCTACTACATGTTCCACGGCGGCACGAACCCGGTCGGCGAACTGACCTCCCTTCAGGAGTCGCACGCCACCGGCTACCCCAACGACCTGCCGGTCCTGACGTACGACTTCCAGGCCCCGCTCGGCGAGTACGGGCAGCTGCGGCCCTCTTACCACGAACTACGCCTCCAGCACCTGCTGCTGGCCTGCTTCGGGCACCGGATCGCCCCCCTGCGGTCCGTGCTGCCCGAGCAGCCGCCGGCCGGACAGGACGACCGGGACACCCTGCGCTGGGCAGTGCGGGCCGACGGCACCTCGGGCTTCCTCTTCGTGACCAACCACCAGCCGCACGAGCCACTGCCGGACCACCCCGACACGGCCTTCACGGTCGAGTTCCCCGACGCGCCCTCGCTGACGCTGCCCAGCACCCCCGTCACCGTCCCCTCCGGCGCGTACTTCTGCTGGCCGCTCCGGCTGGACGTGGCAGGGCTGCGGCTGGAGTGGGCCACGGCGCAGCCCGTCTGCACCGTGGAGGCCGACGACCGTACGGTCCTGGTGCTGGCCGCGACGGACGGCATCGCCCCCGAACTCGCCCTGGACGCCGACACGGTGGCGTCCGTCGCCGTGCCGTCCGGGGAGATCACGCCGGTCGCCGGACGGATCCTGGTCTGCGGGGTCCGGCCCGGCACCGACGCCCTGGTGGAGGTGGAGGCGGCCGACGGTTCACGCGTGGGCCTGCTGGTCCTGGACGCGGCGACGGCCCGTACGGTCTACCGCGGCCGGGCGTGGGGTGCCGAACGGCTGGTGCTGTGCGGAGACGGTGTCGTCTTCGACGAGCGCCGAAACGAGGTGCGGCTGCACAGCCCCGCCGCCGGGCCGTCGTTCGCGGTGCTGCCGGCACCGGAGTCCGCCCTGGTGGTGCGGGGGGCCGGGGTCCGGGAGACGGCCGACGGCGTGTTCACGCGCTACACCGTCGACGCCGGGCCGCCGGCGGGCACCGCCGCGACAGTCAGGTCCGTCAGGCCCGCCGGCCCGGCGCCGGTGCCGGTGACCGGTGTGCAGGGCCGGGCGAGTGTGCCGGGCGAGAAGGACGTGGCCGCGGCGGCCGCCGAGTACCGGGTCGACCTACCGGGGGACCTGCTCCGGAACCCCTCCGGGGTGCTGCTGCGGCTGCGCTGGACGGGGGACCTGGCCCGGGCCTACGTGGGAGAGGCTCTGGTCGCGGACCAGTTCTGGTCGGGGCGGGTCTGGGACATCGGGCTGGACCGGCTGCCGGCCCGGGCGCTGGGTACGGAGGGACTGCTTCTCAAGGTGCTGCCGCTCGCCCCGGAGGCGGCCGTGCACGTGCCGGGGCAGCCGGACGGCAGCTGGCGGGAGGCGCGGGTGCTGGACGCCGAATGGGTGGTCACGCGCCGCTGGACGGTCCGGACCGGCTGAGTAGGCTCCGGGCCTGGTGTCCGGCCTATGCTGTGCTCTGCCGGGCGGTTCAGGACCGCCGTACCGACATCGAGGACATCACCCGCCATGACACCGAGCGCGGCCGACGGTCCTGCGCCCAAGGGCCGCAGCAAGCGCAACTTCGCGGGGGCGCGCCCGGTCATGGCTGACGTGGCCCGGATCGCCGGGGTCTCCAAGCAGACCGTCTCGCGGGTCCTCAACGATCACCCGGCCGTGCGCCGCGAGACACGCGAGGCGGTCCTGGAGGCCATGCGCACCCTCGGCTACCGGCCCAGCCGCAGCGCGCGGTCCCTGGCCAGCGGCAGGACCCGGATGCTCGGGGTCATCTCCTTCGACGCCGCCCGCTACGGGCCGGCCTCGATCCTGACCGCGATCAACACGGCGGCCCAGGAGGCCGGTTACCTCGTCAGCTCCATCGCCCTGGACACGGCCGACCACGACACCGTCGTCGAGGCCGTCGACCGGCTGTCGGCCGAGGGCGCGGACGGCGTGATCGCGATCGCGCCGCAGCTGTGGGTGGGCCGGGCACTGGCCGAGACGACCGGCCTGGGCACCCCCCTGGTGGTGCTGGAGAACGCGCTCGACGAGGAAACCGCCCTGGTCACCGGCGATTCCCGCACCGGGGCCCGCAAGGCCACCGAGCACCTCCTCGGTCTCGGGCACGCGACCGTGTGGCACATCGCGGGCCCGGCCGGCTGGACCTCGGCCGACCACCGGCTGGCGAGCTGGCAGTCGACGCTCCGGGCCGCGGGTGCCGCCGTACCGGCCCCTCTCGTCGGGGACTGGAGCGCCGGCTCCGGCTACGACCTGGGCCGTTCGCTGGCCCGGCGCCCCGATGTGACGGCGGTGTTCGCGTCCAACGACCAGATGGCGCTCGGCCTGCTGCACGCCCTGCACGAGGCCGGACGGTCCGTCCCCGGGGACGTCAGCGTCGTCGGCTACGACGACGTGCCGGAGGCGGCGCACTTCCTGCCGCCGCTGACCACCGTCCGCACCGACTTCGCGGAGATCGGCACCCGTTCGCTGCGGCTCCTCCTGGACCGGATCGACGGCCCGGGCGACCGGCCCCGCGTCGACACCCTGGTGCCCGTGGACCTGGTGGAGCGGGCCAGCAGCGGTCCCCCGCCGGTACGCTGAGGGTCGTTCGTCAGCCGTTTCCCTCGGCGGCGGCCCGCTGCCAGGCCCCTTCCCTCAGCAACCGCAGCCCGTTCAGGCCGACCAGGACCGTGGAGCCCTCGTGGCCCGCGACGCCCAGCGGCAGCGGCAGGTTCCCGGCCAGGTCCCAGACGACGAGTCCGGTGATGAACACCCCCGCGATGACGAGGTTCTGCACGACCAGCCTGCGGGCGCGGCGGGACAGGGCGACGGTGGCGGGGACCGCGGCGAGTTCGTCGCGCACGATGACGGCGTCCGCGGTCTCCAGGGCCAGGTCGGAGCCGGCCCGGCCCATGGCGATGCCGGTGTGCGCGGCGGCCAGGGCGGGGGCGTCGTTGACGCCGTCCCCGACGACCAGCACCTTGCGGCCCGCGCCTTCCATCTCCTGCACGGCGGCCAGCTTGTCCTGCGGCAGCAGCCCGGCGCGCACGTCGTCGATGCCGGCCTCGGCGGCGAGGTGCGCGGCGGCCCGGGGGTTGTCGCCGGTGAGGAGCACCGGGGCGGTGCCGGTGAGCGTGGCGAGGGAGGCGATGGTGGCAGCGGCGTCCGGGCGCAGCCGGTCGGCGATGCCGAGCAGTCCGGCGGGGGTGCCGTCGACGACGACCAGGACGGCGGTGCGGCCGGACTCCTCCAGTTCCGCGGCGGCGCCGGGGGTGTCGTCCAGCAGCCGGGCCGGTGCGCCGACGGCGACCGTGCGGCCGCCGACGACGGCGGTGACTCCCACGCCGGGCGCGGAGGTGAAGTCCGCCGCGTCGGGCAGGCCGAGGCCGCGCTCGCGGGCCGCGTCCACCACCGCCCGGGCCAGCGGATGCTCACTGGGCCGCTCGGCGGCGGCCGCCAGCGTCAGCAACGCGTCCTCGTCCAGGCCGGATCCGGGCAGCGGCCGCACGTCGGTGACGCGGGGGCTGCCCTCGGTGAGCGTGCCGGTCTTGTCCAGCGCGACCGCGTCCACCTGCCCGATCCGCTCCATCACCACGGCCGACTTCACGAGCACGCCGTGCCGTCCGGCGTTGGCGATGGCCGACAGCAGCGGCGGCATGGTGGCCAGCACGACCGCGCAGGGCGAGGCGACGATCATGAACGTCATGGCGCGCAGCAGTGCCTCGGTGAGCTGTTCTCCGAAGGCGAGCGGGACCAGGAAGACGGCCAGGGTCGCGGCCACCATGCCCAGCGAGTAGCGCTGTTCGACCTTCTCGATGAACAGCTGCGTGGGCGCCTTGGTCTCGGACGCCTCCTGCACCATGCGCACGATCCGGGCGATCACCGAGTCGGAGGCGTCGCGCTCCACCCGGATCCGGAGGGCGCCGGTGCCGTTGAGGGTGCCCGCGAAGACCTCGTCGCCCCGCTCCTTCGGCACGGGCAGCGGCTCGCCGGTGATGGTGGCCTGGTCCACCTCGCTCGCCCCGTCCAGCACCCGGCCGTCGGCTCCGACACGCTCCCCCGGGCGCACCAGGACGGTGTCGCCGACCGTCAGCTCCTCGACGGACACGGCCTGTTCACCGCCGTCGGGGCTCAGCCGGGTGGCCGTGGCGGGGGCCAGGTCGAGCAGGCCGCGCACGGAATCGGCGGTGCGGGCCGTGGCCAGGGCCTCCAGCGCGCCCGAGGTGGCGAAGATGACGATGAGCAGGGCGCCGTCCATGACCTGCCCGATGGATGCGGCGCCCAGGGCGGCCACGACCATCAGCAGGTCGACGTCGAGGGTGCGTTCCTTCAGGGCCTTGAGCCCTTCCCAGCCCGGCTCCCAGCCGCCCGTGACGTACGACAGGGCGTACAGCGGCCCCCAGGCCCAGGCAGGGGCGCCGGTCAGCTGCAAGGGCAGGGCGAGCAGGAAGAAGGCGGTGGCCGCGGCGGCCCAGCGTGCCTCGGGGAGAGCGAGGACGCGGGTCCGCCGCCGGGCCACCGCCCCGGGGCGCTCGGGCTTCGTCCGTTCGACCGGCTGCGGTGTGAGGGTGGAGGTCATCAGGGGTCCTTCTGGCGGGGGCGCGTCGGCGCCTCACACCATACAGGAACACATGAAGACCCATTCATACCTTCATGCGACAGCCGGTCTCGTCACCGCACAGGCACCGCCACGTACTGGTACTCCAGGAACTCGTCGATCCCGACCCGGCCGCCCTCGCGTCCGAGCCCGGACTGCTTGACGCCGCCGAACGGAGCCGCCGGGTTGGAGACGAGGCCGGTGTTCAGGCCCACCATGCCCACCTCCAGCCCTTCGCTCACGCGCAGGCCGCGGTCCAGGCCCTGGGTGAAGACGTAGCCGACGAGACCCCAGGGCGTGTCGTTGGCGCGGCGCAGGACCTCGTCCTCGTCGTCGAAGGTGAGGATCGCGGCGACCGGGCCGAAGATCTCCGTGTCCATCAGGCGGCTGCCGGGGTCGACGCCGGCGAGCACGGTCGGCGGGTAGAAGTGGCCGGGCCCTTCCGGCCTGCGGCCGCCCACGAGCACCTCGGCTCCGCGCTCGACCGCGTCGGCCACGAGTTCCTCCACCTTGGCACGCCCGGCGGCGTCGATCAGCGGGCCGACGTCGACGCCGCCCCGGGTGCCGGGGCCCACCACGAGGGCGCCCATCCGCTCGGCGAGCCGCCGGCCGAACTCGTCGGCGACCGACCGGTGGACGAAGAAGCGGTTGGCGGCCGTGCAGGCCTCGCCCATGTTGCGCATCTTGGCGACCATCGCCCCGTCGACGGCCACGTCCAGGTCGGCGTCGTCGAAGACGATGAACGGCGCGTTCCCACCCAGCTCCATCGAGGTGCGCACGACCGTGTCGGCGCACTGCGCGAGCAGCAGCCGGCCCACGGCGGTGGAGCCCGTGAAGGACAGCTTGCGGATCCGGCCGCCGCGCAACAGCGGCTCGCACACCTCGCCGGCGCGGGAGGTGGTGACGACGTTCAGCACACCGTCCGGCAGCCCGGCCTCCTTGAGGATCCCGGCCAGCGCGAGGCTGGAGAGCGGGGTCTGCGGGGCGGGCTTGAGGATCATCGTGCAACCCGCGGCGATCGCCGGGCCGATCTTGCGGGTGCCCATGGCCAGCGGGAAGTTCCACGGCGTGATCAGCAGGCAGGGGCCGACCGGGCGGCGGGAGAGCAGCATGCGGTTACGCCCGTCGGGCAGCAGGCCGTGGCCGCCGTCGATCCGGACGGCTTCCTCGGAGAACCAGCGGAAGAACTCCGCCGCGTAAGCCACCTCGCCACGGGCTTCGGCGAGCGGCTTGCCCATCTCGGAGGTCATCAGGTGGGCGAGTTCGTCGGTGCGCTCCAGGATGAGCTCGTGGGCGCGGCGCAGGATCTCGCTGCGCGCCCGGGGCGGGGTGCGGGCCCAGTCGGTCTGAGCCTGCACGGCCGCTTCCTCGGCGAGCCGGGCGTCCTTCGGTCCGGCGTCGGCGACCTGGCAGAGGATCTCGCCGGTGGCCGGGTCGTCGACGGGCATGGTGGCACCGTCCGCGGCGTCCACCCAGGCACCGCCGATGAACAACTGGGTCAGTACCTCGGTCATGTCGTCTCTCCTGGTTGATCGGCGGCGGGGTCGAGGAGTTCGGCGAGGTGCAGGGCGCGGACGTCCCCGCCGGCGAGGTGGTCGATCTGGGTGGCGCAGCTGAAGCCGTCGGCGACCACGGGGCGTCCGCCGAGGTTGTCGATGCGGGGCTTGAGAGCCAGCTCGGCCACGGCCATGGAGGTGTCGTAGTGCTGGGCCTCGAAGCCGAAGTTGCCGGCGAGTCCGCAGCAGCCCTCGGCCTCGTCCACTTCGCGGACACCGAGGCGGCGCAGCAGGTCGGCTGGGCGGCGGCCCTTGAAGGTGGCGTACTCGTGGCAGTGGGTCTGGAGCACGACGTTCTCAGGGAGGGGCGGTGGGGTCCAGCCCGCGTCGGCCAGGTCGGTCAGTGCCCCGGTGAAGGTCTGCACGCGGTCGGCGACGCGCCGGGCGGCCTCGGTGCCGAGGAGTTCGGGTACGTCGCGTTTGAGGGCGGCGGCGCAGCTGGGTTCGGCCACGATGATCGGCCGGTCGTCACCGTCGTCGTCGAGGGCGATGACCGTGCGGTCCATGATCTTGCGGGCCGTGGCGAGCTGGCCGGTGCTGACCCAGGTCAGTCCGCAGCACAGGCCGTCCTGCGGGGTGCAGGGGATACCGGCGTCGGCCAGGGCACGGCTCGCCGCTCCCGCGACCTGGGGGCGGAAGGCGCGGGTGAAGCTGTCGACGAAGAGGATGGCCTTGGCCGGTTCGTCGGTCTTCGCCGCCCGGAGGGTTCTGCGCAGGGCGCGGCGGGAGGCGAAGGCGGGAATCCTGCGCCGGGTGGTGACACCGCCCAGGCGGGCCAGGAGCTTGCCGATCGGGCCGCGCAGCAGCAGGTTGATCGGGCGGGCGGCGTATCCGGCCAGGGCCGAGGTGAGGGGCAGCCAGCCGAGGGAGTAGTGGGAGCGGGGGCGCAGGCGGCCCTTGTAGTGCTGGTGGAGGAACTCTGCCTTGTAGGTGGCCATGTCGACCCCGACCGGGCAGTCACTGGAGCAGGCCTTGCAGGACAGGCACAGGTCGAGGGCGTCGCGCACCTCGGTGGAGCGCCAGCCGTCCGTGACGGCTTCGCCGCGGACCATCTCCTGGAGCATGCGGGCCCGGCCGCGGGTGGAGTCGTTCTCCTCACCCGTGGCCCGGTAGCTCGGGCACATCACCCCGCCCGCGTCACTGCGGCAACGCCCGACGCCGACACACCGGCGCACGGCACCGGCGAAGCCGTCCTCGTCGTGCGGGAAAGTGAACGTGGCCTCCAGCAGGGGAAGTTCGCGCAGCGCGAGGTCGGCGTCGAGTGGGGCCGGGTCGACGATCACTCCCGGGTTGAGCAGACCGTCGGGGTCGAAGGTCTGCTTGAAGGCGGTGAACGCGGCGATCATGCGGTGGCTGTACATGACCTGCAACAGCTCGCTGCGGGCGCGTCCGTCACCGTGTTCACCGGACAGGGTGCCGCCGTGTTCGACGACCAGCGCGGCGGCCTCGGTGAGGAAGCGGCGCATGACCTCCCGGCCGGTGTCGCTGGTCATGTCGAAGTCGATCCGCACGTGGACGCAGCCGGCGCCGAAGTGCCCGTACAGCACACCGGTCAGCTCGTGGGAGGCGAGCAGCTTGCGGAATCCGCGCAGGTAGGCGGCGAGGTTCTCCGGGGCGACGGCGGCGTCCTCCCAGCCGGGCCAGGACTCCCCGCCGTCGACGAGCCGGGCGGCGAGCCCGGCCCCGTCCTCGCGCACCCGCCACAGCGAACGCCGCTCCGCCGGGCTCTGCACGACCCGGCCCCCGGTCAGCCGCCCCTGGGCCTTGAGCGCGTCCAGCAGTTCGGCGGCCCGGGCGTTCACCCCGGCCTGGTCGTCGCCTTCGAGCTCGACGTACAGCCACGCCCGCCCCTCGGGCAGGCCGGTGACGGAATCGGCCCCGCGACGGGCGCGCATGGTGGCCACGATCGCCTCGTCCATGCCCTCCACCGCACTCGGCGTGAAGCGCAGGATCTCCGGCACGTCCTCGGCCGCCTGGACCACGTCGTCGTAGCCCAGGGTCAGCAGGGTGGATGCCTGTGCGGTCGCCACCAGGCGGACCGTCGCGGCGGTGACGACCGCACAGGTGCCTTCGGTGCCCACCAGGGCGCGGGCCAGGTCGAAGCCGTTCTCCGGCAGGAGGTGGTGGAGCTGGTAGCCGGAGACCTGCCGCGGGATGCGGCCCAGCTCGGTGCGGAGCAGTGCCAGGTTCTCACCGACCAGCCGCTTGAGGCCGGCTTCCAGCCGGGCGACCGGCCCGGCATCGCCAGGATCCACCGGGTGCAGCCCTGCGTGGTCGGCCACGGCCCGCACGCCGTCAGCCGTCACGATCTCCAGCGCCACGACGTGCCCGCTGGTCCGCCCGTCGCGCACCGACCGGTTCCCGCAGGCGTCATTGCCGATCATGCCGCCGAGGGTGCAGCGGCTGTGCGACGACGGGTCCGGGCCGAAGTCCAGCCCGTGCAGCGCGGTCGCACTGCGCAGCGCGTCCAGGACGACACCCGCCTCGACCCGCGCGGTGCGCGCCTCGACGTCGATGTCCAGGATCCGGTTCATGTACCGGGAGAAGTCCAGCACCAGCCCCGGACCGACGGCGTTGCCCGCCATGCTCGTGCCGCCGCCCCGGGCTGTGACCGGCACACCCGCCTCACGGCAGGCCCGCAGCACCGCGACCACGTCGTCGGCACTGCGCGGGAAGGCCACCGCTCGCGGCGGCACACGGTAGTTGGAGGCGTCGTAGGCATACGCGCCCGTTGCCCCCGGGCCGGTCTCCACCCGTAGACCGGGCGCGAGCTCGGCGAGGCGCGCCGTGAGACCCGCCAGGTCGCGGGTGGCGGTGGTCATCGCTCTCCGGCCCCCGTTGTTCCGGCCTCGACCGCGTTCGCCCAGGCCTGAAGGCCCTCGTCGACGCCCGCCTCGTCGATCACGAGTGCCGGGATCATACGGACGACCTGGTTCGAGGCGCCGCACAGCAGCAGGAGCAGACCCTCGTCGATCGCGGCGCGCTGCACGCGGGCGGCGGTCTCGGAGTCGGGACTGCCGTCCTCGGTGACGAACTCGGTGGCGAGCATCAGGCCGAGACCGCGCACGTCACCGATGCCCGGCGTCCGGTCGGCCACCGCCTCCAGGCCCTGGCGCAGCCGCTTGCCCATCGCCTCGGCGTTCTCGACGAGCTTCTCGTCGCGCACGACGTCGAGCGTCGCGCAGGCCGCGGCGCAGGCCACGGCGTTGGCACCGTACGTGCCGCCCTGCGAGCCGGGCCAGGCCTTGGCCATCAGTTCCTCGGAGGCGGCGATGCCGGACAGGGGGAAGCCGCTGGCCAGGCCCTTGGCGGTGACGAGGATGTCGGGGGTGACGCCGAAGTGGTCATGGCCCCAGAAGCGGCCGGTGCGGCCGACTCCGGTCTGCACCTCGTCGAAGATCAGCAGGAAGCCGTGGCGGTCCGCCCGTTCCCGCAGCCCTTCGAGGAAGGCGCGGTTCGCGGGGACGTAGCCGCCCTCACCGAGGACCGGCTCGACGATGATCGCCGCCGTGTCGGCGGGCGACGAGATCGTCTGGAGGGTGTAGTCGAGTTCCTTGAGGGCGAAGCGGGTGGCGGTCTCCTCGTCCCAGCCGTACCGGAAGGCCGTCGGGAACGGGGTGACGACCACGCCGCTCATCAGCGGCGAGAACCCGGACCGGAAGCGGATGCCGGAGGTGGTCATGGAGGCCGCGGCGACCGTGCGGCCGTGGAAACCACCGTGGCAGACGACGACGTTCGGCCGGCCGGTGGCCTGGCGGGCCAGCCGGAGCGCCGCCTCGACGGCCTCGCTGCCGGAGTTGGTGAAGAACAGGCTGTCCAGGCCGGCCGGCAGCACCTCGCCCAGCTTGTCGACCAGACGGCGCAGCGGCCGGTGCATCACGGTCGTGTACTGGCCGTGAATCAGGGAGCCCACCTGCTCCTGCGCCGCCGCCACGACCTTGGGGTGGCAGTGCCCGGTGCTGGTGACGCCGATACCGGCGGTGAAGTCGAGGTAGCGGCGGCCGTCCTCACCGTAGAGGTGGACGCCCTCGCCCCGGTCCGCCACGACGGGCGTGGCCTGGCGAAGGTGCGGCGACAGTGCGGTCATGGTGTCTCCCGGCCGTAGGACGAGGTCTGGTTGCTTGGCTCAGCTCCGGTCTTCGAGCATCCAGGCCGCCGCGGAGGCCGACAACGCGTGATCTGTCCAGCCGGAACCCGTTGTCCGGACGTTGTGTCAACCGCCGGACCCCCCAGGCACCACCTCACCCTCGGGTGGACAGCTCTTGCGCAGGTCAGCCCCGCTTGTCAGAGTGACCGGGCACGCAGGGAGGCACCGTGACCGTTCACCCCCCGGCGGCCGGCCGTGACTCCGCCCCGGCCGGTCGCGCACCGACTCTCGCCGACGTCCTCGCCCTGCCGGTCCTGGCCGCCGGACAGCCCCAGGTCGTCACGGGCGTGACCGCGCTGGACCGGCCGGTGCGCTGGGTGCACATCACGGAGCTGACGGACCCCGCCTCCTTCCTCAAGGGCGGCGAGCTGGTGCTGACGACGGGCATGCCGCTGCCCGAGGACGCCGCGGGCGTCCGCCGCTATGTCGACGAACTCACCGAGGTGGGGGCGGCCGCCCTGGTCATCGAACTCGTACGCCGCTACCACCGGCCGCCCGACGCCCTCGTGCAGGCGTGCCGGGCCCGCGGGCTGCCGCTGGTCACCCTCGCCAGGGACGTCAACTTCCTGGAGGTCACGCAGGTCGTGCACGCGCTGATCCTCGGCAACCAGGCCGACGCGATGCGGCGGACGCAGCGGATCCACGAGGCGTTCACGGCTCTGACGTTGCGCGGGGCGGGACCGGAGGACGTGGTACGCGCCGCGGCGGAGATGAGCGGCCGGACGGTCGTGCTGGAGAACCTGGCGCACCAGGCGCTGATCTGCGAACCCTCGGGGAGCACGGTGGAGCAGACGCTCGGGGACTGGGAGCGGCGCTCCCGGGCGGCCGGGCCGGGCGACCGCACCGGGGTGGGCGGCCCGGAGGGCTGGCTCACCGCGCCCGTCTCCTACCAGGGCGAACGCTGGGGTCGTCTGGCCATGCTGCCCGCCGACGGGCCGGCTTTCGGACCGGAGCACGTCACCGTGCTTGAGCGGACGGCGATGGCCCTGACCGTGGCCCGGCTCATCCACTCCACCCCGTGGGAGCACACGGCCCACCGCAACGCCCTGCGCGAGCTGGTGGAGCAGCGCCACCACTCCGCCGAGGACGTCCGGGCCCGCTGCGCCGCGCTGGGTCTGCCGACGGAGGCCGGCGTGTTCCTGGCCGTCCTCGTGGACCTGGGACCCGCGGGGGCGGGCACCGAGCCGGAGACCCGACTGCACCGGGAGCTGAGGTCGGCCGGGATCCCGGCCCTGGTCGGCGAACTGTCCCCCCGCCGCCTCGGCGTCCTGCTGGCCCTGCGGCCCGCCCAGCCCTGGCGGCCCGTGGCCGAACGCCTCAGCCGCACCGCGCTGGCGCTGGCCCCGGAGGCGATCGTCGGCGTGGGCTCGGAGGTCGCGGATCTCGCCGACAGCGCACGCTCGTTCCGGGAGGCGGCCCGGGTCATAGAGGCCACCCCGCCCGGCCAGCCCCTCCCCGTGGACCGTTCGTTCCACGAGCTGCCGGACATCGGCTTGCGCCGGCTGCTGTACGCGCTGCGCGAGGACTCCCGGATCCAGGACTACACGGAACGCCGGCTGGGCCGGCTCATCGACCACGACACCCGGCACGGCACCGACCTGCTGGCGACCCTGGGCCACTACCTCGACGCCGCAGGCAACAAGACCACCGCTGCCCGGCGCGGCGGTCTCTCCAGGGAGACCCTCTACCAGCGGCTGCGCACCGTCGAGCGCCTCCTCGACACCGACCTCGAGTCCGGCGAGCGCCGCACCGAACTGCACGTGGCCCTCACGGTGTTGCGGGTCCTGCGCACCGGCCGCGGACCGCATCCCCTGTAACGCTTCGCGCGTCCCGTTCCAAGAACAAGTGACAGGCACCTGTCGACGAGAAGGGGACATCGGTGGACGACGCGGAACGGTTACGGAGTGGGCCCGCTGCTGCGGTCGGCGACCCGCGGCTCTTCGAGGAGTTCTACCGGCGTCACGTCGACGCCGTGCTGCGCTTCGTGGCCCGCCGGGTGGCCGACCCGCACACGGCGGCCGACCTGACGGCGGAGATCTTCCTCGCCGTCCTCGACTCGGGCCCCACCTACCGGCCGCATCTCGGCAGCGAGACGGCCTGGCTGTACGGCATCGCGCGCAACGTCGTGTCGTCGGAGCGCCGCCGGGTCGCCCGGGAGACCGAACGCGATCGGCGCATCTCCGGGCGGCGGTTGCTGGAGCCCGACGACATCGCCCGCATCGAGGACAAGCTCGACGCGGAGAGCCCGGGGCGGCGCGTCCTGGCCGCGCTCGCGCGACTGCCCGAGGGTGAGCGGGCCGTGATGGAACTGATCGCGGTCGACCAGCTCACGGTCACCGAGGCCGCGACCGCGCTGGGCATCCGCCAGGTCACGGCCCGGGTCCGGCTGCACCGGGCGCGCAAGGCACTGCGCGAGGAGACGGACTGCCGGACGGCGCAGCCGCCGGAGGCATCGCTGGTGTACGTGGCAAGGGGGGAAGCATGAGCACGAGGACGACGTTCGAGGACCGGCTGCTCGGTGAGCTGACGAAGGAGATCGAGCTGCGCGGGGCCGGGGCCGAAGCGGACCCGGGCGGGGTGACGGCTGCTGTTCGCCGCCGGTCCGCCCCGCGCCGGATCGCCGTGGTGGTGGCGGCCTGCGCAGCGGTGTGGGCCGCCACGGTGGTGGCGCCCGGCTCGCCCGCCGACTCCGGCGCGTTCGCGGTGGAGCGCCACGACAACGGCAGTGTCGAACTCACCGTCAAGCAGGGCTTCGGCATCGACGACCAGCTGGAACTCGCCGAGCGGGTGCGGCCGTGGGGCATCCGCGTGGATGTGGTCGCTCCCGGGGACGTGTGCAGCTCGTGGAACATCCCCCGGGTCATGGTCCTGACCGCCGAGGGCGACCCCATTCGCGCCTGGCCCGTCACCCTGCGCCGCGGCAGCACGCTGGTGATCGAGAACTCGTGGGGCGAGCCGGTCCCCCGGGACGAGGTCGAGCGCTACGAGGTGAAACCCTGTGACCGGTGAGCGCGCGGTCGGGGTGGCTCGACGCGCTGCGCGCTCTCGCCGCACTCGTCGTGGTGTTCGACCACTCGTCCCACACCTTCATGCCGGACTTGCGGGGGGAGTTGATGCCGCAGTTCAACACCAGCCGCTACGGCGTCATGGTGTTCTTCCTGGTCAGCGGCTACATCATCCCGGCGTCGCTGGAACGCCGGGGCTGCGTGCGGGCGTTCTGGATCGGACGGGTCTTCCGGGTGTACCCGCTGTTGGCGGTCGTCGTCGCGGTGCTGCTCGCGGTGGACCTCCTGGGGCTCGCGGGGCTGCGTGACTTCGGCCGGCAGGACGCGGTCACCGTGATCCTCGCCCACGCCACCCTGCTCCAGGAGCTGCTGGGGACACCCAATGTCCTGCTCGTCCTCTGGACGCTCTCGTACGAGATGTGCTTCTACCTGCTGGTGGTCGCCCTCTTCACGGTCCGGCTGCACCACCGGTCCGCGTCGGTGGCCGTCGCCCTGGCCGTGCTCGCCGTGGTGAGCGCGGTGGCGGGGGCGTCGCTGCCGGTGTCCGCGCTGTCCGGTCGGGCCGGGACCGGTCCGCTGATCGCGTTGGCGTCGGTCGCCATGGCGGCCGCCCTGTGCTGTGCGAGTTCCGCCGCACCGGTGGTGCGGGTGTTCGGGGGCGTGCTGGGCGGAGCGCTGGCCCTCGTGCTGGTTGCGTTCAACGGCACGGTCCCGGTGTGGGAGGGGCTGGTGATCCTCGCCGTCATGTTCCTGGGTACCGCCGTCCACCGGGCCGAGCGGGGGCAGAGCACCTGGCACAACGCCGCGGGCGCGGCCGTCGTGGTGATCGTCTGTGCCATCGGGAGCGCCTACCGGTACGGCGACGGCCACCACTTCACACGGCGCGGCTGGATCGTGTCGTTCCTGCTGGCCGTGCTGACCTTCGCCGCCGGGCTGGCCTGGCGCCGCCGTCGGGTGCCGGGGCTGCTGACCGGCCTGGGCGCGATCAGCTATTCGGTGTATCTGGTGCATCCGGTGCTGCTCGCGGTGATCGACGGCACCGTCGGACGCCGCAGCGACGACCACGCCGTGCTCGAAGTGGCCTTCTTCGCCCTCCTGTTGCCGCTGTGCGTCCTGACCCACCGGTACGTCGAGGCCCCGGCCCAGGCCTGTGGCCGCCGGCTGGCCCGCTCTCGGCAGGCTCAGGTGTCGAAGTCCACCGTCAACGCCTCGGACACCGGGAACGTCTGGCACGTGAGGACGTAGCCCGCGTCGACTTCGGACGGTTCGAGGGCGAAGTTGCGGCGCATGTCGGCCTTGCCGTCGGTGACGAGGGCGCGGCAGGTGCCGCAGAC
Organism: Streptomyces sp. NPDC029044; assembly: GCF_040637495.1. Classification (NCBI taxonomy): domain Bacteria; kingdom Bacillati; phylum Actinomycetota; class Actinomycetes; order Kitasatosporales; family Streptomycetaceae; genus Streptomyces; species Streptomyces sp. NPDC029044. The sequence goes on from NZ_JBEZWN010000062.1 coordinate 35,920, forward strand.
TCCGCCCTTGCAGGCGAAGGGCAGGTCGGGGCGGGTCTGCTGGGCGCCTTCGAGGAGGGTGCGGTCGCGGGGCAGGGGGGAGGTGGTGGAGCGGCCGTCGAGGGTGACGGTGACCTGGCTGACGGGGCCGGAGGGGCCGGTCTCGGCGTGGTGGACCTCGCGGACGGGCTCGTCGTCGGCGTAGAAGAGCTCCTGGTGGACGCGGTCGGCGGGCACGCCGAGGCCGGCCAGGACCTGCTGGGCGGCGCGGACCATGCCGTGCGGGCCGCACAGCCACCAGTGGTCGGCGGATTCGACGTCGACCAGGGCGTCGACGAGGGCGGAGAGCCGCTCGGCGTCGAGGCGGCCGGAGAGCACCTCGGCCTCGCGGGGCTCGCGGGACAGGACGTGGGCGAGCTGGAACCGCGCCGGGTAGAGGTCCTTCAGGTCGGCGAGTTCGTCGGCGAACATCACCGTGCCGGTACGGCGGTTGCCGTAGAGGAGGGTGACGCGTGAGCGGGGGTCGGCGGCCAGGACGGACTCGGCGATGGAGACCATGGGGGTGATGCCGGAGCCCGCGGCGATCAGGACGTGGTGGCCGTGGGTGGTGAGGTCGGGGGTGAAGGCACCGGTGGGCGCCATCACCTCGACCGTGTCGCCGGGGCGTACGTCGTGCACCAGCCAGGAGGAGAACAGGCCGCCCGGCACCACGCGGACGCCGATGCGGGGCGCGGTGCCGGCGGGGGCGCAGATCGAGTAGGAGCGCCGCTCGTCCCGGCCGTCGATGTCGCGCCGCAGGGTGAGCGACTGGCCGGGCGAGAAGGTGAACTCCTCGGCCAGCTCGGCCGGGATGTCGAAGCTCACGGCTGCCGCGTCCTCGCACAGCGGCTGCACGGCGGCGACCCGCAGGGGGTGGAAGACCGGACGTCGGCGGGCACGCGCGCGTGCCGCCGGGGCGGGGGCCGGCTCCATCAGGTCCTCCATCAGATCTCCTTGACGTACTCGAACGGCTCGCGGCAGGCGAGGCAGCGCCACAGGGACTTGCAGGACGTGGCGCCGAAGCGGGAGGTCTCCTCGGTGTCGGGGTGCCCGCAGCGGGGGCAGGGCACCGAGCGGCGGGTCGCCGACAGCACGAGCGGGACCGGGCCGGTGGCGCGCGCGGGGGCGGCGCCCGGCGGGGCGATGCCGTGCTCGGCGAGCTTGCGCCGGCCGTCCTCCGTGATCCAGTCGCTGGTCCAGGGCGGGTCCAGGACGGTGCGGATCTCCACGCGCGCGTACCCGGCGTCCCGCAGCCGGGCGGCCACGCCGGCGCGCATCTCCGCCATGGCGGGGCAGCCCGAGTAGGTCGGGGTCAGGCTCGCGACCACCGTGCCGTCCTCGGTGAGCGACACCTCGCGCAGCACTCCGAGGTCGGCCAGGGTGAGCATGGGCAGTTCGGGGTCGGGCACCTGTTCGGCGATGTGCCGGGCCCGTCGCGCGTCCGGGATCGTGGTCACCATGTCGCCCCCGGGTGGGCCCGGGCCACGCCCTGCAACTCGGCCAGCAGCGGCACGAGGTGCTCGGTGTGCTCCCCGGTGCGGCCCGAGCCGGGCAGCGGGCGGTAGACGGGCATGGGCAGCCCGGCCGCCTCGGTGACCTGGCGCAGAACGGCGACGACCTCGTCCCGGACGTCGTACGCCGTGAACAGCTCGCCCAGGTAGGGGGCCACCTGTTCCTGCGCCTTGCGCATCCTCCGGTGCGACTCCTCGGTGCCGTCGCCCAGGCGCACGGCCCACTCGGCGGCGTACTGGCGGTGGTACGCCAGCTCCTTCACGGCCTTGGCGGCGATCGCCGCGAGCACCGGGTCGCGGTGCGCGGTGAGCCGCTCGAAGTGCGCGAGGCGCCAGCTGGCGAACACCAGCAGCCGCACGACGGAGAACGCGAAGTCGCCGTTGGGGAGTTCGGCCAGGCGTACGTTGCGGAAGTCGCCGGCGTCGCGGAAGTAGGCGTAGGCGTCCTCGTCGCGGCCGGTGCCGTCGGCCTGGCCCGCGCGGGAGTACAGCAGGCGGGCCTGGCCGAGCAGGTCGAGCCCGATGTTGGCCAGCGCCACCTCCTCCTCCAGTTCGGGGGCGCGGGTGGTCCACTCGGCGAGCCGCTGGGCGCAGACCAGGGCGTCGTCGGCCAGGGCGACGCAGAGGTCCGCCAGTCCGGCGGCGTCGACGCCCTCGGGCACGGTGGTGTCCACGCCGTGCAGGGGGTCCTCGAAGCCGGTTCCGTAGGCCCAGCGGGTGTCGTCCTCGTGGCCCTCGGCGAGGGTCATGTAGACGTGGTCGTCGCTCATGCCCTGTCCTTCAGATGTGGGGGACGTCGTCGGGGATGTCGTAGAACGTCGGGTGCCGGTAGACCTTGTCGGCGCTGGGCTCGAAGAAGGGGTCCTTCTCGTCGCGGGTGGAGGCGGCGATGTGCTCCGAGCGCACGACCCAGAGGGAGACGCCCTCGTTGCGCCGGGTGTACAGGTCGCGGGCGTGGGTGAGCGCCATGCGGTCGTCGGCGGCGTGCAGCGATCCCACGTGGACGTGGTTCAGCCCGCGCTTGCCGCGCACGAACACCTCGTACAGCGGCCAGTCCTGCTTGTCGGCGGTCATGCCACCGCTCCCTTCTCCGCGCGGGCGGCCTGCTTGGCGGCGTGGGCGGTGGCCGCCTCGCGCACCCAGGCGCCCTCCTCGTGGGCCGTGCGGCGCCGTTCCATCCGCTGGTCGTTGCACGGGCCGTCGCCCTTGATGACCCGCATCAGCTCGTCCCAGTCGGGCGTGCCGAAGTCGTGGTGGCCGCGCTCCTCGTTCCAGCGCAGCTCCGGGTCGGGGAGCGTCACGCCGAGCTTCTCGGCCTGCGGGACGGTCATGTCGACGAAGCGCCGGCGCAGTTCGTCGTTGCTGTGCCGTTTGATCTTCCAGGCCATGGACTGGGCGGAGTTGGGCGAGGCGTCGTCGGGCGGGCCGAACATCATCAGCGACGGCCACCACCAGCGGTTCACCGCGTCCTGCACCATCTCGCGCTGCTCCGGGGTGCCGCGCATCATCGTCATCAGCAGCTCGTAGCCCTGCCGCTGGTGGAAGGACTCCTCCTTGCAGATCCGCACCATGGCGCGCGCGTACGGCCCGTACGAGGAGCGGCACAGCGGCACCTGGTTGCAGATCGCGGCGCCGTCCACGAACCAGCCGATCACCCCGACGTCGGCGAAGCTCAGCGTCGGGTAGTTGAAGATCGACGAGTACTTCTGGCGGCCCTCGATCAGCCGCCCGGTCAGGTCGGCGCGGTCGGCGCCCAGCGTCTCCGCCGCCGAGTAGAGGTACAGCCCGTGCCCGGCCTCGTCCTGGACCTTGGCGAACAGAATGGCCTTGCGGCGCAGCGACGGCGCGCGGGTGATCCACTCACCCTCCGGCTGCATGCCGATGATCTCCGAGTGCGCGTGCTGCGCGATCTGCCGGATCAGTGTCTTCCGGTAGCCCTCCGGCATCCAGTCGCGCGGCTCGATCCGCTGGTCCCGCGCGATCGTCGCGTCGAAGTGCTGCTGGAGATCCGGCCCGGCGCCGTCCGTCTCCACGGGGCTGGAGCGTGTCGTATCCATCCGTCCCACTTCCCAACCGACCATTCGTTCGGTCCATCGTAGGACACGTCGGCGTGCCTTGGTAAGACCTCCGGGGAAGTCCGGGACCCTTGACAGTCACCGGGACGGCTGGATTACTTGGCAGCGCCGAACTAACCGAATGGTCGGTCGGTCTACGAGGGGTGCGAGACATGACCCGTACCGCTGACGCGACGGCGGCCGCGGAGGCGATGTCCGCCGCGGACACCACCTTCGTGGCGCCGTGCCACGAGGAGGACACCCTCGTGGCACGGGCCGAGAAGCGCGTGCGCCACGCCCGCGGCGGCGTCCACGGGGTGACCGTCCGGCGGGGTGACGAAATGATGGCGGAGTTCCGGGGCCGCAGCCGCGGCGTCGGGAGCACGAGGCCGGAGGAGTCGGCATGACCGGGGAAGCGGACACCACCACGGACCCCGCGGCCACGGCCGGCCGGCGGCGCGGCGAGCCCCTCCCCCACGGCCTGCTCGACGACGGGGAGCGCCTGACGCGCGAGCAGTTGCGCGAGCTCCAGCTCGACCGTCTGCGCCGCAGCCTCCGGCACGCCTACGACAACGTGGAGGCGTACCGGAAGAAGTTCGACGCGGCCGGGGTCTCCCCCGACGACTGCCGCTCGCTGGCGGACCTGGCCCGCTTCCCCTTCACCACCAAGGCCGACCTCAGGGACACCTACCCGTTCGGGATGTTCGCCGTCCCCATGGAGCAGGTGCGGCGCGTACACGCCTCCAGCGGGACCACCGGCCGCCCCACGGTGGTCGGCTACACGGAGAACGACCTGTCGATGTGGGCGGACCTGGTCGCCCGCTCGATCCGCGCCGCCGGCGGGCGCCCGGGCCACAAGGTGCACATCTCCTACGGGTACGGGCTCTTCACCGGGGGCCTCGGCGCGCATTACGGCGCGGAGCGTGCCGGTTGCCTGGTGATCCCGGCCTCCGGCGGCATGACCGCGCGCCAGGTGCAGATCATCCAGGACTTCCGGCCCGAGATCATCATGGTCACCCCGTCCTACATGCTCACCCTGCTCGACGAGTTCGAGCGTCAGGGCATCGACCCACGCGGCACCAGCCTGCGCGTGGGCATCTTCGGGGCCGAGCCGTGGACGGAGGAGATGCGCCGCGAGATCGAGGAGCGGACGGACATCCACGCCGTCGACATATACGGCCTGTCCGAGGTGATCGGTCCGGGCGTCGCCCAGGAGTGCGTGGAGACCAAGGACGGGCTGCACGTGTGGGAGGACCACTTCTACCCCGAGGTCGTCGATCCGGTCACGGGTGAGGTGCTGCCCGAGGGCGAGGAGGGCGAGCTGGTCTTCACCTCCCTGACCAAGGAGGCCCTGCCGGTGGTCCGGTACCGCACCCGCGATCTGACCCGGCTGCTCCCCGGCACGGCCCGGCCCGGCTTCCGCCGCATCCAAAAGATCACCGGCCGCTGCGACGACATGATCATCCTGCGTGGGGTGAACGTCTTCCCCAGCCAGATCGAAGAGATCGTGCTGCGCACGCCGGGCGTCGCGCCGCACTTCCAGATCCGGCTGACCCGGCGCGGCCGCCTGGACCACATGACCGTCCTCGTCGAGACCCGCCCCGGCACCGGCCCCGAGCAGGGCGAAGCCGCGGCCGGCGCGATCGCGAGAGCCGTCAAGGACGGCATCGGCATCACCGCCGACGTGACGACCGTCGAACCGGAGACCCTGGAACGCTCCGTGGGCAAGATCCGCCGGGTGAAGGACCTGCGCGAGGCGTGATCCGCGGCGGACGCGACGGCTCTCAGGAGCAGCACTGCGCCTCGGCCGCCCGGGCGGCCGCGGTGGGGCCGGGGTGGCCCGCACCGGGGGTCACCGTCCGGCCGGCGGCCGGTTTGCGGATCAGGAGCAGGGCCGCGTCGTCGTGCAGCCGGCCGCCCACGTGGGCCAGCAGTTCGTCGTGCAAGGCGTCGAGGGTGCGGGCCGGCTCGTGGGAGACGTGGCGTTCCAGCCCTTCGGCGAGCGGGTAGAAGGCCCGTCCGCCGTTGCGGGCCTCGGTGACACCGTCGGTGTAGAGCAGCAGTTGGTCGCCGTCGGCGAAGGGCAGCGTCTGGAGTCCGGGCGTGTGGCCCGCGAGCGCGCGCAGGCCCAGCGGCGGCGCCGGCAGCGGGGGCTCCACGGCGCTGATGCTCCCGGAGGCGCTGACCAGCAACGGAGGCGCGTGCCCGCAGTTGACGACCTCCAGGTGCCCGTCCCTCGGGTACCCGGCGACCACGGCGGTGACGAAGTCGTCGTGGCCGAGGTTGCGGGCGAGACTCCGCTCGATGCGCTCGACCACGGCGAGGAGATCGGGCTCGTCGTGGGCGGCTTCCCGGAAGACACCGAGCACCAGCGCCGCGGTTCCCACGGCCGGAAGCCCCTTGCCGCGCACGTCGCCGACGATCAGCCGGACGCCGTGCGGGGTGGGTATCAGCGCGTACAGGTCCCCGCCGATCCGGGCCTCGGCCGCCGCCGCGCTGTAACGGACGGCCGCCTGGAACGGCCCGACCGTCGCCGGCACGGGCTTCAGCAGTGCGTGCTGGGCGGTCTCCGCGACCGAGCGGACGGCGGCGAGCACCCGTTCCCGCCGCCCGCGCAGCACGCTGGCCAGGCCGCTCGCGAGGGTGACCGTCACCAGAGCCGCCAATACGGCGGCCAGTTCCCGGCCCGGCACATCGTCCCGGGCCCCGAGCAGGGCGCCGAGCAGCGCGGTGAGGGAACCGACCCAGAAGACACCGCGCGGCCCGTTGGTCGTGGCCGCCAGAGCGGGACCGGCCACGAGCAGGGGCAGCCAGATCATGCCGGCGCCGTCGGCGAGGCCGGAGAGCGCGACGACGCAGACGACCAGCGCGGGCAGGGCGGGCGTGCCGGCAGCCAGCTGCGCGAGTGCGCGTCTGCGGGCCGACGTCCTGACACCGGCCACTCGGACGCTGAACGGCCGTGCAGGCCGGTGACCGCCACCAAGGTCTCGCGCATGGCTCATGTCGCTATCGATGTCCTCACCTGTGAGCGGGGCGCGAGGCTCGGGAGCGCCCACGGAATGTCCGTTTCATCCAGAGAACGGGGTGAGTCGGGGCGCGGGCAAGGAGCGGATTTTCAGATAGTGAGCGAGAGGCCCCTCGTCACGCGGCTCGCGGTCGGCAGCAGCCGCTCGCGGATCTCCGGCAGCCGGGAGAGCCGGTTCGACGGCAGCGAGACACCCAGGGAGCCGACGGTGTCCCCGCTGTAGACCGGGACGGCGACACAGACCGTGCCGAGCGAGTACTCCTCCAGGTCCGTGATGGCCGGGGCCAGCGGCGGGGTCTCCAGTCGCCGGAGCAGTTCCGGAAGGCTGGTGACGGTCCGGGGGGTGAGGTCGGCGAGGTGGTGGCGGGACAGGTAGTCCCGGCGGGCCTCCTCGTCCAGCTCGCGCAGGACGGACTTCCCCAGCGCGGTGGCGTGCCCCGCGTCCTCGAAACCCACCCAGAGATCGACACGCGGGGTACCGGGGCCGTCGACGATCTCCGCGACCCGGATCTCGCCCTCCTCGTAGAAGGTGAGGTAGGCGGCGGTCGCGAGCTCGTCCCGCAGGGCGGCGAGGGTGGGCCGGACCCGGCTGAGCAGCGCCTGCGCACGCCCGGTGGACTGAAGGGTCTGGAGCTTGTCACCGAGGATGAAGCCGCCGTCGTCCAGCTTGCGCACGTACCCGTCGTGCACCAGGGTCCGCAGCAGGTGATAGGTCGTGGCCAGGGGCAGGCGCGTCTCGCGCGCCAGCTGCTTGGCCGGCGCGCCGTTCTCGTGCGCGCTCACCGCCTCCAGCAGCCGCATGGCCCGCTGGACGGAGTTGATGAGCGTTGGGCCGTCTTGCGCACCCATACGAACAGCGTGCGTCAGGCGTACGGCCCGGGCAAGGGGAGCGGGGTGCAGCGGCGCGGGGCGGACACCGTGCAGCCTGGTGCCAGGGCCCCAGGAACCTCGGGGCCAGAACGCGGACGCGTGGACTCGCGTCGCGGCCCCGCGGGTCGGGAGGGGCGGCCGCCCTCGGGCGGGACGGCCGCCCAAGAACGCGCGCCGGAATCGGAACACGGACGCACAGAAGCGGGCCGCGCTCCCCGCGAGCCGGGCGGACGCCCCGGAGCACGCATCGGAACACGGACCCACAGAAGCGGGCCGCAGTCCCCGCAGGCCGGGCCGCCACCCCGGAGCACACGTCGGAACGCGGACCCACAGAAGCGGGCCGCGCTCCCCGCGAGCCGGGCGGACGCCCCGGAGCACACGTCGGAACGCGGACCCACAGAAGCGGGCCGCGCTCCCCGCGAGCCCGGCGGAGCGCGCATCGGAACACGGACCCACAGAAGCGGGCCGCAGTCCCCGCAGGCCGGGCCGCCACCCCGGAGCACACGTCGGAACACGGACCCACAGAAGCGGGCCGCAGTCCCCGCGAGCCCGGCGGACGCCCCGGAGCACACGTCGGAACACGGACGCGCGGACTCGGGCCCCGCTCCCGCGGTCCAGGCGGACAGGCGGCAGGCCGCAGGCCGCAGGCCGCAGGCCGCAGGCCGCAGGCCGCTGGCTGGAGGCCGCAGGCCGCAGGCCGCAGGCCGCAGGCCGCA
>NZ_JBEZWN010000063.1:0-40996 GCF_040637495.1 Streptomyces sp. NPDC029044
GGGCGGGCGGCCCACGACCACCACCCGCCCTCCCGCGTCGAGCAGTTCGGCCAGCCGGCGCGCGGTCCCCACCTCCAGCACGCTCGCCGAGGGCAGCAGCACCGCGCCGTACGCCAGGTCCCTGATGCGCAGGGCACCTCCGGTGGCCTCGGCGCGCTGCACCGAGTCGTCGTCGACGACGTCGAAGGAGATCCCGCGCCGGTCCAGGGCCCCGGCGTGCGGACCGAGCCAGTTGTTCGAGCCGCACAGGTCCAGGTAGTGCCGCTGCGTCTCGTCGGCGAGGGCGTGGCCGTCGCCCAGCCGGCCGTCGCCGAAGTGCCGGACCGGCGCGTCCAGCGGGACGAGCGCCTGCATGGTGGCGGTCGGATGCAGCACCGCCACGCCGGCCGCGTAACCGCCCCACGACATGATCGAGCAGATCCGGGCCACGGCCCGGGAGAACGCCGGGTACTGCTGCCAGTAGGGCTGGCGCCAGTCGGTGGACGGCGGCGCCCACTCGAACCAGCCGGCCGCGGTTCCGAAGTAACTGGCATGCGGGTTGTAGAGGTTGGCGCCGCTGCGCAGGAACGGCAGCAGCCAGCCGTAGGTGTCCTCCAGCGTGCCGCCCCAGCCGGAGGAGTGGAACGCCTCGATCCAGACGCGCTCGTGGCCGTAGAGGTGGGCCAGGGAGGAGTGCACCTTGGCATCGCCGTGGTGGTCGCTGCCGGCGGCGCCGTACCAGCGGTGGGTGCGGAAGTAGTCGGTGTAGATCTGCGTGGACTGGGCCGGGTAGCCCGCGCGGGCGGGGTGACTCTGGTCGCTGCCCAGCAGCAGGCCGCGCTCGCGGTGCCAGGCGGCGAGCGGCCGGAACAGGGCTTCCTCGGTCAGCTCCGCGCGGACCCCGTAGTAGTCGCCCCGGATCTTCCCCTCCGGCACGCCCGCGTCCGTGCCGAACAGGGCCGGCAGATGGTCGAGCAGGTCGTAGCCGCGCCGGGTGCGGAACTCGTCGGCGAAACGGTGGCTCCAGGCGTTGGTGCCGGGCAGTTCGTCCTGGAAGCTGCCCGCGACGACCGTGCCCAGGTACTCGGGTACGCGGCGGTCGTACTCGTGGTGGACCGTGTCCATCAGCAGGCCGACGGCGTGCGGGTCCAGATAGTCGAACGCGGTGGGGACGGCGGTGACGAGCCGTACCCCGGTCCCGTCGGCGGCCGCGACGCGCCCGTCCGCGGCCAGGTCGAGCCGCCGGCCGTGACGGGAGTACGCGGCCAGCGGTGTCTCGGCGCCCGTCAGGGCGACCCTGCCTCCGGAGACGCTCACGGCACGGCAGCGCAGGGCGAGTCCGGCCGCCTCGGGATGCCGCCGCGTCACAGCGCCCTGCACGTTGGCGCCGGAGAATCCGATCTGGTCGTAGAACCACAGGCGCGTGCCCAGCTCCGCCGCGATCGCGCAGGCGTCCGTGAAACGCTCCCACCACTCCTCGCCGAACCACGCCGGATCGTCGGCCCGGGCCCCGAACGTCGGGCCGGCCGGGGCCAGATTGATGACGACCAGGTTGTGCACCCCGCCCTCCGCGAACGCCCGCAGCTGCCAGGCGAGTCGCTCCCGGGTGACCTTCGCACCCGACCACCACCACAGGGGCGTGGGGCCGAAAGCGCGGGGCGGGTCGTCGAACAGCTGCCGGAGCTCGGGGGAGATCACGCACACGGTCCTTCCCCTAAAACGTTTTTAGGCCCTCTTCACGGTAGGCGAGCTGGGGCGGCCACGCCATATCCGTGTGTGGGGTCGGGCGATCCGACGTCATGTCACCCATGCGTGCACGACACCTTGTTGCAACGTTTTTCCCGCCCTATATTCGCCTCGACCAGGCACCCGGAACCGCGATGTCACCAGACGACGGAGTCGCATCATGGCCGGTACCCGCCCCATCCCCCGACCGCTCTGGAAAGCCGCCGCCCTGTCGGGCATGGCCTCCTATCTCGACGCCGGGCTGATCGTGAGCATCTCCGTCAACCTGGCCGTCTACCGCGACAGTTACGACATGGGCGTGTGGATGGCCGGGGCGATCAGCGCGATCGTCACCGGCTGCATCGCCGTCGGATCCCTCGTCGGCGGACGGCTCGCCGACCTCTTCGGCCGCCGCCGCGTCTACAACTGGGACATCTTCTGCTTCGCACTCGGCGCCCTCGTCATCACGCTGGCTCCGGACGACATCACCCTGCTCGTCGGCGTCCTCGTCGCCGGGCTCGCGGCCGGCGCCGACCTGCCGACGTCCCTGGCCGTGGTCTCGGACGCGGCCCCCTCCTGGGCCCGGGGCCGACTCGTGGCGTTCACCCAGGTGATGTGGATGCTGGGCATCACCGTCGCCATCTTCCTCGGCTTCGTCCTGTCCACCACGGGCATGACCGGGGCCCGGCTCATCACGGGACAACTCGCCGTCGCGGCCATCGTCACCTGGGCCCTGCGCTCCCGGCTGAAACTGCCCGACGAGCCGCCGGAGACCGGGACCGGAGCCGCCCCGGAGGCCGTCTCCCTGAAGGGCGTATGGACGCGAGCCGCCCTGCTGCCGATGACCGCGACGTTCGTCTTCTACGTGACCTGGGGCCTCGGAGCCAACACCTTCGGACAGTTCGGCACCTACCTGCTCGTCACCGTCAGCGACGCCTCGCAGAGCCTCGCCACCGGGATCAACCTGGCCTTCATCCCGATCGGGGTGCTGCTGACCTTCGCTTTCGTGCGCGTCGCCGACAGTCCCTGGCGCGACCGGCTGTTCCACGTCGCCGCGGTGGTCCAGATCCTCGCCTTCGTCATCGCGTCCCTGACCGCGGGCGCCCTCGCCGGCATGCTCGTCTTCTTCGTGCTCTACCAGCTCTCCAACCCCTTCGCCGGCGAGGCCAACTACAAGGTGTGGTCGCAGCTCACGCTGCCCGCCGACACCCGCGCCACCACCCAGGGCCTCACCTACGCCCTCTCCCGGGGCGTCTTCGCGGTCGCCGCCTTCTTCACCCCCGCCCTCGCCGACCACAGCCCGTCCGTCCTGCTCTGGACGATCACCGCGTGCATGACCGCGGCGGCGCTGGCGGGCGTGTTCATCATCCGCGTCCTGGTCCCGCGCTCCGCGAGAGACGTGCCGGACGGAGCGGACCTCCGGGCCGCCAGCACCACGCCCGCCGGGCTTTACGACAAGGAGCACTGACCATGGCAACGACCGCGGACCGCACGGCCGTACGGACCGCCGCCCTGCACGACCTGCTTCCACCGGTCACCCGGCGCCGCACCCGGATCGGGCTGGTCGCCGGCGGACTGGGCACCTACTGGCCGCAGTTCCCCCGACTCCTCCCGCAACTGAAGGAATCGGCCTCCTACGTCGCCGAGCGGTTCCGGGCCATGGACGCCGAGGTGACCGACGCCGGTTTCGTCTCCGACGCCCAGGAAGGGGCTCGTGCCGCCGAGCAGTTGAGGCGCGCCGACTGCGACCTGATCGTGCTGTTCCTGACGACGTACCTCACCTCGTCGATGGTGCTGCCGATCGCACAGCGCTCGCACACGCCGGTGCTGGTCATCGACCTCCAGCCGTCCGAGAAGATGGACCACGCCGCCTTCGACACCGGGGCCTGGCTGGCCTACTGCGGGCAGTGCCCCGTCCCGGAGGTGGGCAACGTCTTCCGGCGCGCCGGCATCCCCTTCCGGTCGGTGTCGGGCTGGCTGCGCCAGGAGTCCGCCTGGCGGCGCATCGAACAGTGGATCCGGGCCGCGCACATCCGCGCCGCGCTCCGGCACGCCCGGCACGGCCTCATGGGACACGTGTACCCCGGCATGCTCGACGTGCAGACCGATCCGACGCTGCTGGTCTCGACGTTCGGCTCGCACGTGGAGGTCCTGGAGTTCGACGACCTGAGGCACCGGGTGGAACAGGTGACGGAGGCGGAGACCCGGGAGCGGATGGCCCTCGCCCGCCAGGTCTTCACCCTCGACGAGAGCGTCGTGGAAGAGGACTTCGCCTGGGGTGCGACCGTGTCCGTCGCCCTGGACCGGCTGGTGGCCGACTTCGAGCTCGACAGCCTCGCCTACTACCACCGCGGACTCGACGGAGAGCTGCACGAGCGGCTCGGAGCGGGCATGATCCTCGGAGCCTCGCTGCTCACCGCGCGGGGCGTGCCGGCCGCCGGCGAGTACGAACTGCGCACGTCCGTGGCCCAGTTGGCGTCCGAGAGTGTCGGCGCCGGAGGCTCCTTCACCGAGATCCAGGCCTTGAACTTCGAGGACGGCGTGGTGGAGATGGGCCACGACGGACCGGCCCACCTCGCCGTCGGTGCCCGCGACCCGCTGCTGCGCGGGCTCGGCGTCTACCACGGCAAACGCGGCTGGGGGGTGAGCGTCGAGTTCGACGTCCGGCACGGGCCCGTCACCCTGCTCGGCCTCGGCCAGGACGCCGACGGCAGCCTGTCCTTCGTCACCTCCGAGGGCACCGTCGTACCGGGACCGCTGCTGGAGATCGGCAACACCACCAGCCGGGTCGACTTCGGCCGCGACCCCGGCGAATGGGTCGACGCCTGGAGCGCCACGGGCATCGGCCACCACTGGTCCCTCGCGGTCGGGCACCACACGGCCGACTTCCGGGCGGCGGCGAGTCTGCTGGGCATCGACCACCGGGAGGTGTGACGGGCGGCTGCCCGGTCGGCGGGCGCGGGCCGCCTCCGCCGAGGATGGGCGTCGTTCCCACCCGGATATGGGTGCGGGCACCGATGGCGAGGCCACCGGTGCCCGTGTGAGGCTGGCAGCACCGCCCGGGCCGCCCTTCCGGCCGTCACGGCCGCGGCCCCGGGCTGCCCGAGAGGGCACGACGCCACCCCTCAAGGCCCCTGAAGGAGGAGCCCCCATCCATCCCCGCCCGGTGAAACGATCCGTCTGCGCGCCCTCGAAGGTGGTGATCCGTGGGACACGCTGACAGCCTTCTCGCCATGGGCGGAGCCTTCCTGGCCGCCGCCCTCCTCGCCCGCCTCGGAGGCCGGATCGGACTCCCCACCATCCCGCTGTTCATGCTCGCGGGTATCCTGCTCGGCCCCCACACCCCGGGCCTCGTCATCGTCGAGGACGCCCACGACTTCGAGATGCTCTCCGCGCTCGGTCTGGTGCTGCTGCTGTTCTACCTGGGACTGGAGTTCCACCTCGACGATCTGAAGCAGGGCGGTCGCCGTCTGCTGACGGCGGGCGGGATCTACCTGCTGCTCAACGTCGGCGCGGGGCTCGGCTTCGGCTTCGCCCTGGGCTGGGGCGTCCGGGAGGCGCTGGTCCTCGCCGGTGTCCTCGGGATCTCCTCGTCCGCCATCGTCACCAAGATCCTCATCGACCTGGGGCGCATCGGCCGCCCCGAGACGCGCCTCATCCTGGGTGTCATCGTGGTCGAGGACATCTTCCTCGCGCTGTACCTGGCCGCCCTCCAGCCGGTCATCAGCGGCGCCCAGGGCGTGGGCGACATGGTCCTGCAAGGTGCCAAGGCCTTCGGTTTCCTGCTGCTGCTGGCCGCGGCGGCCCGATACGGCACGAAACCGGTCGGGCGGCTCATCGCGACCCGCGACAACGAACTGCTCGTCATCAGCTTCCTCGGCGTGGCCGTCCTGGTGGCGGGGGTCTCCGAGGTCCTCGGTGTCGCCGACGCCATCGGCGCGTTCATGGTCGGCCTGATTCTCGCCGGAACCCCGTCCGGCCCGCGCATCAGGGACCTGGTCCATCCGCTGCGCGACGCCTTCGCGGCCATCTTCTTCTTCGCCTTCGGACTCTCCATCGACCCCGGCGACATCGTCTCCGTCGTCGGACCGGTCGCCGCGGCGGCAGCGCTGACCCTCGTCATGAACGTCCTCGCAGGTCTCCTCGTCGCCCGCGTGTACGGCTACGGCATCGAGCCCGCCGCCGAGATCGCGACGACCCTCGTCGCCCGGGGCGAGTTCGCGCTGATCCTGGCAGCCATGGCCGCCGGCGCCGGACTCGACGCCCGGCTCGCCCCGTTCATCGCCGGGTACGTCCTCGTCCTCGCGGTCCTCGGCCCCATCGCCGCCGGTCGCGCACACCTGCTTGCCGGTGCCCTCCGGGCGGGTCAGGGCTCCCTGCCCCGCCGCACGTCCCCGGCACCCGGCACCGAGCCCGAGCACGCCGCCCCAGCCGCCGCCCCCCAGCGTGCCGAGGCCGAGCGCTAGGGGGTTTCCGCACAGTCGCGTCGTTCGCCCGGAGAGCGGGCGCCGTGGCGCCCGGTGCGTGCTCCCGGCGTGCCGGGCGTCGCGCGGCAGGCGGGACTTTGCGGACACCCTGTAGGCCGTGCCGCGTCCCTGAGGGCTCGATCAGCCCGACGCGGATGGCGTAACACGTGTTCGAACACCCGCCGGTCGCACCGGCGTTCATGAGGGTCGGCGACCGGGAAGAATGGGCATGGGGCCCGATGGCGTGAGCCGTTGGAGGAGGGAGAAGCTGAAGCCCTGGTGAGACAACCGTGGCCGACCGCACCGGCGCGTCGGCGGCCCGTCTCCCTCCGCACCGCCGCAAGGCCCGACACCCCAGGACTTGTCATGACCTCGGTCGTGCCTGCCTCGAAGCGCTCGGGTTCCGGGAAGGAGAAGCCGTGCCCCCGTCCGAAGACCACCGCCTCGTCGATCTCGAAGCACGACTCGAGCAGGAGGATCCCCGGTTCACCCGGGCCATGAGATCCGGCCGCCCCGCCCAGCCCCGGGAGTACCGGCGTACCGGTGCCTGGTGGGGTCTGGCCCTCGGCGTCGCCGTGCTGGCCTGCGGCATCGTCCTGTCCCAGGGGCTGCTCATCGCGGGCGGGCTGGTCCTCGTCGGCATGGCGGCCCAGCTGGCCGATCCGGACCCGGCCCGCATGGCGCACCGGGGTTTCGGACGGCGCTGACGGGGGGCCTCCGGGGCTCCCCGGCGCCCGCGCGGAGAGCGGGGCGTTCCGCCGTCGGAGTGCAGCCGTAACCCGTGTGAACGCCCTGGATGGTGGGGCTGCCCGGCATGACTGACGGTGGTTCACGTCGAGGCCGGGTCTCGTGAGCTGGCGAGGCGTCAGCTGCCCGGGTCGCGACGGAAGGACTCACCGATGCGCTCTGCCCGCATGCTGCTCGCGACGGCCACCGCCACGGCCGCCCTCGCGATCACCGCGCCCGCCGCCTACGCCGAGGCGATGGGTGACTGGGACAACGACTCCAGTTCCTACAGCAAGGAGCACCACAAGGACGGCAAGCACGACAAGCCACACGGCGGGATGCACACCGGTGGCGGAGCCCTGACCGCGGTGACCGCGGACGACGAGTGGGACGGCGACAAGGGCGACCACGAGGGCAAGGAAGAGGAGCACGGCAAGGAGAAGGGGCACGAGAAGGGCTCCTGGAAGGGCAAGCACCACAAGCCGCACGGCGGGATGCACACCGGTGGCGGAGCCCTGGCCGCGGTGACCGCGGACGACGAGTGGGACGGCGACAAGGGCGACCACGAGGGCAAGGAAGAGGAGCACGGCAAGGAGAAGGGGCACGAGAAGGGCTCCTGGAAGGGCAAGCACGACAAGCCGCACGGCGGGATGCACACCGGTGGCGGAGCCCTGGCCGCGGTGAACTCCGACGACGACTGGGACAACCCCAAGCACGACCCGGACACCTACAAGGAGGACGACTGGGGCGGCAAGCACGACGAGCACGGCAAGGGCTCCTGGGAGGGCAAGCACGGCAAGCACGACAAGCCGCGCGGCGGCATGCACACCGGTGGCGGCGGGCTGGCCTCCGCGCCGGGCGTGACCGCGGGCGGGATGGCCGTGCTGGCCGTGGCCGGCACCGGTCTGTACGCGCTGCGACGCCAGAAGGCCTCGCGCGGCACCGCGTGACCGACGCCTGACCCCACAGCAGCCGTGGCCGCCGCACGTGTACCTCGCGTCGCGGCGGTCCGGCTCGTCGCCCCGCGTGCCGTGCCCGCTGCCGTGCCCGAATGAGGTGGTCCTTGATGGCAGCCAGTCCCCCCGCTCTTCCCGACCCCGGCCCCGGCCCTGGCCCCGACCCCGGCCCCAGCCCCGGTCCCGAGCCCGAACCGTCGAAACGGCGGCTGCGTACCGTCGTGACGGTGCTGTGGACGCTGGCCGCCCTCGTCCTGACCGTGAGCCTGGTCGGCGGCCGGGGTGGGTCGTCCGACGCCGCCGGCCCGCCGCACGCTCCGCCGGCCGTGGCCGCGAACCCGGCCGTGCCCGAGGTGCCCGACACGCCGCCCACGTCGGCCGCGCCGCAGCGGTCCGCCGCGTCCGGGACAGGCCCGCATCTGCCGCGGTCCCGGCCGGTCCGCCTGCTCATCCCCAAGATCTCGGTCGACGCGCCCTTCACCGACCTCGCCATCGGCCGCTCGGGCCAGCTGGAGCCCCCGCCCTCGCACGACACCAACCTCGTCGGCTGGTACGCCAAGGGCCACACCCCCGGAGAGGCGGGTACCGCGATCATCGCGGGGCACGTGGACACCGCGACCTCCCCGGCCGTCTTCGCCGGACTCAGCGCACTGAGGAAGGGCGACCGGTTCCAGGTGGCGCGGGCCGACGGCGGCAAGGCGACCTTCGTCGTCTACGCCACGGAGTCCTTCGAGAAGGACGCCTTCCCCAGCGACCGCGTCTACGGCGACACACCCGACGCCCAGGTCCGGCTGATCACCTGCGCGGGCGCCTACGACCGTCGGGCCCGGGACTACACCGAGAACCTGGTCGTCTTCGCCCGCCTCGTCTGACTTCCGGGGCCCCGGCCTGACTTGGTGTTTTACAGTGACATCCAGTTCAGGCGACTGTGGGACCTGTGAGGGATTCGCGAACCATGACGACCGAAACGTTTGAGTTCCAGGTAGAGGCGCGTCAGCTGCTCCAGCTGATGATCCACTCGGTCTACTCGAACAAAGATGTCTTCCTGCGGGAGCTCGTCTCCAACGCCTCCGACGCGCTCGACAAGCTGCGTCTGGAGAAGCTGCGGGACGACTCCCTCGACGCCGATGTGTCGGACCTGCACATCGAGCTCGACATCGACAAGGAGGCCCGCACCCTCACGGTGCGGGACAACGGCATCGGCATGTCGTACGACGAGGTCGGGCAGCTGATCGGCACCATCGCAAACTCGGGTACGGCCGCGTTCCTGGAGGAGCTGCGGGAGGCCAAGGACGCGGCCGGCGCCGAGGGGCTCATCGGTCAGTTCGGTGTCGGCTTCTACTCCGGCTTCATGGCGGCGGACGAGGTGACGCTGGTGACCCGGCGCGCCGGCGAGGGCCAGGGGACCCGCTGGACGTCGCGCGGCGAGGCCACGTACACCCTGGAGAAGGTCGACGACGCGCCGCAGGGCACGTCCGTCACGCTCCACCTCAAGCCCGCCGACACCGAGAACCAGCTGCACGACTACACCTCGGAGTGGACGATCCGGGAGATCGTCAAGCGCTACTCGGACTTCATCACCTGGCCGATCCGGATGGTCCCGGAGGCGAAGGACGGCGAGGACGCGCCCGAACCCGAGACGCTGAACTCCATGAAGGCCCTGTGGGCGCGCTCGCGCGACGAGGTGTCCGACGACGAGTACCACGAGCTGTACAAGCACATCAGCCACGACTGGCGCGAGCCCCTGGAGACGATCCGGCTCCAGGCCGAGGGCACTTTCGAGTACCAGGCCCTGCTCTTCGTCCCCTCGCACGCCCCGCACGACCTGTTCACGCGGGACTTCAAGCGCGGTGTCCAGCTGTACGTGAAGCGCGTCTTCATCATGGACGACTGCGAGGCGCTGCTGCCGCCCTACCTCCGCTTCGTCAAGGGCGTCGTCGACGCGCAGGACCTCTCGCTCAACGTCTCCCGCGAGATCCTCCAGCAGGACCGGCACATCCGGATGATGCAGCGCCGGCTGACGAAGAAGGTGCTGTCCACGGTCAAGGAGTTCCTCGCCAAGGACGCCGACCGCTACCGCACCTTCTGGCGCGAGTTCGGCACCGCCCTGAAGGAGGGCCTGGTCACCGACTCCGAGAACCGTGACGCGATCCTCGCCGTGTCCTCGTTCGCGACGACGCACTCCGACGACGAGCCGACCACGCTCGCGCAGTACGTGGAGCGGATGAAGGACGGCCAGGACGACATCTGGTTCATCACCGGGGAGTCCCGGCAGAGCATCGAGAACTCCCCGCACATGGAGGCCTTCCGGGACAAGGGCATCGAAGTCCTGCTGCTGACCGACGCCGTCGACGAGGTCTGGGTCGACGCCGTGGGCGAGTACGCGGGCAAGAAGCTGCGGTCCGTCACCAAGGGTGAGATCGACCTCGACGGCGAGGACGGGGAGAAGGCCGGCGAGGAGCGCGAGAAGCAGGCCGAGGAGTACGCCGGGCTGCTCGGCTGGATGCGCGAGCAGCTCGACGAGGACATCAAGGAGGTCCGCCTCTCCACGCGGCTCACGGTCTCTCCGGCCTGCGTCGTGTCGGACGCGCACGACCTGACCCCGGCCCTGGAGAACATGTACCGGGCGATGGGCCAGGAGGTGCCGCGCACCAAGCGGATCCTGGAGCTCAACCCCGGCCACCCGCTGGTGAAGGGCCTGCACGAGGCGTACGGGGCGAGCGAGGACCGTACGGAGCTCGCCGAGTCCGCCGAGCTGCTCCACGCCCTGGCGGTGCTCGCCGAGGGCGGCCAGCCCAAGGACCCGGCGCGCTTCGTCAGGCTTGTGTCCGATCGCCTGGAGCGCACGCTCTAGTCACGAGGCGGATCAGGGGTGGTCCGGGGTGCCCGCCGCGCGGGCGCCGGGCGGGGTCGTGCCGGTGCCCGGCGGGACGATCTCGCCCTGGACCACCCGGGGCGCGGGGGAGGCCCCGGCCTCCTCGTCCTTCGCCGCGCGGGCCTCGGCCTTGAGGATGCGGGCCGCCTTGCCGGCCGAGCGGGTCAGCTCGGGGAGCTTCCTCATCCCGATGACCGTTATGACGACGATGAGAATGATCGCGAACTCGCTCAGTCCGAACATGGTGTCCTGTCCTCTCTCGCCCGGGCCGGGCACGGCGAGAGCGTATCGGGCGGCGAGCACGGTGTGATCGCCGTATCGGGATGCGGCCGCAGGTGCCGGCGCAGGTGTGGCAGCATCCCGCGGTCGAGGAGTTCCTGCCGCCAGACCAGCCGGGCGTGCTCCACCTGACCGGAGGCCGGGGGCACGCCGCGCCGGCGCAGAGCCGTGTGGAGCAGGGCGGCCAGGGTTCCGAGGCCGGTCACGGCCGCCACGAGCGCCAGGGTCCAGCCGGCCGCGACGAGCGATCCGGGCAGCGGCCCGAGGGCGTCGGCGAGGTGCAGCAGGCCGCCGGTCAGGAGCAGCGCCGCGGCGGACGTGCCCGCCACGAGCGGTGTGAGCACGGCGAGGGCCGGCAGCAGACTGCCGGTGTCCAGCGGCCCCCGCGTCTCGTGCCGGGCGGCCCTGCGCACGGCGAGGTAGGAGCGGTACGGCTCCTCGGCCGCCGCCGCGATGTCGTCGGCGTGGGCGAGCGCGTGGGCGCGCAGGTGCGCTGCCGCCCGGCCGGCCGGGTCGGCGATCAGGGCACCGCGGATGTCCGCGGTGCCCAGTGCGTGGTGCAGTACGGCTTCGAAGTCCGCGCGGTCCTCCGGGCGGAGGCGGGACAGGTCGGCCACAGGGTCTCCCGGTCGGTTGCTGATGCGGGCGCCGGGCCCGGCCGCACGCGGTCGGGCCCGGCGGCGCGGTGGTCCGTGTCAGACGTTGACGCCGAAGTCGGCGGCGATGCCGGCCAGACCCGAGGCGTAGCCCTGGCCGACCGCGCGGAACTTCCACTCGGCGCCGTGCCGGTAGAGCTCGCCGAAGACCATCGCGGTCTCGGTCGAGGCGTCCTCGGACAGGTCGTAGCGGGCGATCTCCTGGCCGCCCGCCTGGTTGACGACCCGGATGAAGGCGTTGCGGACTTGGCCGAAGCTCTGGCCGCGGTTCTCGGCGTCGTGGATGGAGACCGGGAAGACGATCTTGTCGATCTCGGGCGGCACGGCGGCGAGGTTCACCTTGACGGACTCGTCGTCGCCTTCGCCCTCACCGGTGAGGTTGTCGCCGGTGTGCTCGACCGAACCGTCGGGGCTCTTGAGGTTGTTGTAGAAGACGAAGTGCTGGTCCGAGAGGACCTTGCCGGAGGCGTCCAGAAGCAGGGCGGAGGCATCGAGGTCGTAGTCGGTGCCGGTGGTCGTGCGGACGTCCCAGCCCAGGCCGACCAGGACGGCGGTCAGGCCGGGCGCCTCCTTGCTGAGCGAGACGTTGCCGCCCTTGGACAGGGAAACTCCCACGGGGTACTCCTTCTTGAGCGTTGACGTGTGCGGTGTGGATGCCACTGCGGATGTCACTCTGAATCTACAGCAATGTAGAAGCAGGCGGGATCGGGGCGTCGGATCTATACGATGTCCGCAAGGGAAATGCAGGGCGGTGAAAGGGAGGCGGGGCGGTGACGGGTCCCGGGCAGCGTCCCCGGCGGGGACAGGGCGAGCTGGAGGCGCTGGTGCTGTCGGCGCTGCGGGAGGCGGACGGCCCGGCCACGGCAGGCTGGGTGCAGGAACGCCTCGGCGGTGACCTGGCGTACACGACGGTGATCACGATCCTGACCCGGCTGCTGGGCAAGGGCGCGGTCACCAGGGAGCGCGTCGGCCGGTCCTTCGCCTGGACACCGGCCTCGGACCAGGCGGGCCTGGCCGCCCGCAAGATGCGCAAGGTGCTGGACGCCGAGAGCGACCGGGGGGCGGTGCTGGCCAGCTTCGTCACCGGCCTCGGCCCGGACGAGGAGCGACTGCTGCGCGACCTGCTGGATCAGGCACAGGGCGAAGGGGAAGACTGAAGCCTCATGGGGGTCTTCGTCTTTCTGCCACTGATCCTGCCGCTCACCGCCTGGCCGGTCGCCCGCCTCGCCGAACAGCATCTGCATCCGCGCACCGCGACCCGGCTGCTGACGGTACTGGCCCTGGTGCTGGCGCTGTGCAGCACGGTCTGCCTGGCGCTGGTCATGGTGGTCGGTACCGCCCAACTGCCCGGCAACCCGCTGCCGGACGGCTGGTCCGACCCCGAGGTGCGGGCGGCGGTGCCGTACGACGAGGTCGTGGGCAAGGCCGCGATTCCCGCGCTGTGCGCGGTCGTTGTCGCGTGTGTCCGGACGGCGCGGCGGCACGGGCGGGTACGCCGTCAGGCGCATCGCGCCCTGGCCGGGCTGCGGGAGACGGAGGTGGCGGTGCTGCCCGACGCCGTGCCCTACGCGTACGCGCTGCCGCCCGCAGGCCGCCGCGGCGGCGGGGTGTCGCGCCCCCGCGCCGGGCGTGGCCGCGTCGTGGTGACGACGGCCCTGCTGGACCGGCTCCGGCCGGCCGAGCGCCGGGCCCTGTTCGCCCACGAGCGGGCGCACCTCGCCGCCCGGCACGACCGCTACCTGCTCGCCGTGCAACTGGCGGCCCGCGCCAACCCGTTCCTGCGACCGCTGGGGACCGCTGTGGCGTACACGGCCGAGCGGTGGGCGGACGAGGAGGCGGCCCGGGTGATCGGCAGCCGCCGCACGGTGGCGAGGGCGATCGGCACGGCCGCGCTCGTCTCGCGGGGCACCCCGCTGCCCACCCTCGCGGGACTCGCGGCTCCCGGCCCCGTGCCGCGCCGGGTGGCGGCGCTGCTCGGCCCGGCCCCCGCCGTGCGGCACTGGCCGCCGGCGTTCACGGCGGTCGGAGCGGCGGCGTGGGGCGCGGCCGCCGGGACGGCCGTCTCGGCGATGTCGTCCGCCAACTCGGCGGTGACGATGGTCCTCATCCTGCACGCGGCGACACCGCTCTGACCAGCGCGTCGGAGCGGTTGGGCGCGCCGTCAGGGGCGCGGGGAACTGCGCGACAAGCCCCAGCGGTGCCGCACCCGGCAGATGACGGCAGGTCTCACCTCGGTGGCCGCCGAGGCGTGGTGCGCCGTCAGGGGCGCGGGGAACTGCGCGACAAGCCCCAGCGGTGCCGCACTCGGCGGATGGCGGGAAGTCCCACCTCGGAAGCCGCCGAACGTGCCCTGTCCGTCCCGGCCTCAGCCCTCCTCATCCTCCCCGTCGCCCTCGAAGAAGTCCCCGA
Source organism: Streptomyces sp. NPDC029044 (assembly GCF_040637495.1). NCBI lineage: Bacteria > Bacillati > Actinomycetota > Actinomycetes > Kitasatosporales > Streptomycetaceae > Streptomyces > Streptomyces sp. NPDC029044. The sequence continues at coordinate 14,072 of NZ_JBEZWN010000063.1, forward strand.
CCTCGTCGACGACTTCGCCCGCGACCATGCCGCCGACGACCCCGACGGCGAGTCCCGCGGCACCCGCGGCGACGGCCGTGCCCATGCCCGGGCCCGAGCGGTGGCCGTCCCGGTGCTGCCCGTCGTGCCCGTGCCCGTGCCCGTACCCGGCCGGGACGAACGGGGCGGGGGAGCCGTAGGAGGCGCGGTGCTCGACCAGTTGCCGGATCCAGCCGTCGACGATCGAGGGCCAGTCCTGCTGCCGCACGCCGTCGTGGGAGACGGTGAACCGGGTGATGGCGTCCTGGCCCGGCGACAGGAAGCCGCCCCGCTTGTCTGCTTCCAGTACCACCTCCATGCCGCCCGGGTTCGCCAGGAACGTCAGCTCGATCTCGTTGACCTGCTGCGCGTACTGCGGTGAGGGCAGGAGCTCGATCTCCTGGTAGAACGGCAGCCGCTGGCCCGAGCCGCCGATACGCCCGTACTCCAGGTCGGCCGAACGGAATCCGAACCCGAGCCCGCCGAGGGCTTCGAGCACGGCCTCCTGCACGGGCAGCGGCGAGACGTCCAGCCGGTCCAGGTCGCCCTTGTCCTTCGCACCCGCCACCGACAGCTCGGTGCGCACTCCGAGGACCACGCCCAGACTCTGCCCGTGCAGTTCGGTGACCGGCGTCTCCCACGGCACGATGACGCTGAACGGCACGCTGCGCCGCTCGCCCTCCGCGAGCCGGAAGCCGCCGCCGACGGTGAACCGGTCGAAGGCCACGACGCCCTCGTTCTCACCGCCCTCGTGCTCCGCCTCGACCCGCGCCACGAGCTCCAGGGTGATGTGCTCGATCTCGAAGTCGGCCTTGCCGCCCACGAGATGGACCTGCCCGCTGAGCGTGCCGCCGGGCCGGACGGAAGCGGGGTCGAGAACCGTGTCGACCGTGGGGCCGCCGACACCGAGTGCGCCGAGCAGTCGTTTGAACACCATGGTGGCGTCCACTCCTTCATGTGCGTGTGCTGACTTCTACAAGCATGTAGAAGCATAGGGGGTGTGAGCCGAGGGGGTCGCCCCCGCGCGTCCCGCGTGGCGGGGATTGGCCGAAAAAGGATCACCCCCGACGCGACAGTGCCGCAGCCCGCCTCCACGGCGGACTGCGGCACCAGGGCCCGCTGACCTGGTGTCAGCAGTCGCGTCGCTCAGCCCACGACCCGGCCCAGTTCGATCCGGTCGATGTTCGGCGCCCAGGCGGTGGCGTTGCCGAACGTCACCTTGTTCGCGCCCTTCGCCAGATCGACCGGGACGCCGACCGTCCAGTAGTCGTCCCAGCTCCAGGTGTTCTTGAAGGTGACCTTCCGCGGTGCGGCGTCCCCGACCCTGATGTCCGCCGTACGGGACATGATGTCCGTGTTGTAGGCATGGCCGTTGTCCCGGCGGTCGTTGTGGGCGTAGTGGACGACCAGCATGTAGCGGCCGGACCTCGGCGCGGTCACCGTGAACTCGGCGGTGCTGGAGGGGCTGTTGCCCAGCCACCCGATGGAGGAGCCGGCGGACGCGTGCGGGCTGTCGACGAGCTTCGCGCCACCCGCGAGCGTGGCCGACGCCCCCTCGTAGGAGAGCGTGCCGGACGCCGAGCCGTCGCCGGAGACGTCGAGGGAGCGGACTGCGGCGTGGACCGACGTCATGGCGACCCGGTTGTTGCCCGCGACGAGGTACAGCCGCAGCGGGCGGCCGGGCGCCGCCGTGACCTTCTCACCGTGCACGGCGATCCGCACCACCGCCGAGGTGCGCGGGGTCACCGTGTAGTAGCCGTCACGGGGCGCGTACACGTCGAAGACGGCCTTGTCGCCGGAGCGCAGCACCAGGGCACCCGTGCCCACACCGGCCGAGGACGAGTAGTCGTACGACGGCTTGCCGCCGATGTCCGCCAGGGTGGCCTCGTACGACGCGGAGGCCGCGCCGGTGTCGCCCGTCAGGTCGATCCGGTCGAGCGTGACCTCGGCGTCGCCCTTGGCAAGCACCAACTGGTGCTTTCCTGAAGTCAGTTGGACGCGAAGGTCCTTCCTGGCGCGGTAGGTCCAGTTCTCGGTGGAGGGGTAGGTGACCGTCACCGGCTCGGTGCCGTCGACGCTCAGCTTCTGCGTGGCGGGGCCGCCGGACTGGTTGCCGTACAGGATCGCGAGCTCGTACGCGCCGTCCTTCGGCACGTCCACGGTGAACGCGACCTTGCTGCCCGGCTGGTTGAGGGAGCCGACGTCCTTGGTGCCGGAGGCGGCGTAGCCGTTGGCGTTGCTCACCGTGCCCTGGGTGTAGACCTTGCCGTCGGTGACGGCGGCTTCCTCGGCCTCGTACGACGCCGACCACGGCACGGAGGCGGCGGCCGGGGTGCCCGAGCCACCGGGGGTGAGGACGATCCGGTACGCCGACATCTTGTGCAGGCCGCGCAGCGGGACCGTCGCCGAACCGTCGTCCGCGACCTTCACCTTGGTGCGGGCCAGGACCCGCGGAGCCGCGTGCTGCCCCTCGTATCCGGACCAGGCGGCCTCGGCGACCGTCGCGGTGACCGTACGGCCGAAGACCGAGCGGGGGACGTTCTGCACGACCACGTCCGAGTCGCCGTCCGCACCGCCGAGCAGCACCTGGGCCTGGCGGCGGGTGGAGTCCAGGGAGGCGAGCCCCTGGAGGGTGTCGACGGTGTTCGGCTGCGGCGGCGTCACCTTCACGGTGTTCCCGGTCAGGCCCGCATACCAGCGGAACAGCCACCAGCCGCCGTTGGGGATGTTGGAGCGCACCACATGGCCGCTGAGATTGCCGGCGGCGTCCCAGTACGCCATGTTGGCGAACACCTTGTTGCGCTCGAACATCGACACCCACTGCACGAGCTGTCCGGGCACGGACAGGTCGCGGCGGTTGGCGTACTCGTCGATGTTGATCTTCAGGGGGGCGATGCCCGCCTCGCGCTCCAGCCGGCGGTAGTCGTCGTAATGCGCCTGGAAGTCGCGCAGGGAGCCGGAGCCGAGCTCGTGCCAGGTCATCACCTGGGGAACGACGTTCTCCCGCTTGGTGAAGGCGAGGAAGTCCTTCAACAGGCGCGTGTGATAGGCGGCTTCGTTGGGTCCGGCGATGCGCGCGTCCGGGTCGATCGCGCGGATCCGCTGGTACACCGTCTTCCAGTCCTTGAAGAACCGGTCGCGGTTCTTCTCGTACTGGGCCTGGTCCTTCACGTCGAGCTTGTACCAGATCTGGTCGGGCTCGTTGAACGGGATGTAGACGAAGCGGTCGCTGTTCGGGTCGGCCGATATCTCCTTGACGATCTTGTCGACCTTGGGGAGGTAGTCGTCGATGCCGAGGTCCTCGTACGGCCACTTGGCGTAGATGTCCTGCATCATCACGTTGATCTCGCCGCCGCCGGTGCGGAAGAACGACTTCGAGACGGTGAGCGCGTCGCCGTTGGGGTGCTGGGCGCCGCCCTCCGGCTTCTGCGAGATGCTGGTGATCTTCAGCGGTTCCATCACCGCGTCGCTGGGCACGCCTTCGTCACTGAGCCCGTAGAGGGAGCCGTTGGCGCCGAGCATCACCGGGCCCTCGGAGGCGTCGAGGTCGACGGTGAGGCGCTGCGGATCGGCCGCGGCTGTCGCGGGACCGGCCGCGGGAAGGGTGGCTGCCATGGCGGCTGCTCCAAGTAGTGCTGTGATCAGGGCGGTTCGGGTACGGGATCTCGTGCGGGTGGGGGTGATCACGCTGCTGGACCTCCAGTCACTTGACGGCTCCACTGGTGATTCCGGACACGATCTTTCGCTGGCCGACGAGGAACACGGCGACCATGGGCAGGCTCATCACCACGACGTACGCGAAGACGAGGTGCCAGTTGTTGAGGTAGAGCTGGGCGCCGGCGACCTGGTAGAGGTTGAGCGGCAGGGTCGCCCGGTCTCCGCCGCCGAGGACGAAGAACGCGTAGAAGACGTCGCTCCAGGCGTAGAGCATCACCATGATCGTCGCCGTGGCGATGACCGGCCGGAGCAGCGGCAGGACGATCCGCCAGAAGATCCGCGACGGTGTCGCCCCGTCCATCCGGGCCGCCTCCTCCAGTTCCATGGGGATGGCGCGGATGAAGCCCGTCATGAAGAAGATCGACGTCGACAGGTACATGCCGGTGTAGACGGCGATCATGCCGGGCCGGGTGCCGGCCAGGCCCAGTTGGCGCAGCTCCATCACGATGGTGATGACGGCGGGCGGCAGCAGCAGCCCGCTGATGCACAGCGCGTACGCCGCCGACACCAGCTTCGACTTCCGGCGCGCGAACACCCAGGCGGCGCCCGCGCCCAGAACCAGCACCAGGATCACGGAAGGCACCACGACCAGCAGGGAGTTGAGGAAGCCGCGCAGCATCTCGCCCTCGGCGAGGGCGTCCGCGTAGTTGGCGGCGGGCTGCCAGTGCCGGGGCAGGTCCAGGTTCGGGTCGATCGCCTCCGCCTGCGGCTTGGCCGAGGTGACGGCGACCAGCCACAGCGGCACGCCCACGGCCAGCCCCGCCAGCAGCAGGACCAGGGCGGGACGGCCGTAGCGCCACACCGGGGTCACAGCATCTGCTCCCTTCGCCGGAGCCCCACGACCAGTGGGATCGCCACGGCCACCACGACCAGGAAGAGCACCAGACTCATCGCGGAGGCCTGGGCGTACAGCCCCTGCCCGAAGATCCGGAACATGTAGATGTTGAAGACCTCGGTGGCGGCCGCGGGCCCGCCGCCGGTCGTGGCCTGCACGATGTCGAAGGTGTTCATCGAACCGATCAGCGCCGTGGTGACGTTGAAGGTGACGGCCGGCGCGAGCATCGGCCAGCGCACCGACCAGAACGTCCGCCATGGTCCGGCACCGTCGATCCGGGCGGCTTCGAGCATGTCGCCCGGGATGCCCTTCAGTCCCGCGAGATAGATCAGCATGGCCAGGCCCATCCACTTCCAGCCGTGGATCAGCGTGACGATCACCAGCGTCCAGGTGGTCGAGCCCAGCCACGGGATGTCCGTGTCCAGCACGGAGTTGACGGCTCCGTCCTGGTCGAGGAGCGCCTGGAAGACGTACCCGGTCGCGAGGGCCGAGATCAGCACCGGCAGGAAGAAGACCGCCCGGAAGAACCGGTTGAAGCGGCTGTCGTCCTCCAGCAGCAGCGCCAGCATCAGCCCGAAGCCGTTCTGGAACAGCGCCGCCAGCAGCGCGTACACCAGCGTCGTGCGGATCGCGCGCAGCAGCGAACCGTCCTCGGCGATGGTCCGGAAGTTGTCCAGACCCGTGAAGGCGATGTCCGCGTGGTACGACGACCAGTCGGTGAACGGGTAGTAGAAGTTGAGCAGGTTGGGCACCAGGAAGAACCCCGCGAAGACGGCGAGCGCGGGGAGCGCGAACCACCAGGGGTGGTGCACCGCGGCGCGCGGGATCCGCCCCGCGCCCCTGGGCGTGCCGGCTGCCGATGGCTGCTTGCGTGTCCGTACGACCGTGTCCGCCATCGTCAGAACCCGGGTGCGCCCTGGGCCTTGGCCACCTGCGCGAACTGGTCCTGGATCGCCTGCGCGACCTGCTGCGGACTCTTCTTGCCGAAGATCATGTCGGCCAGGTACAGGTGGGTGTCGGGCGCGACGATGGCCTTGGCCTGGAACACGCCGATGGCCTTCGGCAGGGCCGCGACCTGCGCCTTGGACGTCTCGGGCAGCCCGCCGGGGGTGGGCACGGACGGCTGCACGGACGGGATCTTCATCGCCTTGATGTAGTCCGGGTAGTCCGGACCGAGCCAGAAGGCGAGGAACTGCCGGGCCGCGTCCTGCCGCTTCTCGTCACCCGTCTTGAAGGCGACGACCCCGTTGGTCTGGTCGGGGGAGTACAGGCCGGTCGCCGAGGAGTTGGCGACCGGGAACCAGCCGATCCTCTTGTCGATCTCCGCGGTGGAGTACTTGGCCTGCAACTGGCTCTGGAAGGAGGTGACGTTGAGGACCATGCCGGCCTCGCCCTTCCACAGGGCGTCGGCCTGCCCGGTGAACGTGCCCGTGCGGTAGTTCTTCTGGGCGAGCCCGGCGCCGAGCAGCTTGTCCTTGTACTTCTTGATCGCGCCGACCACGACCGGGTCGGTCCACTTCTTCTTGCCGGCGTTCAGGTCCGCCCACCACTGCCGGTCCAGGTCGGTGAGCTGGACCTGCATCTGCCACTGGAGCGGCCACTTGTCGCCGCCGGCCTCGTAGAAGGCGGCCGCGTCGGTCTTGTCGGCGACCTTGTGGCCGAGGGCGAGCAACTCGTCGTAGGAGCGGGGGAAGTCCTTCTCGGCGATGCCCGCCTGCCGGAAGACGTCCTTGTTGTAGTAGACGCCGAGCATGGCCGGGCTGGTGACGATCGCCGCGTAGCGCCTGCCGTCGATGACACCGAGGGACTTCTCCGTCTCGCCGAGCCGGGAGACCCAGGGTTCGCCGTCGAGCGTGAGCAGGTTCTGCTGCGGCTGGATGAACGGCAGGGTTGAGATGGACGGTTGCCAGAACATCAGGTCGGGGCGGTCGCCGGAGGCCAGTTTCGTCGGCACGTTCTGCTCGTAGAGGTCCGGGATGGCCTGGGTGTCCACCTGGGCTCCGGTGGCCTTCTCGAAGGCGTCTATGACCTGCTTCGGCGCGTTGACCGTGTTCTGCGCGGTCCACATGGTCAGCTTCACGCCGTCCAGCCGTGCGGTCGGGTTCACCGCCGTCCGCCCGGCGTCGTCCGAACCGGCGTCGTCCCCGGCCGTGGGGTCACTGCACGCGGTGGCGGCCAGTCCCGCGGCACATATCAGTGCCAGGGCGGGGAGAACTCTTCTGTTCATCTCGTGCCTTTCCGAGCGGGCGGTTCGGTTCAGGGAGCGGGACTCACAACTGCGGAGCTCACAGGGGACGTTCAGGTGCCGGAGGGCGGCGGGCCCGAGCTCTCGCGCACCACCAGTTCCGGCACGGACACGGGATGCGGGGCGACCGGCGCGGACTCCTCCAGCGCACCGTGCAGCAGGGCGAACGCGGCCCGGCCGAGGCCGGTGAAGTCCAGACGCACGGTCGTCAGGGACGGGGTGAGGAAGGCCGAGTGCGGGGCGTCGTCGAACCCGGCCACGCTCACCTCGCCCGGCACCGCGCGACCCGTCTCGTGCAGGGCGCGGAGCACGCCGAGCGCGAGGTCGTCGTTGCCGCACAGGATCGCGGTGACGGACGGGTCCCTGGCCAGCTTCAGCGCCGCCGCGTGGCCGCCCGCAGGTCCCCAACTGCTCTGGACCGGGCGGGGTTCCGGGGCGCCCGCCTCCTTCAGTGCCTGCCGCCAGCCGCTGGTGCGGGCGCTGGTGCGGCGGGTGCTGGAGGGGATGGCGACGTAGTGCACGGTCTCGTGGCCGAGGGAGAGCAGATGCCGGGTCGCCTGGTAGGCGGCCTCACGGTCGTCGGTCCACACCCACGGGCTCTCGCCGCCGGGCGGGCTCGCCGGGGTCTCCACCACGCCCACCACCGGCAGCCCGTCGGGCACCGCTCCGAGCGCCCGCACACCGGCCGGATCGTAGGCGATCACGACGATCCCGCCGCCCGCGTCCGCCGCCCGTTGCACTTCGGCGGCGACGGCCGCGTCCTCGGCGGATTCCAGCACCCCGATCCCGACGGCGTAGGACGCGGCCCGGGCCGACTCCTCGATGCCCTGGAGGATCGAGGCGTAGCCGTAGTGGGTGGTGTTCGCGGTGAGCACGGTCACCGTGCGGGTGCGCCCGCTGGCCAGGGCGAGGGCGGTGGCGTTGCGCCGGAAGCCCAGCTCCTCGATGGCGGCCAGCACCCGCTCGCGGGTGGCCGGCCGGACGCTGGGATGGCCGTTGATGACCCGGGAGACCGTCTGGTACGAGACCCCGGCGGCCGTGGCGACGTCTCTGATGCTCGCCGGGCGCCTTGTGTGACCGGTCACATTCATGCGAGGATTGTGACCGGTCACACTTGGGTCGTCAAGAGACCGCAACGAGGGATTCACGCGGACCTCCGCTCCCCGGCAACGGGGCGGGGCCAGGAGGGGGAGCACCTTGACCGGCACGGCGGATGCGGCGCACATGGCCTCCAACCAGCGGCAGAACCAGTTCACTTGGGCGCATCAGAGCCTCGACGCCCGGTTCGCCGTAGCCACCGACGGAACCTTGCGGCTGGTCCGGCTGGCGCACCCCGGCGACGATCACCGCGCCGACCCGCACTCAGCCCTCCCGCTGGTGGAACTCACCGCCCTCGGCCACGGCAGCGGCTGGTCCGGCCCCCGCTTCACCGGCACGGCCTTCGGTACGCGGCTCGCCTACCGGAACCACCTGACCGGCAGCCGCGACGGCTGGGAGTGGCTCACCGCCGAACTCCACGACCCGGCAACCGGGTTGACTGCCTTCGTCGAACTCACCTCCCCCACCGGCCTGCCCGTCCTGCGCTCCCGGGTCCGGCTCCGCAACGACGGCCGTGCGCCCCTGGTCGTCCAGTCCGTCAGCAGCCTGCTGCTCGGCGGCCTGCCCGCCCCCGACGCCCTGGACGTGCACCGGGCCCGCAACGACTGGCTCGCCGAGTGCCGTTGGTACTCCGAGCCGCTGCGCGCGTCCGTCGCCGACATCAACACGGCCGCCCACGAGCACGACAGCCGGGCCGCCCTCGCCCTCACCGGGCGCGGCAGCTGGCCCACCGACGGCCATCTGGCCATGGGTGCGCTGACCGAGCGGGGCGGCGGCCGGGCCTGGGCGTGGCAGGTCGAGTCGCCGGCCGGCTGGCGCTGGGACCTCGGCGAACACGCGCACCGCACCTACCTGGCGCTCAACGGCCCCACGGACGCGGAGCACCAGTGGCGGATCCGCCTCGAACCGGGCGAGGAGTTCACCACCGTCCCCGGTGCCCTGGCCCTCGGCCCGGACCTCGACGCCGCGCTGGGCGCCCTCACCTCCTACCGCCGGGCGATCCGCCGCCCGCACCCGGACCACAGCGCCCTCCCCGTCGTCTTCAACGACTACATGAACACCCTCATGGGCGACCCGACCACGGCCAGACTGCTGCCGCTGATCGACGCCGCCGCCGACGCGGGCGCCGAGTACTTCTGCATCGACTCCGGCTGGTACGACGACGACACCCGGGGCTGGTGGGACAGCGTCGGCGCGTGGCAGCCCTCTCCGCGCCGCTTCCCCGACGGCGGCATCCGGTCCGTCCTGGACCGGATCCGGGAGCGCGGCATGGTGCCCGGGCTCTGGCTGGAGCCGGAGGTCGTCGGGGTGCGCAGCCCGGTCGCGGCCGAGCTGCCGTCCGAGGCGTTCTTCCAGCGCGACGGCGTACGCCTCACCGAGCAGGGCCGCCACCAGCTGGACCTGCGGCACCCGGCAGCCCGCGCCCACCTCGACAAGACCGTCGACCGGATCGCCGGCGACTGGGGCGTGGGCTACCTCAAGCTGGACTACAACATCGTCGTCGACCCCGGCACCCAGGCCCCCGGCGATCTCGCACCGGGAGCGGGTCTGCTCGGCCACGCCCAGGCCTACCTTGACTGGCTCGCCGGAGTCCTGGACCGCCACCCGGGCCTCGTCGTGGAGAACTGCGCCTCCGGCGGCATGCGCATGGACGGCGCCACCCTGGCCGTCGCCCAGCTCCAGTCCACCAGCGACCAGCAGGACCCCCTGAGCTACCCGCCCATCGCCGCATCGGCGCCGACCGTGGTCCCGCCCGAGCAGGGCGCCGTCTGGGCCTACCCCCAGCCCGAGTACGAAGACGACCTGATCACTTGGACCCTCGGCGGGGCCCTCCTCGGCCGCATCCACCTCTCCGGTCACCTGAACCGCATGTCGGACCACCAGCGGGCCCTGGTGCGGGACGCCGTGAACGTCTACAAGTCGATCCGCGGCGACCTCGCCCGGGCCCTGCCGTTCTGGCCGCTGGGCCTGCCCGGCTGGTCGGACGAGTGGCTGGCCCTGGGGCTGCGGGACCCCGGCGACGGCACGGCGTACCTGTCGGTCTGGCGGCGCGGCGGGCAGGGCGAAGTCCACCTCCCCGTCCGGCATCTGGCGGGCCGGGCCGCCCGGGCGGAGATCCTGCACCCGTCGTCACCGGACGCAGGCCGGGCCGTCTGGGACGGGAAGGGGCTGACGGTGTCCGTGCCGCGCACGCCCGGGGCGCTGCTGATCCGGCTCGTCCCGGAGTCGTGAGAGGGGGGCGCTCACGCCCGTACGGCGTTCCGCTCCCGTGCCTGGTCGCCCGCGTCCCGGCGGAACGCCCACGCCATGTCGGGTTCCATCACCCAGCGGAACACCCGCCGCACCGGTGGGGTGCACAGGACCGTCACGAGCGCCGCGGCGGCGACCGTCACGAGGATCTCGCCCAGGGGCCGGTGCACCCACGCGGGCTCGTACCAGCCCCAGAACTTGGACCCCTGTGCGACGAAGCCGTGCAGCAGGTAGCCGTAGAGCGTGCCCGCGCCCAGCGCCGTGAACCAGGTGCGGCGGCCGGGCACCCAGGCGAGGAAGCAGGCGACCAGCACCAGCGAGCAGCCGAAGGTCGCCAGCGTCATGACCGGCCCGTACCAGGAGGGAGCGGCGAGCTCCTCGGCGCTGTCGCGGTGGTAGAACCAGGCGCCGCTCATCCGCGGCACCGCCCAGTAGGCCACCGCGAGCGCGCCGGCGAAGACCGGCACCGCGACGATCCGTGCCGTACGGCGCCGCACCAGGCGGAAGTGCTCGGGCCGCAGCAGCAGGCCGAGGACGAAGTACGGCAGGAACTGCAGTGTGCGCTGGAGATCGAGGTCGTTGCCGATGGACGGTGAAAGGGTCGCCAGCATCGCGACCGCGAGGGCGATGGGCAGCGGCCACCGCACGCGCTGCCAGATCGGTGTGGTCAGCCGCCAGATGAACAGGGCGGCCAGGAACCAGGTCAGGTAGAGGGGGTCCAGCAGGCTGACCGGCCGGTCCGGCTCCTGGTCGGTCCACCGGGTGAACAAGGTGTACGCCGTCTCGAAGACGACGTACGGCACCGCGAGCCCGGTGACCAGGCGCCTGATCCGCCCCGGGCTCGCGTCGAAGGAGCGTGAGAAGTAGCCGGAGATGACGATGAACGCCGGCATGTGGAAGGCGTACACCACCATGTAGAGCGCGCCGGCCGCCCGGCTGCCGTCCCGCAGCGGCTCCCAGGCGTGCCCGATCGCCACCAGCACGATCGCCAGGTACTTGGCGTTGTCGAAGAACGCGTCCCGCCGGCCGGCCGGTTCCGGCACGGGCTGCGACGCTCTCCGTTCCGTCCCGCCGGTCGTGACCGCGCGCATGCGCAGGGTGTCCTCGCTCATCACGCCTCCCGCACGGGGTCCGGGGAACCCGGACGGGTGCCTGCGCGGGGTGCCGGGGGTGCGGCGGTGGGGTGCCGGTGCGACATCCCCGCCGCCTGACCACTGCGGAACGACGTAAACCGCTTTCCCGTGCGGTGTAGCGCGGATCACAGCAGCGGCGGCGCCGCCGGGCCGGAGCCCGGCGGCACCGTCGCGGGAGGGCGCGGTCAGCTCACGGAGCAGTCGGCGCCGTTGAGCGTGAAGGCCGTCGGGCTGGGGTTCGCGGCCGACCGGGTGGCCGTGAAGCCGAGCGTGACAGAGCCCGACGCGGGGATCGTCGCGGTGTACGAGGCGGCCGCGACACTCACCTCGGAACCGCTCTGGGTCGCCGTGCCACCCCACAGGTTGCTGATGCGCTGGCTGTCCGGGAAGGTCCAGCGCAGCGTCCAGCCGTTGATCGCCGATGTGCCGGTGTTGCGGAGGACGATCTCGCCCTGGAATCCGCCCGGCCAGCTGCCCGTAACCCGGTAGCCGACGCCGCAGTCCGACGGTGAGCCGCCGGGAGAGGTCGTGACCGTCACCGTGCCCGAGCGGGGCGAGCGGTTGCCGGCGGCGTCGCGGGCGTAGACGGCGAAGGTGTGGGAGGTGGCGGGGGACAGGCCGGTGAGGGTGGCGGTGGTGCGGGTGCTGCTGGTGACGGCCGTCTCGGTGCCGCCGCTGATCCGCACGACGTCATAGCCGGTGACGCCGGTCGCGTCGGAGGCGGCGGCCCAGGTCAGGGTGGCCGACGAGGAGGTCACCCCCGAGGCGGTCGGGGTGCCGGGAGCGGTCGGGGGAGTGGTGTCGCCGCCGTTGCCGGAGTAGATCGCGGCCTCCTTTGCGGTCGCGGCGATGCCGTTCGCGCCGTCGAAGAGACGCCGGCCCCAGCTGGTCAGCTGGTTCGGGTCGAAGTTCGTGACCATGTCCAGGTACTCGACCCCGCCGCCGTTGCCGCTCCAGGACCAGCCGAGGTAGCCGAGGCGGAGCTGCTGGGTGACGGCCAGGATGGTGTCCTCGTCGGGGTTGCCGTCGGAGTGATCGTGGCCGAACTCGCCGACGACGACGGGCAGTTTCGATGTGACGAAGCGGTTCAGGTAGTCGGTGATCTCGGCGGCGGTGTCGAAGACCCCGTACATGTGGATCGAGAAGACCGTGTTGGCGTCGGGGTCGGCGGCGAAGACCGAGGCGGCGTTGTCGCGCATCGTGAACGCCCAGTCCTGGCCCCAGTTGGGCGCGTCGACCATGATCGTGTGGTCGAACCCGGCGGTGCGGAGCTTCTGGATCGCGGCCTTGGTGTCGGCCGTCCACGCCGTGTAGCCGGTGTTGCCGTACGGCTCGTTGCCGATGTTGACGATGACGTAGTCCTCCTGGCCGGCCAGGGCGCTCTGCACGCTGATCCAGTAGTCGGCAGCGCGGGAGAGGGTGGTCGCTCCGCTCTGCTCGCCGTAGCCCGTGGTGTCGTGCACCTCCAGGACGCAGATCAGCCGGTTCTGCTTGCACTGGGAGACCACGTTCGTCACGTCGGCGACGTCGTTGCGGGTCCAGCGGTCACCGTTGGAGAGGACCACGCGAACGGTGTTGGCGCCCTTGGCCTTGATGTGGGCGAGGGAACTGATCCGGTCCGGATACCAGGTGTGGGCGTGGTTGACGCCCCGCATCACGAAGTCGTTCCCGCCGGCCTCCAGCAGCCGGCCGTTCTGCACCCGGAAGCCGGTGGGGGCGGCCTGGGCCGGCGGGGTGAGGACGAGGAAGGACAGGAAGAGGGCGAGCAGGGTGGCGGCCACCGTGGCCAGGCGTGCAGGGGCGGGGGTGGGGCGGAGTCTCATGACGGCTCCATGAGTGGGGGTCGGTCGGGGCACGTTGCCGGTCGCGCTGTCGTGCTGCCGTGCTGCGGTGCTGCGGTGCTGCCGTGCTGCCGTGCTGCCGTGCTGCGGTGCGGACGTGCGGCCGTGCTGCACGGGCCCTGCCGTCGGGCTCGGTGCGGAGAGGTCCGTCCACCGGGGGGGGGTCCGGCCCGGCGCGGCCGTTACGCGGCCGGTGTCGTCCCCGTGCAGGTGACGGCCGCCGCCGGGGGGCCGGCCGATGCCGGGGCGGTGGCGACGAAGCCGAAGGTGGCGCTCGCGCCGGGAGCGAGGGTGCCGTTCCACGCCGCGTTCCCTACGGTGGCCGTGCCGTCGGCGGCCGTGGTGAGGCTGCCGTTCCAGAGCTGGGTGAGACGCGCTCCGTGCGCCGGTACGACGGTCGCGGTCCAGCCGCGGACGGCGGAATCCGACGTGTTCGTCACCGTCACCTCGCCCTGGTACCCGCCCTGCCAGGAGGAGAGGGCCCGGAAACGCGCGGTGCAGGCCGCGGGGTCCTCGCCCGGGTCGCCCGGATCCGGCGGGACGCCGGCGTCGAGAACCGCCGACAGGGCCGGGAACCAGCGGGCGGCGATCTTGTCGTCGCCGGAGGCGTTGGGGTGCACGCCGTCGTAGGTGTCGGCGGCCGTGCTGAAGCCGGTCCACTGGTCGACGACGGTGACGGGGGAGCGGGCGGTGCCGGTCGCCCGGGCCCAGCCGGGAATCAGCGCGTTGAAGTCGACGACCCGCTGCGCACAGCCGGCGCAGCTGCTCGGGTTCATGGGGATGAGCTGTGCGACGAGGATCCGCATGTCCGGGTCGGAGGCCCTCATCTGCCCCACGAGCTTGGTGTAGGCGGCGAGGATGCGGTCGGGAGCGATGCTGCTCCACACGTCGTTCGTGCCGAAGTGCATGACAACGATGTCCGGACGGGTGGAGGCAAGCCTGCCGGGCAGCAGGTTCTGGTCCGCCACGCTGGTGACCAGTTCGCCGCCGTGCCCCTCGTTGTCCCCGTCGTGCGCCTGTCCGCAGCCCTGCGGGGGGAGGGTGCCGACGAAGTCGATGTTCCGGTAACCGCTGTTGACCAGCCGGTTCCACAGCACGGCCCGCCAGCAGCCCGGCGAGCCGGTGATCGAATCGCCGAGCGGCATGACGCGTACGGGGTCCGCCCTGGGCGCGCTCAGGGCGCCCGGCGCGTACGTCATGCCGAGGGGGAGAAGCAGGGCGGCCAGGAGACTGAGCACGGACACGATGCGCAAGTGCGGGGACGAGTGGGGGGTTCTGTGCATGGTGGTCCCTTCCCTTGAGAGGTGGGAGCGCTCCCACCTCATCAAGCCATTGTTGTCATTGACGCGTCAAGAGGTGTGGCGTTCGCGGGGGGGGGGGGGCCGGGAGATCCGAAGGGAGGGAGAGTCCGGCGGCGGCGGTGCCGGCCGGGTCGCGGTCCTGGGGCCCATCCAGCAGCAGCGCCCCGCCCGTCGGCCGGAAACCGCCAGGACTTTTGCCGGGTCATGAGGCATTCGTGACCGGATGCCCAGAGAGCCGAGTCCATGATGGTCGGCGTCGGTAAGGCATGCCTTGGCTAACCCGCTCGTGCGGGGCCGGGCGTTGGGGCCGGGAGGGCTGCGGTACATGTGGGACGACGCGTTTCCGAGCTTTCTGATCGGGCTGCGGGAAGGACTGGAGGCCGGGCTCATCGTCTCCGTGCTGGTCGCCACCCTCGTGCGGGCCGGGGCCAGGTCGCGGCTGCCGCAGGTGTGGACCGGGGTGCTGGCGGCGATCGCGCTGTCGATGAGTTTCGGCGCGGTGCTGACCTTCACCGCGGCTTCCCTGTCCACCAGCGCGCAGGAGGCCTTCGGGGGAGCCCTGAGTGTCGTCGCGGTCGCCTTCGTCACCGCGATGGTGTTCTGGATGCGGCGGTCCGCCCGCCATCTCGCGGGCGAGATCAAGGAGAAGGTCACCGAGGCCCTGACCATGGGCGCCGGTGTCCTGGTCCTCACCTCCTTCCTGGCGGTGGGGCGCGAGGGCCTGGAGACCGCGCTGTTCCTGTGGACGACGGCCCGCGCGGCGAACGAGTCGGCCGGGCCCCTGACCGGCGCCGGCCTCGGTCTCGTCCTGGCCGCGGCCTTGTGCTGGGGGCTGTACCGGCGGGTCCTGCGCATCAACCTCACCCGCTTCTTCACCGCCACGGGCGTGGTGCTCATCGTCATCGCGGCCGGCGTGCTCGGCTACGGGCTGCGCGACCTCCAGGAGGGCGCGGTCCTGCCCGGCGGGACGGCCTACGCCTTCGACTTGAGCGGCAGCGTCGACGCCGGAGCCTGGTACAGCACCTTGCTCCAAGGCGTTCTCAATCTGACTCCGGCGATGACCTGGCTCCAAGTGACCGGGTACGTCGGGTATCTGGCCTTGGTGATGACGCTGTTCGTGCGGGGAGTACGGGAGCAGTCGGGTGCGGGCGCCTCAGTCGGTGCCGGCCGGCGTAAGGGCACCGGTGTCGATGGGGCGGTCGCGGGCGCGAAGCGTGTGGCTGCCTCATCGGCCGCCTCGCCGGTTGCCCCATCGACCGCCCCGCCCCCCGCCACCGAGCCGCCCTCCACGCTCACCACCGCGCCCGCCCGCCGCCGCCCCGCCTGGCTGATCCCCGTCGCCGTGGTCGCAGTCCCGGCCCTCCTGGCCGGCCTCGTCGTAGCCCTGGCGCACCCCAAGCCCGCCGCCGGCGAGACCGTCGCCGTCTCCGAAACGGACTGCGGGCAGGGCTTCACCGCACCCGAGCCCGGGCGGCAGGACTTCCTGATGCACAACACCGGGAACCAGACCTCCGAGGTGTATCTGATCGACCCCTCATCGAACGCGGTCTACGGCGAGATCGAAGGGCTGGCCCCCGGCACCACCCGGGACCTGATCGCCACCGTGGCCGGCGGAACGTACGCGTGGCGCTGTGTGCCGGCCGACGGAAAGGCCGTCACCTCGAAGGCGGTCCGGGTCGGCGGCGCCGCCGGAGCCCACGCCGTCGTCCCCGTCTCCGAGCGGGATCTCGCCGCACCGCTCACGGCGTACCGGGCCTACGTGGACCGGGGGTTGGCGACCCTCGTCACCCAGACCCGGAAGCTCAGTGACGACATCCGCGCCGGGCGCCTGGACACCGCCCGCACCGACTGGCTGACGGCCCACCGCACCTACGCCTCCCTCGGCGCCGCCTACGGCACCTTCGAGGACTTCGACCAGAAGATCGACGGGCGCCCCGACGGTCTGCCGGGCGGCGTGCACGACAAGGACTTCACCGGCTTCCTCCGCATCGAGTACGGGCTGTGGCACGGTGAGCCGGCGACCGGACTGAGGGGTGTGGCACAGCAGTTGGCCGAGGACAGTGCCGGACTGCGCAAGGCCTTCCCGCACCAGGACTTCGATCCCTCCGACCTGCCCCTGCGCGCCCACGAGATCCTGGAGAACACCCTCCAGTTCGAACTGACCGGCGACACCGACCAGGGCAGCGGCACGGGACTGGCCACCGCCGACGCCAATCTCGCCGGCACCCGCGAACTGCTGGCCGTACTCAAGCCGTTGCTCACCACGCGCGCCCCCCGTCTGCTGCCCACCGTCGACGCGGACATCGCACGACTGCAGAAGCTGCTCGACTCCGCACGCCACGGGGCTCGCTGGACCCCCGTCGACCGGCTCGACCGTGCGGCGAAGGCGCGGCTCGACGGGGCCACGGGGCAGCTCCTCGAAGACCTCTCGCCGGTGCCGGACCTGCTCGAAGTCAGGAAGTCCGCATGAGCGCCGGACGAGGGAACCACACCGCAGAAAACTCCGAAGGGAACCCCTGATGCCGTCCGCCGACACGCCGCCGCCGGGCTGCCCCGCCCACGCCGGCCGCCGCTCCTTCGTGAAGACGGCCCTGGGCGCCGGGGCGGCCGGGGCCGTCCTGGCCGGGGGCGGAATCGCAGTCGCCGGGAGCGGCGGCGCGCAAGCCCGTGCGGCCGAGCAGCAGAGCGCCGCCCCGGTGGCCTTCCACGGCACCCACCAGGCCGGGATCCTCACCCCCGCGCAGGCCGCCGCGGCGTTCGTCTCCTTCGACGTCATCGCCGACGGCCGCAAGGACCTGGCCGAGTTGCTGCGGACGCTCACCGAACGGGCCCGCTTCCTCACCTCCGGAGGCACGCCCGAGGACCTCGGCGTCGGTGCCCCGCCCTCGGACAACGGCATCCTCGGACCGGTCGTCCCGGCCGACGCGCTCACCGTCACCGTGGGGGTCGGCGCCTCCCTGTTCGACGACCGGTTCGGACTGGCCCGGGCCAAGCCGCGCCGGCTCACGCCCATGCGTACCTTCCCCAACGACAACCTGAACCCCGCCGAGTGCCACGGCGACCTGTCCCTGCAGATCTGCGCGGCCCGCCAGGACACCGTGCTGCACGCACTGCGCGACATCGCCAAGCACACCCGGGGCGCGCTGCAGATCCGGTGGCGCGTCGACGGGTTCCAGAACGTGCCCCGGCCCAGCGGCACCCAGCGCAACCTGCTGGGCTTCAAGGACGGCATCGTCAACCCGGACGTCGACTCGGCCCGCGAGATGGACCACCTGGTGTGGGTCGGCGAGGGACAGGGCGAGCCGTCGTGGGCGGCCGGCGGCAGCTACCAGGTCGTCCGGATCATCCGGATGCTCGTGGAGTTCTGGGACCGGGTCTCGCTGTCCGAGCAGGAGCTGATGTTCGGCCGGCGCAAGGACACCGGCGCCCCGCTCGACGGTGCCGAGGAGACCGACAGCCCGAACTACGCCAAGGACCCGCACGGCACGGCGATCCCGCTCGACGCGCACATCCGGCTCGCCAACCCGCGCACCACGAAGACCGAGAACTCCCGGATCCTGCGCCGGGGGTACAACTACGACCGGGGGGTCGACAACGTCGGCAACCTCGACATGGGGCTGGTCTTCTGCTGCTACCAGCAGGACGTGCACCGGCAGTTCGAGGCCACGCAGACCCGGCTGATCGACGAGCCCCTCGTCGACTACATCTCCCCGACCGGCGGCGGCTACTTCTTCGCCCTGCCCGGCGTGCGGGACTCCTCCGACTGGCTCGGCAGAGGGATGCTCTCGGCCTGACGGGCCAGGCCCGGCCCGAAGTCCCTTCCCCGGCCGGCTGCTGCACTCCACCGCGGCCGACGGGATCGTACGGCTGGTCAACCACGGCAGCGACCGCCTGCCGCCCCCGCCGGAGACCCGGCAGCGACCGCCTGCCGCCCCCGCCGGGATCCGGTGGGGAACGGCGATCCGGGGGCACTCGGCGACCGAACGACGAACAGCGACCGACCGCGACCGAACGGCGACCCGCACGCGCGAGGTTCAGGAACGCGCGTACGGGTCGCCGTGTCCGGTGCGGTGGAGATCCGCCTCCCGGACGGCACCCGGGACCGGGCGCCGCGATGACCGGGTCAGGCCGCCTCGGCGCGGCCCCGCGTCACCGCCTTCCTGAGCAGCGGCCACACCAGCAGCAGCACGATCACCGCGTACACGGTCACCGCGAACGGCGTGTTGACCAGTCCCGTCACACTACCGTCGCTGATCTGCAGGGCGCGCCGCAGTTGCTGCTCGGCGTTCGGGCCGAGGATCACGCCGATCACGGCGGGCAGCACCGGCAGGCCGTAGCGGCGCATCCCGAAGCCGATCAGGCCGATGATCAGCAGGATCACCAGGTCGATCACCTCGCCGCCGGCCGCGTACGCGCCGACCGCCGCGAAGAACATGATCCCGGCGTACAGGTAGGGCCGGGGGATGCGCAGCAGCTTCGCCCACACCGGCGCCAGCGGCAGGTTCAGCGCGAGCAGCAGCACCATGCCGACGAACAGCGAGGCGATCAGACCCCACACCAGGTCGGGTTCGCGCTCGAAGAGGAGCGGGCCGGGCTGGATGCCGTACTGCTGGAACGCCGCCAGCATCACGGCCGCGACCGCAGTGGTCGGCAGGCCCAGGGTCAGCATCGACACCAGCGTGCCCGCCGCCGAGGCCGACGCCGCCGACTCCGGACCCGCGACGCCCTCGATGGCACCCTTGCCCCACTCGTCCTTGTGCTTCGACAGGCGCTTCTCCGTCACGTACGACAGGAAGGTCGGGATCTCCGCGCCGCCGGCCGGGATCGCGCCGAACGGGAACCCGATGAACGGACCGCGCAGCCACGACTTCCAGGTCCGGTTCACGTCGTCACGCCCCAGCCACGGACGCCCCACAGGGATCGGCTCCGGCGGTCTGCGCCGCAGGTGCGCCGCCACCCACAGGGCCTCGCCGATCGCGAAGAGACCGACCGCGACGATCACCACGTCGATGCCGTCGGCCAGTTGGAGCGAGCCGAACGTCAGGCGCTGCTGGCCGGTCATCTGGTCCAGGCCCACCAGGCCCAGAGTGAGGCCGATCAGCAGGGAGGCGAGGCCTCGGATACGGGACGAGCCGAGCACCGAGGTCACCGCGATGAACGCCAGCACCATGATGGCGAAGTAGTCCGGCGCGCCGATGTCCACGGCGAGTTTCGCGACCGTCGGCGCGAGCGCCACCAGCAGCAGCGTGCCGATCAGGCCGCCCGCGAAGTGCCCGACGGCGGCCGCCGCCAGGGCCTGGGCGCCGCGTCCGGACTTGGCCATGGGGTTGCCCTCCATGGCCGCCACCACCGCCGCGCTCTCACCGGGCGTGTTGAGCAGGATGGAGGTGGTCGAGCCGCCGAACATCGCGCCGTAGTAGATGCCGGCGAACATGATGAACGCGCCGATCGGGTCGAGCCCGTACGTCACCGGCAGCAGCAGGGCGACCGCCATCGCCGGGCCGATGCCCGGCAGCACGCCGATCGCCGTGCCGAGCAGCACACCGATCACGGCCCACAGGAGGTTGACCGGCGTGAGGGCCGTACCGAAGCCGTCCAGAAGGGAGTTGAAGGCATCCATGTCACAGCACTCCCATCAGCGGACCGCCGGGCAGGGGCACTCCGAGCAGGTTGTTGAAGACGGTGTAGGTGACGAGGGAGAGCCCGGCGGCGATGAGCGGATCGCGGTCGATCCGGCGGCTGCCGAGCGCGTAGGCAGCGCCCCAGAACAACAGCGCGCCCGCGATGGGGAAGCCGAGCGGTTCGATCAGGACGGCCGCGCCGAGGAACACCCCGGCGAGCAGCAGCACCGTGCGCCAGTCGGCGGGCTCGGACAGGTCGATGTCCTCACCGCCCTCGGCCTGGCCCCGGCCGCCCCGCAACACGTCCAGGGCGAGCAGGGCGGCGATGACCAGCAGGCCGGCGCCGACCACGATCGGCACGGTCTTCGGGCCGACCGGGCCGCGCTGGGCGATGTCGACGTCCATGGTGAGCGCGTCGGTCAGGACGAGGACGCCCAGCGCCAGCAGCAGCGCGCACACGCCGAGTTCGGAGTGCTCCCGCAGCCACGAGCGCCGCTCGCCGCCGGACTCCGCGGTGGGTATGTCGGTCTGCGTCGTCACAGTCCCAGCTCCTTCAGCACCGAAACCACGCGCTTGTCCTCGGCGTCGAGGAAGGCGCCGAACTTCTCGCCGGTGAGGAAGGCGTCGTCCCAGCCGTTCTGCTCCAGGGACTTGCGCCACTCGTCCGAGTCGTGGAGTTCCTCGACGAGCTGCACGAGCTTGTCGCGCTCCCCGTCGTTCAGGCCGGGCGGGGCGACGATGCCGCGCCAGTTGGTGAAGTTCACGTCGTAGCCCGCCTCCTTCAGCGTGGGAGCGTCGAGCCCGTCGACGCGCTTGGGGCCGGTGACCGCGAGGAGCCGCAGCTCGCCCGCCTTGATCTGGTCCAGGTACTCGCCGACCCCGGAGACACCGAAGGCGACCTTGTTGCCGAGGATCGAGGCGAGCAGTTCGCCGCCGCCGTCGAAGGGGATGTAGTTGACCTGCTTCGGGGGGATCCCCGCGGCCCGGGCCATCAGCATCGGCGCGAGGTGGTCGGGCCCGCCGGGGGACGAGCCGCCGCCCACCGGGAGCTTGCCGGGGTTCTCCTTCCAGGCGCCGATCAGGTCGTCGATCGTCTTGTACGGCGAGTCCTTCGCCACGACGACCACGTCCTGCTCCTCGGTGAGCCGGGCGATCGGCGTGGTGTCCCCGAGCGTCTTCGGCGCGTCGTTGGAACGGACGGCGCCCACGACTCCGAGGCCCATGGACATGGCGAGCTTGCCGTTGCCGTGCTCGCTCACCAGCCGGCTGAGGCCCACCGTGCCGCCGGCCCCGGGCAGGTTGAACACCTCGATGTTGTGGGTGAGTCCGGCGTCCTCGGCGTTCTTCGCGGCCGTGCGGGCCGTGATGTCGTAGCCGCCGCCGGGCGTGTTGGGGACCATGAAACGCAGGCCCGGGATCTGTGTGCCGGTCTCGGAGCCGCTGCCGGTCGTCAGCAGCGGCGGTCCGACGAGCACGAGCACGGCGGCCCCGAGCAGGGCGAGGGGAGTGCGCAGGCGCACGAGTGCCACCACCTGTCGGTACGTCGATGCGGGTAGGGATACGCCCTGTGGGGGAGGGTGACGTGGGCCACATGGTGCCTGGCCTGCTGAGGGCTGTCTCCCTTCCGGAAGCAACGGAGGTTTTGGTCATTGCGGTCGCGGGGGGCGCCGCCGGGCGCGAGCCAGACGCACGGGGGCCCCGGCGCGTGCGCGCCGGGGCCCCCGATCAACGGTCACTGATCCGAGTGGACCTCCAGGGCGGCCCGCACGGCCGACTCCAACGCCCCCTCGATCCAAGCCGGTTTGACGGACGTGTGGTCCCCGGCGAAGTGCAGCGGTCCCTCCCGCTCGGGAATGACGGGCAACAGCTCCGTGTGCTGTCCGGGCAGCAGCACCGACGCCTCCCCGTAGGCGTACGGGTCGCGCAGCCAGCTCTGGGTACGCCCCGCCCCGGTGTAGAACACCTCGAGGCGCCGGCCGTAGACCTGCTGGAGACCGCACAGCGCGTGCGGATACCGCGCTTCGTCGTCCAGGGAGTCCCAGCGCAGGGCGTCGTCGGCCCAGCTGTAGGACGCCAGGACCACACCGCCCGCACTGCCCGGGACCGGGTGGGACGGGTTGAACATGAAGCGGTTGGCGTTGTCCGACACCGAGCCGCCGCCCACGACACCGGCGGCCTCCGGCTGGTCCCGGCCGATCGCACGGTTCGCGGCGTAGTGGGTGCGCTGAGCCTGCGTGATGTGCCCGCCGGGCACCGAGGGGTGCGCGCCGAGCAGGCTGCCGTCCGCGGGGGCCTTGCCGGTGCGGTACGCGTCGTACAGGCCCGGGTCGACGGCGTTCAGCTCGCGCTTCCAGTCGGCCTCGTCGAACTCCCACCAGCGGCGGCTGAACTCCAGCAGCACCTTGGTCGCGCTGTCGTAGTGCAGTTCGCAGACCGCGCGGCGCTTGCGGTAGGACAGCGGCGGGTCGATCTGCACATGGCGCAGCCCGGAGAACGGCACGGTCACCACGGCGACGTCGGCGGTGAACTGCTCGCGCACGACCGGGCCGTCGCGCCCCTCGGACACGGTGTCCACCCACACGTGCGGGCCCTTGCTCCGCACGTGCCCGCCGTCCGCGGACGGCCGGTCGGGGTGGTGGTACTGGATGCGCGTCACCCGGCGGTCGAACCGCACCTCCTCGCGCACGCGCTCGAGCAGGGCGTCCGGCAGCACGGCCGTGCCGCCCTCCAGCTCGTAGAAGGGAGTGTCGGGGCTGATGAGGGAGGAGCCGATGAAGCTGTGGATGAAGGACAGGGGGAGACGTGAGGTGAGGTTCTCCAGGGTGCCGATCAGGTCGACGGTCCGCTCGTCGAGCCCCGCGTGCTCGGTGAGGAAGCGGAACATCGACCAGTCACCGAACCGCTTCACCACCCGCGCCCAGCCCCGCAGCCGCTCCGGCAGCGGTTTGTCGACCCGCTTGCCGTCCCGGCCGACATAGCTGAACTCATCGCGCACGGGGTCCAGCGCGGCACGAAGGATTGCCGCGGCCGGCGTGTCCCAGTGGGCCTTCGGGACACCGAAGGACCGGTTCACGCGCCGGGGGGAGCGGGCGTAGTCGGCGCGCCGCGTGCGGATGCCGTTGACGTGGATCCAGGTGCGCGCGGCGGGACGTCCCTCCTCGTCGACGTCGACGTAGTGGAAGCGCCGCTTCTTCAGATCGAACCGGTCGATGAGTTCCATCACCAGCGGATGGCTGCCGGGGATGCGCATCGCGCCTGCCTCGGCGTACTGGCCCGGATCCGCGAACGGCTGCGCGGCGCCTTCGTGGCCGCCCTTCCGGAAGGTCTTGATGCGGCCGCCCGCCCGGTTGCCGTTGGCCTCCAGGACCGTCACCCGGTGTCCCGCCTCCTTCAGCAACCAGGCGGTCACCAGCCCGGACGGGCCGGCGCCGATGACGAGGACGTCCTTGGGGCGGGTCCGTCGCGTCGGCAGTCCGTCTTTCAGGATGCGCAAGTAGCGCGGAACGAGCGGACGGTCGTCGGAATCCAGGACGAGCAGGGCACGGGCGACGGCGAGGCATCGGTCGGAGTCGGCGCCGCGGCCGCCGGGAACGGCCGGGGCGAGCGGTGCGGCCGGCGCGGACAGGGCTGTGGCGGTACCGCCGGCCAGGGCCGTCGCCACCGTGGCCGTGCCGGCCACCGCCGCGAACTCCCGCCGGGAGAAACGACCCTCACAGCACACCATCGCGTGATCATCAGTCATGGGATCTTTGTAACGGCGGCCGTGACGGGCCGCCGCCGTTCGCCCGGGCGTTGCCCCTAAGGAGCGAATCAGGGGCAAAACCCTCACGTCACAGCGGGTTCGCCGCCCACGACGTGCCCGGCGAACCCGAAGGGATGAAAGCGCGGCGAACCGCGTCCGCCGCCGCGAACGAGCCTCCACACTGCGACTGCGTATGTACAACCTTGCTCTCCGAGGGCCAGGGACGACGGAGGGGGAAGGGTGGCGCAGCGGCGCACTCAGTTGGGCGACCGGGCCCGTTACTGGTTCGACAGCACGCTGACCCGCGGTGCCTCGGCCCTGGTCGGCTGGATGGCGCTGCTGTGTCTGACCGTCGTCGTCCCGGCCAGCGCCCTTGTGGTGTGGACCGACCCGCACGCTCCGCAGTCCCTGCCGGACCGGCTGGTACAGGTGTGGCGCCTCACGGGGGAGACCCTGCGCCTGGGCGGGGCGACCGGCACGCCGCTGCGCGTGACGATGTCGGTGCTGCTCGCCCTGGTCGCCCTGCTGTACGTCTCGACGCTCGTCGGCCTGATCACGACGGCGCTCACGGAGCGGCTCACCGCGCTGCGACGGGGCCGCTCCACCGTGCTGGAACACGGGCACGTCGTGGTCCTGGGCTGGTCGGAGCAGGTCTTCACGGTGGTCAGCGAACTGGTGGCCGCCAACGCCAACCAGCGGCGCGCGGCGGTGGCGGTGCTGGCCGACCGGGACAAGACCGCCATGGAGGAGGCCCTGAGCACCAAGGTGGGCCCCGTCGGCCGTACGCGGCTGATCTGCCGCAGCGGCCCCACCACCGATCCGGCCGTCCTCACCCTGACCAGCCCG
Organism: Streptomyces sp. NPDC029044; assembly: GCF_040637495.1. Classification (NCBI taxonomy): domain Bacteria; kingdom Bacillati; phylum Actinomycetota; class Actinomycetes; order Kitasatosporales; family Streptomycetaceae; genus Streptomyces; species Streptomyces sp. NPDC029044. The sequence continues at coordinate 38,719 of NZ_JBEZWN010000063.1, forward strand.
GCGACCGCGGGCGTCGTGCTGGTCCTGCCGCGCGACGAGCCGGACGCCGATGCCGAGGTCGTCAAGACCCTGCTGGCGCTGCGGGCCGCCCTGCCCGGGGAAGGCGTTCCCCCGCCCGTCGTCGCCGCCGTCCGGGACGACCGTTACCGTCTGGCCGCCTCACTCGCCGCCGGACCGGGCGGCGTCGTGCTGGAGAGTGACACCGTCACCGCCCGGCTGATCGTCCAGGCCGCCCGGCGCCCCGGGCTCTCGCTCGTCCACCAGGAGCTCCTCGACTTCGCCGGCGACGAGTTCTACCTGGTCGCCGAACCAGCCCTGACCGGACGCCCGTTCGGGGACGCGCTGCTGTCCTACCCGACGTCGAGCGTCGTCGGGATCGTGCGCGGCCAGACCCCTCTGCTCAACCCGCCGCCGCACACGCCCCTCGCCGAGGACGACCTGCTCGTCGTCATCTCCCGGGACGACGACACGGTCTGGCCGGCCGACTGCGCCGACTCGGTCGAGAAGGCGGCGATGGCGTCCGGCCCCGTGACCCCCGCACGGCCGGAGCGGGTCCTCCTGCTGGGCTGGAACCGCCGAGCGCCGCTCATGGTCGACCAGCTGCGCCGCCGGGCCCGGCCCGGATCGGCGGTCGACGTGGTGGCGGACGGCGGCGAGGAGACGGTCCGGGAGGTGAGCGAAACCGGCGCGCACCACGGCACCGACCTGACCCTGACTCTTTACCCCGGCGACGCCACGCGTCCGGAGACCCTGCGAGGTCTGGACGTGCACTCCTACGACAGCGTGATCGTGCTCGGCCAGGACCCGGCTCCCGGGCAGCCGCCGGACGAACCGGACAACCGCACGCTCGTCACCCTCCTGCTGCTGCGCCGGCTGGAGGAAGCCTCCGGACGCGAACTCCCCGTCGTCACGGAGCTGGTCGACGACCGCAACCGGGCCCTGGCACCGGTGGGCCCCGGAGCAGACGTGATCATCAGCGGCAAGCTCATCGGCCTGCTGATGGCGCAGATCTCCCAGAACCGGCACCTCGCAGCGGTGTTCGAGGAACTGTTCTCGGCCGACGGCACCGGCATCCGCCTGCGGCCGGCCGGCGACTACGTGCTGCCCGGCTGTGAGACGACCTTCGCCACGGTCGTGGCCGCGGCGCGGCAGCGCGGCGAGTGCGCCATCGGCTACCGCAGCCACGACGACGCCTCGACGAGTCCGGGTTACGGCGTGCGGGTCAACCCGCCCAAGGCCGGGCGACGCCGGTGGACGGCCGACGACGAGGTGATCGTCGTCGGCAGGGACTGAGCCGGCTTCCCCGGTCGCGAGACCGGGGTCGGCCCGGCCCCGCCGGCCGGCCCGTGCCGCCCCGGCAAAAGGAGTTCAAGTGCCCGTGAGGCATGTGAAGAAACACTGAAATTCGACTGCGTGTTCGTCTGCTGATGGGGCAATCGGAGGAGCGGAGGTTGATAACTATGGTTCCCCTGCTTCTCGTCCTGCTGCTGGCTCTGGTCCTTTTCGGTGCGGGCTTCGCGCTGAAGGCTCTCTGGTGGATCGCGGTGATCGTGCTGGTCCTGTGGCTGCTCGGCTTCGTGATGCGCACCGCGGACAGTGGTGGCCGTAAGGGCCGCTGGTATCGCTGGTAGACCGGCGCCCGGGGCGAGCGAAACGTCAGGAATGGGGTAAACGAAAGTGGCCCGATTCTCTCCCAGGAAAGGCGTTCCTTTTCCATGGCCGATACACAAGACGTCGTAGAACTCATTCTTCAGGACCACCGGCGCATGGAAGACCTCTTCCGGCGGATGCGCAGCGTCGAGGACGACCGGGCGGGTGCGCTGCGGGAGTTCGCGGACCTGCTGATCGCGCATGCGCAGGCCGAGGAGGCCGAGGTCTACCCGGCGCTGAAGCGGTACAAGAACATCGACGACGAAGAGGTCGAGCACGGCGAGCACGAGCACGACGAGGGCAACGAGGCCCTCCTGGAGCTCCTCCAGGTCGAGGAGGTCGGCTCCGACGAGTGGGACTCCAAGCTCGAAGAGCTGGTGGAGGCCGTCACCCACCACGCCGACGAGGAGGAGCGCACCATCCTCAACGGCGCGCGGGAGAACGTGGCGATGCAGCGCCGTGAGGAGCTGGGCCGGGCGTTCGTGCAGGAGCGCGAGCGTCAGCTGAAGGCCGGCTGCGGCTCCGTGGACAACGTGCGCAAGATCGTCGAGTCCTGACGCGGCATGCCGGCCCTGATGGTCACCGCCCGCGGGCGGTGACCATCAGGGGCGGGCGCATTCGCGGACAC
>NZ_JBEZWN010000064.1:0-40407 GCF_040637495.1 Streptomyces sp. NPDC029044
CAGGACCGCCGCTACTACGCCATCACCGTGCGCCCGCAGGTGTTCATCAACCTGGTCCCCGACCACGTGATCTTCCACCGGATGTACCCGGTCGCGGTCGACCGCACGATCGTCGAGTGCGACTGGCTGTACCTGAAGGGCGTGGTGGACAGCGGCCGGGACGTCAGCCGGTCGGTGGAGCTGTTCGACCGGGTCAACCGGCAGGACTTCGACGCCTGCGAGCGCTGCCAGCCGGCCATGAGCTCCCGGCTGTACGCCAAGGGCGGCGTCCTGGTGCCCAGCGAGCACCACATCGGCGAGTTCCACGACTGGGTCCAGGACCGCCTCGGCACCCGCGCGAACCTCGCGGAGCGCTAGCCGATGGTCCGCAAGGCACCCGCCGACGACCCCGGCGACTCCCGTCTGCGGGTGGGCCCGCCCCAGGACCACGCCGCGGGCCTCCCCGCGGTCACGTCCTCCCTGCGTCACGCCCAGGCGCAGATGGGCGCCCGCCGCAGTCTGCTCACCCTGCTGAGCGTCAACCAGAAGTCGGGCTTCGACTGCCCCGGATGCGCCTGGCCCGAGCCCGAACACCGCCACCGTGCCGAGTTCTGTGAGAACGGCGCCAAGGCGGTGGCCGAGGAGGCCACCCTGCGCCGGGTCGGCCCCGGCTTCTTCGCCGAGCACACCCTGGCGGACCTGGCCGCGCGCAGTGACTACTGGCTCGGCCAGCAGGGCCGCCTCACGCACCCCATGTACCGCCCCGCCGGCAGCGACCACTACCGGCCGGTCTCCTGGGACGAGGCGTTCGCCGTCGTCGCCCGGGAGCTGCGCGCGCTCGACTCACCGGACGAGGCGGCCTTCTACACCTCCGGCCGGGCGAGCAACGAAGCAGCCTTCGTCTACCAGCTCTTCGTCCGGCTCCTCGGTACCAACAACCTGCCCGACTGCTCCAACATGTGCCACGAGTCGAGCGGTTCGGCCCTGACCGAGACCATCGGCATCGGCAAGGGCAGCGTCCGGCTGGAGGACCTGTACGAGGCCGACCTGATCCTCGTCGTCGGGCAGAACCCGGGAACCAACCACCCCCGGATGCTCTCGGCACTCGAAACGGCCAAGGACCGGGGAGCCCGGATCATCTCGGTCAATCCCCTCCCCGAAGCCGGCCTGCTGCGCTTCAAGAACCCCCAGCGGCCCTCCGGCGTGCTGGGCGGCGGCACCCAACTCACGGACCTGTTCCTACAAATCAGGCTCGGCGGCGACCAGGCCCTCTTCCAGGCCTTCAACCGCATGCTCCTGGAGGCGGAGGACGACGCCCCCGGCAAGGTCCTCGACCACGACTTCATCACCGCGCACACCCACGGTTTCGGGGACTTCGCCGACCGGGCCCGCAAGACGTCCTGGGACGACGTCCTGGAGGCCACCGGCCTGCCGGCGCAGCAGATCCGGGAGGCGTTCCAGGAGGTCCTGGCCGCCGAGAGGATCGTCGTCTGCTGGGCCATGGGCCTCACCCAGCACCGCCACTCGGTGCCGACCATCCGCGAGGTCGTCAACTTCCTGCTCCTGCGCGGCAACGTCGGGCGCCCCGGCGCCGGACTCTGCCCGGTGCGCGGCCACTCCAACGTCCAGGGCGACCGGACCATGGGCATCCACGAGAAGCCCGACGCCGCCTTCCTGGACGCGCTCGGCGCGGAGTTCGGCTTCGAGCCGCCGCGTTCCCACGGCCACGACGCGGTGGACACCATCCGGGCCATGCGGGACGGGCGGGTACGGGTCTTCGTCGCCCTCGGCGGCAACTTCGTCTCCGCCGCCCCCGACACCGAGCTCACCGAGCGCGCGCTGCGCACCTGCGAGCTCACGGTGCAGATCTCCACCAAGCTCAACCGGTCCCACGCGGTGGCCGGTCGCCAGGCCCTCGTCCTGCCCTGTCTGGGGCGCACCGAAGCCGACCTCCGGCCCGCCGGAGAGCAACAGGTGACGGTGGAGGACTCCATGGGCATGGTGCACCTCTCGCGCGGCCGCCTGGCCCCCGCCTCCGACTCCCTGCTCAGCGAGGTCGCGATCATCTGCCGGATGGCGGACGCCGCACTCGCGGGCGACGGTCCAGCCGTCCCCTGGGCGGACTTCGAGGCGGACTACGACCGGATCCGGGACCGGATCGCGCGAGTGATCCCCGGCTTCGCGGACTTCAATGCCCGGGTACGGGCGCCGGGCGGCTTCGCCCTTCCGCACCCGCCCCGCGACGAGCGGCGCTTCCCCACCAGGACCGGACGGGCCAACTTCACCGTCAACCGGCTGGACGTCCTGCGGGTCCCGCCGGGGAGGCTGCTCCTCCAGACGATCCGCTCGCACGACCAGTACAACACCACCATCTACGGCCTGGACGACCGCTATCGCGGCATCCGCCAGGGCCGCAGAGTCCTCTTCGTCCACCCGGACGACCTCGCCGCCCAAGGCTTGGCCGAAGGCGAACCGGTCGACATCGTCAGCGAGTTCTCCGACGGCGTCGAACGCCGGGCACCGGCCTTCCGCACGGTGGCCTACCCCACCCCGCGCGGCTGCTGCGCCGCGTACTTCCCCGAGACCAACGTCCTGGTCCCCCTGGATTCCACCGCGGACATCAGCAACACCCCGACGTCCAAGTCGATCGTGGTCCGGCTGGAAGCGGCCCACTGACCGGGGAGCCCCGAACTCGTCATGCGGCAGCGTTGCTCATCGGGCCGGCAGCCACGCGTCGACGGCGGTTGCGAGGTCGTCCTGGCCCTCGAAGAGGTGTCCGTTCATGCCGACGGCTTGCGCCGCGCGGACGTTCTCCTCACGGTCGTCGACGAAGAGGAAGTCGGCGGGCGCGGCGTGCAGGGCGACGACGCAGTGCTGGAAGGCGGCCGGGTCGGGCTTGGCCGCGCCGATCCTTCCGGAGAAGGTGAGGTGGTCGAGGTCGTGCAGCCAGGGCTGGGCGGCGAGGAAGGCGTCCGCGTGATCTGCCGGGATGTTGGACAGCAGAGCGACCCGGGCGCGGTCTCGGAGAGTCCGCACGTAGGTGACCATGCGCTCGTCGACGCGCGACCAGCTGTCGATGTCGGTGAGCCGCAGCTCCTCGATCGTGTCGGCGTCGACGGGGCGGGACAGGGCGTGCAGTACGTCGGTCCAGTATGCGGAGGCGGTCCGCAGGCCGGCGTCGTAGGGCGGGCGGTGGGTCCAGTAGGCCGAGGTGAAGTCCTCGGTGGACGTGTGGCAGCGGGCGGCCATCTTCTCCAGGGCGCCCGGGCGCTGGTGGCGGGCTATGACCCCGAAGAGGTCGAAGAGCACGATGGGGCGGCGGTCGGTGGACATGGAAGGTCCCTTGGGGTTCCGGGGGGCGTTCGGGTCAGTGCCGGTGGGGCAGGGCGCGGGCGAGCGAGTCCAGCGCGGCCAGGCGGTCGGGGCCCGCCGGGGCGAGGACGACGCTGGTCGCGCCGGCCGCGTGGCGCGCCTCGATCGCGGCGCGGGCCTGGTCCGGGGTGCCGGCGATGCTCAACGCACGGACCCACGCGGCGGGCATCGTCCGGGCGAAGTGCCGGGCGTCGGGGCTGGCGGCGCGGTGCGCGCGCAGTTCCCCGGCGAAGGGCAGGGGGTCGATGTGCGCGGCCCACTCCGGCTCGCCGACCGACCCCAGGGCTGTGCGGACACGGGCCAGGGCGGCTTCCTCGTCGTCGTCCACGGCGGCGGCGTCGTAGACGACGATCTCCGGAGGGCCCGCGCAGGCCGTGGGGCCCAGGTTGCGCAGGGAGGCGGTGATGTAGCCGGGTGCGGCGGGCTCGGCCAGGAGGAGCCCGTCGGCGACCTCGCCCGCGACGGCCTGCGACTTGGGGCCGCGGACGCCCAGGATCACCGGGGGGACGATGTCCGGGGTCTCGGTGATGACGACGCCTTCGCAGCGCACGTACCGGCCGTTCTCGGGGCCGGGCTCACCGGCGATGAGCAGCCGCAGCGCTCTCGCGTACTCCTTGATCAGCGTCAGGGGGCTGGCGGGCCAGGACCCGGCCTGGCGCATCCAGCCGGGCATGCCGTGACCGATTCCCGCGATGAGCCGGCCGGGGTGGAGCTGGGCGAGAGTGGCCAGTTCCATCGCGGCGAAGGCCACGTTGCGGGCGCCGGCGGGCATGATCCCGATCCCGACGGTGAGGTTCGTGGTGGAGGCCAGGACGGTCGCGGCCTGGGCGACACCTCCGCGCCAGCCGAGGTCCTCCACGACCCAGACCTGGTCGAAGCCCAGCTCCTCGGCGCGCCGGACATAGGGGAGCACTTCGCCGACGGGGAGATCGAGCGGCAGCATGACACCGACACGGCCGGGGGCGGGACGTGAGGGGGACTCGGACATCGGGGCTCCTTCGGTCGGCTGAGGGCGTTTCGCCCCGGCCTCGGTGAGGCGGAGAGCAGAGAGCTTGTGCGGCACGGCTGTCAGGGACCGTGCCGCACAAGCGGTCAGTGGGTGCCGGCCATCTCGTGCCGGCGGGTGCTGTCGTCGGAGCCGGTGCGCAGGACGCGGGCGCCCACGGCGGTGGTCACGCACAGCAGGGTCAACAGGACGAAGGCGTCGTTCAGGGCGACGAGGTGGGTCAGCCAGCCGATGACGGCAGGGCCGGCGAGCATGCCCACGTAGCCCAGTCCGGCCACCCGGGAGACGTTGGCCCCGGCGGCGGAGGGATCGGCGTGCCCGGCCGCACTGAACAGCTGGGGGACGCAGCCGGACAGGCCCAGACCGAACAGCGCCCAGCCGGTGAACGCGGCCCACATCCACGGGCCGAGGGCCACGAGCGTGATCCCGACGGCGGCCATGGTCGCGCCGTGGCGCAGGATCGCGGGGGAGCCGAACCGGGTGACGAAGCGGTCGGCGAGCAGTCGGCCGATGGTCATGGCCGCGGCGAAGGTGCCGTACGCGAGGGCCGCCGTGCCGGCGGGCGCACCCAGGACGTCCTTCATGTGCAGGGCGCTCCAGTCGTTGGCGGCGCCTTCGCACAGCATCACCATCAGCGCCAGGACGGCCAGCATCCAGACCCGGCCCGTGGTGCCGCCGCGCTCGACGGCCGGCGACGCCTCGGCGTCCCGCGCGGAGCCGGGGCTCTCGACGGCGGGAGCGGCAGGCAGCAGGGCACGTGCCGAGGCCAGGGCGACCGCGACGCCCGCGGCCCCGACGGCGGCCATGCCGGTGGCCGGGTTCAGGCCGGCGCTCGCCGCGCCCGCTCCGGCGAGCGCAGCGAGGACACCGCCGACGGAGAAGGTGGCGTGGAAGCCGGACATGACGGGGCGGCCGTACGCCTTCTCCACGTACACGGCATGGGCGTTCATGCTGACGTCCAGGCAGCCGTTGCACAGACCGAAGACCAGCAGCGCCGCGCCCAGCGTCCACGGATCGTGGGCGAGGCCCGGCAGGAACAGGGTCGCGCCGCAGAGGACGCCGCCCGCCGGTACCAGGGTGCGGGTGCCGAGGCGGTCGGTCAGGGGACCCGCCACCTGCATGCCTACGAAGGCCCCGAGCCCGAGCACCACCAGCAGACCGCCGAGCGCGGCGTGGCTGATGCCCACGCGCTCCTCGATCGCGGGGATCTGCACCACCCAGGTACCCAGCAAGGTGCCGTACAGGACGAAGTAGACATAGGTCGCCACACGGGCGGCTCGCAGGGAACGTTCCATGCCGCCCACCGTAACGAACATATGTAGTGTTTGAAAAGCCGGATAATGAACAAGTTGAGTGTTCATTTCTCGGTGGTGTTCAATCGCGCTATGAGCAATGCAGACCGGCACGGGCTGATCGCGAAGGCCGTCAGGGACTCCGGGGAAGCCACGATCCAGGAACTGGCGGAGCTGACCGGCGCCTCGGAGATGACCATCCGGCGCGACCTCGACACCCTCGCCGCCCAGGGCGTCCTCGAACGCGTCCGCGGAGGGGCACGCACCCTGCTGCTCCGGGGCGAGGAGCCCCCCTTCGCGCTGCGCGCCCACGAGGCGGTCGACGCCAAACGCCGGATCGCCGCCGGGATCTCCGCACTCATCGCGGACGGCGAGAGCGTCCTGCTGGACAGCGGTACCACGTGTCTGGAGGTCGGCCGCCTCCTGCGCGAGCGGCCCGTCACCGTGATGCCCCTGTCCCTCCAGGCCATCCACCTGTTCGCCGAGACACCCGGCCCGGCCACACTGGTCGTGCCCGGCGGGCAGCCCCGGTCCGCCGAAGGAGCCCTCACCGGCCCCCTCACCCTCGCCTCCCTGGCCGCCCTGCGCTTCGACACCGCCGTCATCGGCTGCTGCGGGCTGACCGCGGCCGACGGCCTGACCGCCTACGACCTCGACGACGCCGCGGTGAAGAAGGCGGGCATCGCCTCCGCCCGCCGCGTCATCGGCGCCGCCGACGCGAGCAAGCTCGGCCACACCGCCTACGCCTATGTCGGCCCCGCCGCCCTCCTGCACACCCTCGTCACCGACACCACAGCGGCCGCCGGTGAAATCACCGCACTCGAAGACGCCGGCACCGTGGTGCAGACCGTCTGACAGCCCCTCTCGCACCCGCCGACGCCGGCCGCACGAGAGCGGCCGGCGTCGGCGGGTGCGGGCCGTCTCAGAGGTGCTGCTCGGTGGCCCGGGTGCGGTGGTACTCGTCCTGCCGCTCGTCGGTGATGTACGCCGGAACCGGGAAGTCCCACCAGCCGGGCACCCAGGGGCCGGCGGCGTCGCGGTCCGTGGGGACCTCGACCAGGGCGGGAGCCCCGGACTGGACGGCCTTGCGCAGGGTCGGCTCCAGGGACGCGGGGTCGTTGACCTTCCACGACTCGATCCCGAAGGCCCGGCCCATGGCCGCGAAGTCGGGGCTGTACGGCGAGCCGTCGGGGTGCGAGAACTCGGTGCCGATGTGCCGCGAGGTCTGCTTGCGCTGGCCGCCGCGGATCGACATGTACCCCGCGTTGTTCTGGACCACGAAGATCACCGGTGCGTCGGCGGTGACGCTCAGGGCGATCTCCTGGGCGGTCATCAGGAAGTCGCCGTCGCCGAGGACGCACACCACCGGGCTGTCGGGGCGGGCGAGCTTGGCGCCGACGGCGGCCGGGACGGCCCAGCCCATGGACGAGAAGCCGCCGGAGGTGAGGTGGGTGCGCGGTGAGTAGACGGGGAAGGTCTGCTTGACCGCGCCCTGCGTGTTGCCCGACCCGGCGACGATGATGGCGTCGCGCGGGAGGACGGAACGCAGGGCCCCGAGCGGGCGCTGGGAGGTGAACGGGAAGCGGTCGCTGTCGCGGCGGCCGGCTAGCTTCTCCTCCCAGTCCTGCTTGAGGCGGGCGAGCTCGGCCAGGTACTCCGACCGGTCGACGCCCTGGGAGGGAAGAGAGTCGACGATCGCGGCCACGGCGCGCTGCGCGTCGGCCACGATGCCCACTTCGGCGGGGTAGTTCTTGCCGATCTCGTGCGGGTCGATGTCGATGTGGATGAGCTTCGCGGGCGGGATCGAGAAGGTGACGCCCTTGGCGTAGCTGGAGGCCGACCAGTCGGTGAAGCGGCAGCCGACGGAGACGACGACGTCGGCGGAGCTCGCGATCGCGTTGCCGGTCATCGTGCCGGTCTGGCCGACGCTGCCGGCGAACAGCTCGTGGTCCTCGGGGAAGGCGCTCTTGCCGTTCCACGTGGTGACGACCGGGATCTGCCACCGCTCGGCGAGCGCGAGGACCTGGTCGGACGCCTCGGAGGTGATCGCCCCGCCGCCGACCACGATGACCGGCCGGGTGGCCGCGCGCAGCACGTCCACCGCCCGGTCCACGGCTTCCGGGTCGGGGTGCTGGCGGCCGACCGGGATGCGCCGCTCCAGGTCGTGGAGGTCCACGTTCGCGGCCTCGGCCTGTACGTCCATGGGGACTTCGAGGTGCACCGGGCCCGGGCGGCCGGTCAGCATGGAGTTGAAGCAGCGGTGCAGGACGAAGGGGAGTTCCTCGACCCGGGTGACGACCCAGTGCCGTTTGCTGACGGCCTCGGCCACCTTGGGGAAGTCGTTCGCCGTGTAGCGGTCGAGTTCCTGGAGCAGTCCGTGGCCGCGCATGTGGGTCGGCGGGCCGCCCGTGACGACGAGAACACTGGTGGAGTCCGTGAACGCGGTGCCCATGCCGATGACGGTGTTGCTGGCGCCGGCGCCGATGGAGGTCACCGCGGCCTGCGGACGCCCGGTGACGCGGTAGTAGCCGTCGGCGAGGTGGACGGCGCTCTGCTCGTGGAAGGTCTGGATGAAGGGGATCCTGGACTCGTCGTCGAGGAAGGCGTCGGTCAGTGACCAGATGCCGTGGCCGGGGATGCCGGCGACGACGTCGACCCCGTAGTTGCGCAGGGTCCGCGCGACGATCTGGCCTCCGGTGAGGACGGGCATGGTGTGTTCCCAATCAGCTCGGGTCGGATGGTGGGGTCAGGCGTTGTGCCGGGCGGCCCAGGCGAAGCCCTGGGTGCACAGGCGGGTGACGTCCGGGTTCTGAAGGTCGTCGAGGTCGTGTCCGACCGCGCTGTAGAAGACACGGCCGTGTCCCCATGTGCGGGTCCATGCCTGGGGGATCGTCTTTCCCTCCAGCCAGGGCAGGTGTTCACCGGTGAAGGCGGACTCGGCCAGGACGTGGTTGTTGGGGTCGACGGACATGTAGTACTGCTCCGAGGCGACCCGGAAGTCCTTCACCCCGGCGGTGATCGGGTGGCCGGTGTCCGTGACGGTGACCTCGTAGGGGTACTTCACGCCTTCGCCGGCGGGGTGTTCGAGGAAGCTTCCGCCGATCAGCCAGTGGTACTTGAGGCTGGTGCGGAACGCGGCGGCCGCGCCGTGCCAGGCGGCGATCCCGGTGCCGTTCTCCACCGCCCCCAGCAGGTTCGACTCCTGGGCGGCGGTCAGCCCCTCGGACAGCAGGGCGTTGTTCCAGTTGAGCGCGATGAGGTCGTAGCCGGTGAGGTCGGCGTCGAGGGAGAAGATGTCGTTGGTCTCGTCGACGTCGAACCCGAGGTTCTTGAAGATCGGGAGGGCCCATTCCTCGGCCACCTGGTAGGGCTTGTGCCCCGGCCAGCCTCCGTACAGATACAGAACGCGGGTCATGCGTTGGTCCCTCCGGTCGTACGGGTCAGGGCCGCGGCGCGGCTGCGCAGACGTTCGGCCACCTCGATGGCATCGCCTTCCGGCGCGGTGGACTTGCGCTCCGGCTTCGCGGTCAACAGGTACACGAGCCCCACGGCCGAGACGACGAGGAACCCGATGAGTGCGATCCACCGGTCCACGAACGGGGTTCCGGAGTCGCCGGCGGGCCAGGCGAGAAGAACCATGCCGAGCACGCCATAGACCAGGGCCGCCGCGTTGACCGCGAAGCCCCAGCGGCCGAGGGTCCAGGCTCCGGCCGGGCGCCAGCCCTTCACGCGCATCCGCAGCGCGGCCAGTACGACCATCATGAACGCCGCGTATCCGGCCAGCATCTGGAACGCCGCGATCTTGGTGAGGGAGTCGGGCGAGTAGTAGACGAACACGAAGAGCAGCAGCGGGAGGACGTTCACGGCCAGCAGCGCGTTCAGGGGGACACGGTGCGTGCGGGAGATCTTCGAGAAGACGCGGGATCCCGGGAACATGTCGTCACGGGCGAACGAGAAGACGATCCGGCTCGCGGCGGCCTGCTGGCTCATCACCCCCGCGATGAAGGACGTGATGATCACCGCGAGCACCACCTTCGTCCCTATGGTGCCGAGCGAGCTCTGAAGGATCGAGGGGATCGGGTTCGTGTCCTTGCCCGAGAGGATCGAGGCGAGGTCCGGGGCCGCGAGTGCGTAGCCGACGAACGCGAGCAGCGCGGCCACTCCACCGACGGCCACGGTCAGCTGCATGGCCCGCGGGATGCTGCGGGAGGGGTTGGGAACTTCCTCCGCGATCTCGCCGCACGCCTCGAAGCCGTAGAAGAGGAAGAGGCCGACGAGGGAAGCGGCGATGAAGGCCATGATGTAGCTGTCGTGGCTGGAGCTGCTGGCCTCGAAGAAGATCGAGACGGAGTTGTGCCGTTCGAAGATCAGCAGGTAGAGACCCACGAGAACGATGCCGATCAGTTCCGCGGCGAGTCCGATCTTCGAGATCAGAGCCAGTGTCCTGGTGCCGAAACAGTTGCAGATCATGCAGAGGACGGCCATGCCGATCGCGATCCACAGACGCTGGGCGGGGGTGGAGCTGATGGCGGGCTCGTCGGCGGTGCCGGCGAAGAGGCTGGCCGCGAAGTCCGAGCTGAACAGTGCGGTGCTGGTGATGCCGATGGTGATGCAGCAGATGTACGTCCACGCGTTGAACCAGGCATAGCGCCCGTTCCACAGTCGTCTGACCCATTGGTAGAGGCCGCCCGCGAGCGGGAACTGCGAGACGACCTCTCCGAAGACCAGCGCGACCAGGAACTGCCCGGCCCCGACGATGCCGATCCAGAAGATGGACGGTCCGCCGGCGGTCGCCAGACCGACGGCGAAGAGGGCCACCACGCCCACGAGGGGCGAGAGGTACACGAAGCCCAGGGCGAAGTTCCCCCACAGGCTGACCTTGCGGTCGAACTTCTGCTCATAGCCCAGTACGGCGAGCATTTCCGCGTCCTCGGCCGACGAGACGGGACTCGCGGCCCCGCCCGAGCGGCCGAGGGGGGTGGATGTGGGCGCTGTGTGCGCCTCGTTGTCCGTTGCTGACATGACGATCTCCGTGGGTCGAGGGGGAACTGCTCCTTGTCGAACGGTTGCCGTGCTGCGCCTGCGGTCCGGCATAAGTCGCGATCCGTCATCGCGGTTCAGCTCTGGCCGAAGGTGTGGTCGGTCCAGTCCAGCCGGGCCGATCCGTGGCGCGCGGCGCGGACGTCTCCGGAGCGCGCGTGTCCCTCGAAGTTCTCGATGCGCGATGCCCTGCCGCAGATCTCACCGAGCCGGGCGCTGGAGGCGGAGTCCCTGATCTCCTGATAGGTCATGGTCTTGAGGTACTTGCCGACCCAGAGACCGCCGGTGTAGCGGGCCGCCCCCAGGGTGGGCAGCACGTGGTTGGTGCCGATGACCTTGTCGCCGTACGCCACGCACGTCTTGTCGCCGAGGAACAGGGCGCCGTAGTTGCGCATCCGGTGCAGGGCCTCGCGGGGCTCGGCCGTGAGGATCTGGACGTGCTCGCTGGCGTACTCGTCGGCGAGTTCGTAGGCGGCGTCCAGGGTGGGGACGACGATCACCTCGCCGTGGTCGCGCCAGGCACGACCGGCGACATCTCCGGTCGGCAGGTCCGGCAGCAGCTCCTCCACCCAGCCGATGGTCCGCGTGGCCACCTCCTCCGACGTCGTGATGAGGACCGTCGGGGAGTCGGGGCCGTGCTCGGCCTGGGACAGCAGGTCCGTCGCCACCACGAACGGGTCCGCGGTGTCGTCCGCGACGATCAGCACTTCCGTCGGTCCGGCGAAGAGGTCGATCCCGACCTCGCCGAAGAGCTGGCGCTTGGCCTCGGCCACGTAGGCGTTGCCGGGGCCGGCGAGCATGTCGACCGCCTCGATCGTCTCGGTGCCCAGCGCCAGCGCGGCCACGGCCTGGACACCGCCCATGACGTAGATCTCGTCGGCGCCGGCCAGGTGCATCGCGGCGATGCTGACGGGCGGCGGCGCGCCCCGGTCCGGCGGAGTCGTCGCGGCGACCCGTTCGACCCCCGCGACCTTGGCTGTCAGGACGGTCATGTGGGCCGACGCGGTGAGGGGATAGCGGCCGCCGGGCACATAGGCGCCGGCCGCGCCGATGGGGATGTTGCGCTGCCCCAGGAACACGCCGGGCAGTGTCTCCACCTCGAAGTCGGTGAGGGAGTCCCGCTGCGCCTGGGCGAAGCCGCGGACCTGCTTCTGGACGAACCGCAGGTCGTCCAGGACGGTTTCGGGGACGGAGGAGACGACGGAAGCGATCCGGTCGGGACCGAGCCGGTAGGACTCGGGGCTCCAGTCGTCGAACTTCTGCGACCAGCGGCGCACGGCCGCGTCGCCGTTGGCCCGTACGTCGGCGATCACGTCGGCGACGGTCTCGACGATGTCCGGACGGCTGGTCCGTGCCGTCTGCACGGCGACCGGAGCCTTGATGGTCTTGTGTTGAGCTGACACTCTGCACTCCTTGCAGGGGTCGTGCCTGCGGGCTTGACCTGAAAGTCTGGGGAAACGAGGGGTGGGGCGACAGGCACAGGGTGTGCAATATTGGCCGCGGATCCTGCACACACCGAGGTAGTGGCTCATGGCTGAAGTCCTGACGGTTCGCGCCGCCCTGGAGCTTGAGGTGTTCACGCGCACCACCGTGCGTGTGTACGCCGGGGAGAGGAATCTGGACCGCCCGGTGCGCTGGGTGCACACCGGCGAGATCCCGGACATCCACCGCTTCCTCACGGGTCAGGAGATGCTGCTGACCGCCGGCCTCGGCATGGGTGAGACGCAGCTTGAGCAGCGCGCCTTCATCCGGCGCCTCGCGGACGCCCACGCGGCCGTCCTGGTCGTCGAACTGGCCGGGCGCATGTTCGACTCCATGCCGGAGGCGGTGATCGAGGAGGCGGAAGCGGCCGGCCTGCCGCTGGTGGGACTCGCCGACGAGATTCCCTTCGTCGAGACGTCGGCGCAGGTCCACGAGGTGCTGGTCGGGATGCGCGTCAAGCAGCTGATCGCCGAGGAGGCCACCAGTCAGGCGTTCATGGATCTGCTGCTGGCCGACGAGGACTACGTCGGCGTGGTCAGGGAGCTGGCCCGTCGCACCGGGCACCCCGTGGTGCTGGAGGACGTCGCCCATCAGATGCTGGCCTACGGAGGTGCGACGCCGGAGGCCGACCGGGTCGTGGACGAGTGGAGTGCGCACTCCCGGGCGATCCACGAACGCCACCCCTCGCTCCCGGCGCACGCCCCGGGGGCTCCCACTGCATCGGCGGCCTCGTTCCGCGAGGTCGCGCCATGCGCTCGCCAGCCCGTGATCCTTCGGGGCGAGTCATGGGGCTGGCTCCACCTCCTGCACGGTGGGAAACAGCCGAGCCCGCCCGAACTGCGCACGCTGGAACGGGCCGCCGCGGCTGTGGCGATCTCGCTGCTGAGTGAGCGGGAGAGCGGCGCCCGCGCCTCCCAGCGCCAGACGGCGCTGCTGAACCGGCTTCTGCTCGGCGACGTCACGGGAGAGCGGTTCGTGACCCTCAGCCTGGCGCTCGGCCAGGACCTGCGCGGACGGGACCTGGTGGTTGTCACGGCATGGGCGGGGGACGAGGAGCCCCTCAAGGACCACCTCCTTGCCCGACTTCTGCAGGAGGCCGGCTGGCCCGCCGTCGTGGGCGACACCGGAGACTTCGACGTGGCGGTCGTGGGCCTGCCCACCCGCGCCGACGCCACCCACGTGCAGACCCTGCTGGCCGAGCACGGTGTGCGGGGTGGCATCAGCCGGATCGTGGAGCCGGCGGTACTTCCTCTGGCGCTGCGCCAGAGCCGCAGCGCGGCGTCCGTCGCCGCGGCGGCCTCGACCACGGAAGTGCGTCACTTCGACGATCTGGGAGCCCTGCGCCTCCTCGTCGCGCTCTCGGAAGGTCCCGAGCTCAGGCGTTACGTCGAGGACGAACTCGGTCCGCTCCTCGAACACGACGCACTGGTGAAGAACCCTCTGCTGCCCACGCTCCGCACGTTCCTCGACTGCGGTGGCAACAAGGCGCGGGCGGCGGAGGAACTCTTCATCCAGCGACGCACCCTCTACCACCGCCTCGACAGACTCTCCGAGATCCTCGGCCTCGACCTCACACAGGTCAGTAACCAGCAGCGGCTGCAACTGGCCGTGCGCGGACATGACTTGCTGCGCAAGCCGACACTGCGGCGGACCTGACCCGCGGCAGGCCCGCCGCCACGACGTCAGCCCTTCGTCGCCCTGGCCAGGGAGGGGGCGATGCGCAGGGCGTTGGCCCCGATCGTCAGGGCCGGGTTGAGCGCCGCGGAGGACGGGAAGAAGGACGAGTCGGCCACCCAGAGGTTCTCGACGTCATGGCTGCGGCACAGGGGATCCAGCACGCTCTGCGCCGGGTCGTCGCCCGCCACGGCCGTACCGCACATGTGGGAGTTGGTCTCGATGCCCATGCGCTGGGTGAAGATCAGCGGATAGCCGGACGTGCGGACCGCCCGGGTCACCCGGCGCACGAGCTCGTGGTGGGGCGTGAGGTTGGTCGGCGTCCAGTCGATGAGGATACGGTCCCCGTCCACCCGCACCCGGTTGTTCCGGGACGGGAGGTCCTCGGTCGTCAGGTAGATGTCCAGGCTCCTGGCCGCCATGAACTTCAGGGCCCAGTCCGGTGCCCACGGACGCGCGGGCTTGAGCATGGGGGCCTGAAGCTTGCCCAGCATCTGGAGGTTCCCGAGCGGGAAGCGCGTCCCTGGTCCGGCCTCGTAGAAGTCGTTCAGACCGAGCGTCTTCTGCCACTGCGTGGGGTTGGTCCGCAGCGGGTTGACCCCGACGAAGAACGTGC
Organism: Streptomyces sp. NPDC029044; assembly: GCF_040637495.1. Lineage (NCBI taxonomy): Bacteria > Bacillati > Actinomycetota > Actinomycetes > Kitasatosporales > Streptomycetaceae > Streptomyces > Streptomyces sp. NPDC029044. Next base: position 14,462 of record NZ_JBEZWN010000064.1, read on the forward strand.
TGTTGTGCACCATGTAGTTGCGGCCCAGCAGCCCTGACGAGTTGGCGAGACCCTCAGGGTGCGCGTCGCCGGCCGAACGGAGCATGAGCGCGGCCGAGTTGACGGCGCCTCCGGCGAGGGCGAAGGTCTTGGCGTGGATCCGGACGGTGCGGCCCGCGTGCCGTGCCTCGGCGGCCACCACCCTCCGGCCATCGGGTGAGGTGATCAGACGGGTGATCTCCGCTCCCGTGAGGATCTTCACGCCGTCGCGCAGCGCGGGGAGGAGGAGCCGGTTCTCGGCGTCCGACTTCATCCCCGTCTCGTCCGGACAGCCGTCGGCGGTCGTCACGGCGGCACGATCGGCCTGCGTGCTGATGTTCAGGGCGTTCGGCGTGTGGAACGGGTGCAGGCCCTGCCTGCGCAGCGACCGGGAGAACCGCTCGATCTCCGGTTCGTGCTGGAGCGCCGGGTACGGGTAGGGCTTGGAGTGCGGCGGCTCGGTCGGGTCCTCGCCGGTCTGCCCGTGGACCTGGAGCAACTGCTCCATGACGGTGTAGAAGGGCTCCAGGTCGTCGTAACCGAAGGGCCAGGCACGCGAGACACCCTCGTGGTGCTCCACCTCCGTGAAGTCACTGCGCCGGAAACGGGGCAGCATGGCGCCGTAGAAGCGGGTGTTTCCGCCCACCCAGTAGTACACGCCCGGCGCGAACGGCTTGCCGGTGCTGCCGTCGTACCAGTAGCCCGCGTTCTTGTAACGGCCCTTGATGTACATCTCGGTCGGCTGCGAGTTCTCCGGTTCACGGGGAAGGAAGCGACCCCGTTCCACGACGAGGACGTCCAGACCGGAGTCCTTCAGCGCCCAGGCCAGTGCGGACCCGCCCATGCCGGAGCCGATGATCAGGACATCTGTGCTGATCTCCTCGCCGGAATCGACGGAAACGAGGGCGTCGGGCCGAAGCTCCGGGGGCGTGTAATCCTGACGGACCGGATCGGACATGAGTCGGAATCCCCTTAGGCGCTCGGGTACTGCGTAGGTTCCCAGCGAGCCTAAACAGCGGCCTGGGTGCAGCACATGCACGGAATGGGTAATCGCTGCTGTCTGATTTGCTCACTTCGTGCATGGGCCCGGCATGCCTGGGGTCCCTAGCGTCTTCGGGAACCACCACGTCGATCAGGGCGGCCACCACGACGTCGATCAGGGCGGCCGGACTTCCACGGAGGCGCAATGGACAGCGAAGCGTATGACTACATCGTCGTCGGGGCCGGTTCGGCCGGATGTGCGGTCGCGGCCCGCCTGTCCGAGGATCCGGATGTCACGGTCGCGCTGATCGAAGCAGGACCGCCGGCCCGAGGCCGCCTCTTCGAGATACCCGCCCTGTTCTCCCAGCAGCTCAAGACGGCGTTCGACTGGGACTTCGAGACGGACCCCGAGCCGCGACTCGCAGGACGCAGGGCCTACTTGCCCCGCGGCCGGGTGATCGGCGGCACCAGCTCGATGAACACGATGCTGTACGTGCGCGGTCACCGCTACGACTACGACACGTGGGAACGGCTCGGGAACCCGGGCTGGGGGTATGACGACGTTCTGCCGTACTTCAAGAAGTCCGAGGACAACGAGCGCGGAGCCGACGACTTCCACGGTGTCGGTGGCCCCCTCTCCGTCAGCGACCCCGTCTCCGTCCATCCCCTCCTGACCGCATGGGTCGAGGCGGCTCAGGAGGCGGGGCACAAGCCCAACGCGGACTTCAACGGGCCTGAGCAGGAGGGCGTGGGCTATCACCAGGTCACACAGCGAGGCGGTCTGCGGTGCAGCAGCGCGACGGCGTTCCTGGAGCCGGCCGCGGGACGTCCGAACCTCACCGTCCTTTCCTCGACGACCGCTCTGCGCATCGGCTTCGACGGCTCACGGGCCATCGGGCTGGAGGTCGACCACCTCGGAGCCGTCCGGACGATCCGTGCCGACCGCGAGGTGGTGCTGTCCCTCGGGGCCTACAACTCGCCCCACCTGCTCCTCCAGTCCGGCGTCGGGCCGGCCGACGAACTCTCCGCGGGCGGGATCACCCCTCTGCACGACCTGCCTGATGTCGGCCGGAACATGCAGGACCACACCGGGTGCTTCATCAGCTTCTTCAGCGACACCCAGCCGGTCCTGGGACCCGACACCTCCGCGCAGGAGCAGCTCCTGCGCCGGCAGGGCACCGGCCCCATGGCCTGGAACGAGGTCGGCGGCTTCTTCAGCTCGAGCGATGACGTCCCCGCCCCGGACATCCAGGTTCATGCCGCGCTGGGCATCGTCCGAGACGAAGGACTCGCTGCGCCACTCGAGCCCGGAATGTCGTTCGGTCCATACGTCGCACGGCCGGCGAGCCGCGGCTCGGTGCGGCTGCGGCATTCCCACCCCTATGCCAAGCCGCGCATCTTCCACAACTACCTCGACGACCCCGACGACCGACGGCGGCTGCGCGAGGGCGTCCGTCTGTGCATGCGCATCGCCCGTGAACAGCGGCTGACGGCCATGCTGCGATCGGACCTGCGCGCGGCGGCCGCCGCCGGACTCGCCCCTCGGTCGGACAGCGACCAGGACATCGACGATTTCATCCGCACACAGTCCTTCTCCTTCTACCACCCGTCGGGCACCTGCATGATGGGCAAGGTCGTCGACCACGAACTACGGGTACGAGGGCTTGAGAACGTCCGCGTGGCGGACACCTCCGTCATGCCCACGCTCGTCACCGGGAACACGAACGCTCCCGCCATCATGATCGGGGAGCGGGCCGCGTCGTTCATGCGGACGTCGACAGGATGAGCCCGTCTCGCGCCGCCTCCTCCCTCAGCACTCGATGACGTTGACCGCGAGCCCGCCCCGGGCCGTCTCCTTGTACTTGACCTTCATGTCGGCGCCGGTCTTCTTCATGGTCTTGATGACCTTGTCCAGGGAGACGTGATGGCGGCCGTCGCCCCGCAGGGCCATCCGCGCCGCGGTGACGGCCTTGACCGCAGCCATGCCGTTCCGCTCGATGCAGGGGATCTGGACGAGGCCGCCGACCGGGTCGCACGTCAGCCCCAGGTTGTGCTCCATGCCGATCTCGGCGGCGTTCTCCACCTGCTCCGGTGAGCCGCCGAGGACCTCCGCGAGGCCGCCGGCGGCCATCGAGCAGGCGGCACCGACCTCGCCCTGACAGCCGACCTCCGCACCGGAGATGGAGGCGTTCTCCTTGAACAGCAGGCCGATGGCACCGGCCGCCAGCAGGAACCGGACGACTGCGTCGTCGTCGGCGCCATGGACGAAATCGACGTAGTAGTGCAGGACGGCCGGGATGATGCCGGCTGCCCCGTTGGTCGGTGCGGTGACCACGCGGCCGCCGGACGCGTTCTCCTCGTTGACCGCCATGGCGTAGAGGGTCACCCACTCCAGCGCCCGCCCGGCCGGATCGCCGTCGGCCCGCAGCGCCTTGGCCACGGCGGCGGCCCGGCGGCGGACCTTCAGCCCACCCGGCAGGATCCCCTCGCAGGACAGTCCGCTCGCCACGCACTCCCGCATCACCCGCCAGATCTCCAGCAGGCCGGTACGGATCTCCTGCTCGCTGCGCCAGGCCAGTTCGTTCTCCAGCATCAGCGCCGAGATCGACAGGCCGGTCTCCCGGGCCAGCCGCAGCAACTCGTCACCGCTGCTGAACGGGAACTTGAGCACGGTGTCGTCCGGCTTGACCCGGCCGGCGCCGGCCGCGTCCTCGTCGACGACGAAACCGCCGCCCACCGAGTAGTACGTCTTCTCCAGCAGCGCTGTGCCCTCGGCGTCGTACGCGAACAACGTCATGCCGTTGGCGTGGTACGGCAGCGAACGGCGGCGGTGCAGCACCAACTGCCTGTCGACGTCGAAGCCGATCTCGTGGGCTTCGCCGAGGGCGCGGCCCAGCAGCCGCAGCCGCCCCGTCGACGTGATCCGCTCGACGTCCCGCCCGGCCTCGGCCACGTCCACCGTGTGCGGCTCGTTGCCCTCTAGGCCGAGCAGCACGGCCTTGGGACTGCCGTGGCCGTGTCCTGTGGCGCCGAGGGAGCCGAAGAGCTCGGCCCGCACCGCTGCCGTACGGGCGAGGAGCCCCTCCTCCCGCAGTCGTCCCGCGAATATCCCGGCGGCGCGCATGGGGCCGACGGTGTGTGAACTGGACGGCCCTATGCCGATGGAGAAGAGGTCGAAGACGGAGACGGCCACGAGCGGGCTCCCGTTTCTTAATGAGCAACTGAACTCTCTATGCGCAACAGCCTTTCTCGCGGGTTCGGGGGTTGTCAAGACGGCGGCAGGCCTCGATCAGGGACGCTGACGTAGGTGGCGAGGCCGACAGGGTCCGGCGGTGCGGGTGCCGCCCGTGACCATCTCGTCGCCTATACGTCCTGCCGGCGCGGGGGCGTCGATACCGGCCGGGTTAGCAGGCGCCGCGACGTTCGCCACCTCTGTCGTCGGCGCCGGTGAGTACGCGTTGCTGTCCATGGGTCACCGTCGGCGACGTCGCACCCGACCGGTGGCCCGGGCTCGCCTGCGGCCTGGGCGGGCTGGTCGGCGGCTACGCAGGCGCCCGCCTCCAGATCCGCTTGCCGGAGACGGGCCTGCGGCTCCTCCTCGGCGGCCCGGCCGCAGGCCTGGGCGTCTTCTACGTCGTCCAGGGACTGGCCTGAGGCGCCGCGTCCGCTGTGGCGCCTTCGAGGGCAGGACGCACGGTCAGTCGTCCGTGCCCTTGGGCTGTGCTTCGCCCTCGGGCGCGGCCGCCGAATCCGAGGCAGGGGCGGTGTAGAAGACGCTCCTGCCCTGCTTGGAGCGCTCCGCCTGGCTCTTGGCCACGAGGCCTTCGAGCGTGACGCGCACGACCTTGGCCGCGATGCCGCGGTGGGGGTGGGCTTCGGCGAGCGCGGTGGAGATCTCCGCTGCGGAGCGCGGTTCCTTCTGCTCGGCGAGGTGGCGGCGAATGAGCTCGACCAGGGTGGGCTCGGGCGTCTTGGCGCTGTCCGCCTTCTTGGCCACGGGCTTCCCGGTTGCGGGCTTCCCGGCTGCGGGCTTCCGGGCTGCGGGCTTCTTGGCCGCCTTCTTCACCGGCGTGGCAGTGGACTTGCGCGCCTTCTGCTTCTCGCCGGCCGCCGGACCGGCCTTCTTCCCCCGCGGGGAAGGCAGCACGGCACTCTCGGGCTCGGCTGCGACCCCGTTCGGCGGCATGGTGATGCCGAGTGCCTGCTGCATGGTCACCAGCACGCCGTGATCGTGCTGGAGAGCGGCGAGCTGCTCCTGCAGCGTGGTGATTTCCGCACCGATGCGTTCTTGCTCCTTGAGGTTCGCTTCGAGGTCGCCGGTCACCTGGGCGATGTACTGCGATGCCAGTTCGGTGGCGGGAGTCTTTGTCTCGGGCATGGCACTGACCTTTCCTCGGCGTCGAAGGCAAGCTGCGGGTGATGTCTGTCCCAGGGCGGGCCTCAGTGGCCCGGTGGGGGAGTTGTGCGTCCAGCGAGCTGCCCTGGTGAGAGATGGTACGGACAGGAGAGGCCAGTTGTTCCCGCTGAGTGGTGTCCTCTTTCCCGGCGCCGAACTCACCACTGCGACCTTCAGCGTCAACAGGCGGCGGACATACCCGAGTTGGTGTCATGTCCCGTCCGGCGACTGCCGGCTGAACGCGTGCACGGCATCCGCGGCCCGCCAGGCAGGATCAGGATCGCCGCCGTGTCGCGTGCGGAGCGGCTGTCACCAGCCGGGCCGTTTCATCACCGTCGGCCGGGACCGTAGGGCCACCCGGCACCCGCAGCCGGCGGTCGCGCCCGATTCGAGATCGTCGCTCAGGAGCAGCCGGAAGGGCAGCGGGCGTGCCGATGCAGCAGCCGACCTGACGAGGGTCCGGCCGGCATCCGCCGATCGGCCCGCCGGCCGGATCGCGCCGACCTGAACTCCCAGGGACAGAACTGCCGGGACCACCTCCGTGAGCCGGGGTGGTCACCAATGGGGGTTGCCCACCAAGTAGGCGATGCCCGCGAGGACGGCCAGGACCAGCGCAGGGATCGCCAGCCCTTTCGCGATCGCAGTCAGGGTGTGTGTACTGCTCGCCGCCTGCCTCGTGTAGTGCTCCCGCCGAGTTCCCAGGTCGTGCCGGGCCACCGCGCCGACCACCAGCGCCAGCGCACCGGTGACCAGACACACGATGAGAGGCGTGAGCGCTCCGTACTCACGGACGTTGTCCTCGATGCTGCCCTGGACCCCTTCCTCGCCTCGTTCGACGACGGCCACCACCGCTCTCTGCAGGGCCAGTACGAGTGTGCCGATGGACGCGACGGCCAGGGCGAGAGCGGCACCGGCGAGGGCGGGGGCGCGCCTGTCCGTGCGACCGGCGGGTGTGGTGGTCACGGGCGGCTTCTCGGGGCGGGCGGGCGGCTTGTCGGGGCGGGGCGGGGTCCCCGGGGGCCCGACGAGCACCGTCTGCTGCTCGTCGCCCCCTCCGTGAGACGGCTCCGCGGGACCGTCCGAGGCGCCGGTTCCGGGCCCGGTGCGACCGGGCCCGCGCGAGGGGGTCACCTCCGCCTCGACATGGATCACCGACTCGTCTGCCACACCCTTCAGCACGATGTCGCCCGACAGGCGTCCCTCGGTCGCCGTGTCGATGCGGACCTCCAGACCGCTGCCGGTCGGGTCGACCCGCAGCCACGACTGTTTGGGCTGGGCCACGCAGTGCCGGGCCAGCGGCGGGCCGTGCATGGTCACGGACTGCTTGTGGGGGGTGGAACCCCTCGGTATCACGCCGAAGTCCAGGTGGTCCGGGGACGGTGCCAGCCGGATCTTGCCCAAGGCGTCGGACGCCATGCCGGCGATCTGCTGGACGTCGTTGCGCGCGACCTCCTCCAGGTGCTGACGCGCTCCTTCCGCCACGGGCAGCTCCCTGTGCTGCAACCGTTTCTGCAACTCCAGCACGGCGCCCTGCCGGGTGAGGAACTCTTCGCTGCTCATCGCGGCCCGCAGAGAGGGCGGCGAGGGAATGGCAACGATCTTGATGCGGCCGCGCCTGCTGTGTGCAAGGTGCAGTTCCCCGTGCAGTTCCGCCGCCTTCTTGGGCGTCTGGTTGGGGTTCTGCTCCCGCACCTGTTGGTAGACGTACTCGTACAGGTCGTCGAGGGAGACCCTGCCGTCCGCATCGAGGTCGGCCTCGCCGGTCTCCAGGCCCTCGACCACGGCGTGGGTGAACACCGAGGGCCGCGGAGCGGAGGAGTCGTCTGCGAGTTGGCTGCCCTCGAAGGCGTACTCCATGGAGTCGGACGCGGTGATGACGGCCCAGCCCCGCCCGCTGGCCGGCTCGTCCTTGGCGAAGGATTCGAGGACGTTGACGTCTCCGGACGCGCGTACGGAGGTCGAGCCCCGGGAGAAGGCCCCGCCGTAGCAGCAGTCGAGGAACAGCACGGTGCGGCCGGCCCGCGTGACGGACATGCAACTGCGGACGAACTGGGAGGGGACGGCCGTGGCGGCGAGCAGCGGGGGCTCGGTGTCGCTCGCGGCGAAGTACAGCTCGCCCGACTCGCTCTTGAGGCCGTGGCAGGAGAAGTGCAGCAGAAGCGTATCGGCGCGGCGACGGTCGTTGAAGAAGCCCTGGATGCGCCTGCGCATGACGTCGGCCGACGCGTTGTGCACGACCTCCACGTCGAAGTCGCCGATCTGCGGGTCGTGCAGCACCTTCTCGAGGGCCGCGGCGTCCTGGGCGGGCGCCCTGAGCTTCTTGAGTCCCTGGTCGCTGTACCGGTCGTTGGCGATGATCAGCGCGTGCCTGGAATCCGTCATGGCTCGGCTCCAGCCGGGGAATGGCGCTGGGTGAAGATCTCGAACGCTGCCGCGACCTGGTCGTCGGTCGCCTCGGACACCTCCAGGACATCGTCGCCCATCCGCAGGTGCAAGGACGGGTGCGTGTCATGGCGACGGCCCCTCCATGACCGGATGGCGTTCATCACCTGGCTCAGGGCGGTCGCGGAGCTGCCCAGGGTGACCAGGAGGGCACCGATCTGAGTGACGTCCACGGCCCGCGCTCCGGGAGGGACCTCGCCACCCGGAAGCGTCGTGACGTCTTCCACGTCGAGGTCGAGCAGTTCCTGACGGAGGTAGCCGGTCAGTTCGGCGACGCGTTCCGCTTCCGCGTCCTCCTCGGTGAGGAGGATGTGCAGTTCGTTCTCCACCGTGTCAGCCCCTTCGTTCGTGCTCATCGGGGCGGCGCAGAGTTCGAGGTATCGGTGGGCTCCACGTCATCATTTACAGTTTCCGCTGCTCAGAGCCGGGTGGCAAGTCGCCCACGCGGGAATGAGTTTCACGCTTCAACCGAAAGGTTCCGCTTTCAACTTGGCGCGGTTCGTCGTCGGCGAGGTCTCGTCGGTGACCCGGCGCGCCGAGGACGGGGCGATGCCGCGGAACGGGCCGATAAACCGCATTCAACTGATTGTCACTGCTTCGAGGTAAGCATCTCGTCTCCCTGGTGGTCGCGGCCCGTTCAGCGGCTAGCTTTCTGCAGGTGGACGGATCGCCGTGATCCTTCCCGCCCGTTGCCCACTCCTCCCTGTCTCCCGGTCGGCGCATCCGCGTGCGCCGGACGCCCCGTCGTGCAAGGAGAGACTCCCTCCCGATGACCGTCCACAGCATCCCGGACACCCGGACCGCACCCGATGCGGCGCAGCAGTCGCTGAGCACCGCCGCCGCCCGCAACCTCGCCACCACCACCAAGTCCGCCCCGCAGATGCAGGAGATCACCTCCCGCTGGCTGCTGCGGATGCTGCCCTGGGTCGAGGCCGAGGGAGGCGCCTACCGGGTCAACCGGCGGCTGCGCCACACCCTCGGCGACGGACACATCGAGTTCGTCCAGGAGGGCGCAACGGTCCGGGTGATCCCCAGGGAACTCGGTGAACTGGCCCTGCTGCGCGGATTCGAGGACAGCGATGTCCTCACGGCGCTCGCCGACCGCTGCACACAGCGTGACTTCGCGGCGGGTGACGTCCTCGTCGAGCGCGGCAGCCCCGCCGACCGGATCCACCTGATCGCCCACGGCCGGGTCAGCCGGACCTCCGCGGGCAAGTACGGCGGAGAGATCGCCATCGCGGTCCTCGCGGACGGTGACCACTTCGGTGAGAGCGCCCTGCTGGACCCCGACGCCCGCCACGACAGCACGGTCACCGCCGAGACCTCCGGCACCCTCCTCACCCTGTCCCGCTCGGACTTCGCCGCAGTGCAGGACTCGGCGCCCGCCCTCCGAGCCCATGTCGAAGCGTTCAGCTCCCGATCGCGACTGCGGCAGAACAAGCACGGCGAGGCCGAGATCGCCGTGTCGGCCGGCCACGTCGGCGAGGCCGACCTGCCGGGAACCTTCGTCGACTACGAACAGCGGCCGCGCGAGTACGAACTCTCCGTCGCACAGACCGTACTGAGGATCCACACCCGGATCGCCGACCTCTACAACGGCCCGATGAACCAGAGCGAGGAACAACTCCGGCTCACCATCGAGGCCTTGCGGGAGCGCCAGGAACACGAGCTCATCAACAACCGTGAGTTCGGACTGCTGCACAACGCCGACTTCAAGCAGCGCATCCAGCCCCGTTCCGGCCCGCCCACCCCGGACGACATGGACGACCTGCTCTGCCGCAGGCGAGGCACCAAAATGTTCCTCGCCCACCCCAGGACCATCGCCGCCATCGGGCGGGGCTTCAACGCCTGCGGTCTCTACCCCGACCACGTCGACCTCGGCGGACAGTCCGTGCCCGCCTGGCGCGGGGTCCCCATCCTGCCGTGCAACAAGATTCCCATCAGCAAGGAGCAGACCAGCTCCATCATCGCGATGCGCACCGGTGAGAAGAACCAGGGCGTCATCGGTCTGCGGCAGACGGGACTGCCGGACGAGTACGAACCGGGGCTCTCGGTGCGGTTCATGGGCATCAACGAACAGGCGATCAACTCCTACCTCGTCAGCACCTACTACTCCGCCGCGGTGCTCCTCCCCGACGCCCTCGGTGTCATGGAGAACGTGCAGATCGCTTCCAGACCGCGCTGAAGCCCTGATCCGCGCAGGCCCACGCCTGACGCCCCCGCACGACGGAGCGCCCACCCCACCGCAGCAAGGAGCTGCCGATGCCCGACTCCGGGCCCCTCGGATCATCCCCGCCCGCACAGCGGCCGACGCCGCCCACACCCGTGCCGGACGCCCCCACGGCCATGCCGGACGCCACCACAGCCGCGCCGGACGCCCCCGCGCCGGTGGCCCCAGGCCTACCGGCGACGCCCACCGCCCGGCACTTCCTCGCCGCACTGCATCCGCCGGTCACGATCCCCGGCCCGCCATCGCCCCCGGCGGCCGCCCCGGCACGGGACACGCCTGACGCGGCCGAGGCCGGCTCCGCGCTCCGGCGGATCCTGCGCGGACCCACCGGACCGGGCACGACCTCGCTCTCCGTCGCCGAGAGGTATCACACCCCGGTTCCGGAACCGGAACCCCCGGCCCCCGCCCCGCCCGCCGAGGGGCGAGCCGTGCCCGGCCTCTACCACCACCCCGTCCCGGAGCCCGACCCCGTACGCGTCGAGGAGGTGAGCCGCCGGATCAAACGCTGGGCGGAGGACGAGGTCCAGCTCTACCCCGAGGAATGGGAGAAGCAGTTCGACGGATTCTCCGTCGGCCGCTACATGGTCGCCTGCCATCCCGACGCCCCGACGGTCGACCACCTGATGCTCGCCACGCGGCTGATGGTCGCGGAGAACGCGGTGGACGACTGCTACTGCGAGGACCACGGCGGGTCACCCGTCGGCCTCGGCGGGCGCCTCCTCCTCGCGCACACGGCGATCGACCACTTCCACACGACCGCGGAGTACGCGCCGGCGTGGCTGGAGTCGCTCGGGTCGGACGCGCCGCGCCGGGCGTACCGCAGCGCGATGGACTACTTCGTCCGCGCGGCCACACCCTCCCAGTCCGACCGCTACCGGCACGACATGGCCCGGCTGCACATGGGCTACCTCGCCGAGGCCGCCTGGGCACAGACCGGTCACGTCCCGGAGGTGTGGGAGTACCTGGCGATGCGCCAGTTCAACAACTTCCGTCCCTGCCCCACGATCACCGACACCGTCGGCGGTTACGAACTGCCCGCGGACCTGCACGCCCGGCCGGACATGCAACGGGTCATCGCCCTCGCCGGCAACGCGACCACCATCGTCAACGACCTCTACTCGTACACCAAGGAACTCAACAGCCCGGGCCGCCACTTGAACCTGCCGGTGGTGATCGCGGAACGCGAGCAACTCTCCGAGCGCGACGCCTATCTGAAGGCAGTCGAGGTCCACAACGAACTCCAGCACGCCTTCGAGGCCGCCGCGGCCGACCTCGCGGCGGACTGCCCCCTGCCCCCCGTGCTGCGCTTCCTCAAGGGCGTGGCCGCCTGGGTCGACGGCAACCACGACTGGCACCGCACCAATACCTACCGCTACAGCCTGCCCGACTTCTGGTAAAGAACGGACCCTTCTGTGACCACTGAAACGACCACCTCCGCCTCCGCCTCCGTGAAGATCCCGGCTCCGGCGACGCCGTACCAGGGGGACATCGCCCGCTACTGGAACAACGAGGCACGGCCGGTCAACCTCCGCCTCGGTGACGTGGACGGGCTCTACCACCACCACTACGGCATCGGCGAGGTGGACCAGGCCGCGCTCGGCGACCCGGCCCACAGCGAGTACGAGAAGAAGCTCATCGCGGAGCTGCACCGCCTGGAGTCGGCACAGGCTGAGGTCCTCCTGGACCACCTCGGCCCCGTCGGGTCCGGCGACACCCTCGTCGACGCCGGCTGCGGGCGCGGCGGCTCCATGGTCATGGCCCACCGCCGCTTCGGCTGCAAGGTCGAGGGCGTCACCCTCTCCGCGACCCAGGCCGACTTCGGCAACAGGCGGGCACGGGAACTGCGGATCGAGGACCATGTCCGCTCCCGCGTGTGCAACATGCTCGACACGCCCTTCGAGAAGGGCAGCATCGCCGCTTCGTGGAACAACGAGTCGAGCATGTACGTCGACCTCGACGACCTGTTCGCCGAGCACTCCCGCTTCCTGCGGGTGGGCGGCCGCTACGTGACCATCACCGGCTGCTGGAACCCCCGCTACGGCCAGCCGTCCAAGTGGGTCTCCCAGATCAACGCCCACTTCGAGTGCAACATCCACTCCCGGCGCGAGTATCTGCGCGCCATGGCCGACAACCGGCTCGTGCCGCAGGCCATCGTCGACCTCACTGCGGACACCCTGCCCTACTGGGAGTTGAGGGCCACGTCCTCACTGGTCACCGGGATCGAGAAGGCGTTCATCGAGTCCTACCGGGACGGCTCCTTCCAGTACGTCCTGATCGCGGCCGACCGCGTCTGACCCGGTCTCGCGGGCCGGGCCCTCACCGGAGGCCCCGGCTCCGCGAGTTGGCCGCCGGCGGCATTCGATCCCACAGCCGGTATGAGGATGTGAACGCCGCCGTTCCGTCTATGACCCCGTGCGAGAATGTCGCCCGTGACCGGATCGTCTACGTCGCCCGTCGTCGAGAGCACACCCCGTAACGGTCTGGGCCCGCGTGCCGCCGCAATACTGGTGTTCGGGTCCTCGGCGGCGGTCCTGGTGGTCGAGATCGTCGCCCTGCGGCTGCTGGCTCCCTACCTCGGCCTGACCCTCGAGACCAGCACCTTGGTGATCGGCATCGCGCTCACGGCCATCGCCTTCGGCTCCTGGCTGGGCGGCGTCATCGCGGACCAGGTCGATCCGCGCCGGCTCATCGGTCCGTCGCTGGGGGTGTCCGGAGCGGTGGTGGCGCTCACCCCCGCGGTCCTGCGGAGCACGGCGGAGTGGGCACCCGCGGTGCTCCTGGTCATCGCGTCGCTGACCATCCTCGTGCCGGGTGCACTGCTCTCCGCGGTGACGCCGTTCGTCACCAAGCTGCGTCTCACCAGCCTGGCGGAGACCGGTACGGTGGTCGGCCGGCTTTCGGGCATCGGCACGGTGGGCGCCATCGTCGGCACCGTGCTCACCGGCTTCGTCCTCGTGTCGCGGTTGCCGGTCAGCGGCATCCTGCTCGGGCTCGGAGCACTGCTGGTGGCCGGCTCGGCGTGGGTCGAGTGGCGAACGCGCGGGTGGACCGGCGCCCCGGCGCTGGCACTCGTCGTCGCGGCCGGCGGCCTCGCCGCCACGGTCGCACCCGGGGGCTGCGACGTGGAGACCAAGTACCACTGCGCACGCGTCGTCGCGGACCCCGGCGGGGGCGACGGCCGCACGCTCGTCCTGGACGGCCTGCGGCACTCCTACGTCGACATCGACGACCCGACCCATCTGAAGTTCGAGTACGTGCGCGCCGTCGCATCGGTCGTCGACGCCGGCTTCCCACAGGGCGAACCCCTGGTAGCCCACCACCTGGGCGGTGGCGGACTCACTCTTCCCCGCTACCTCTCGGCCACGCGCCCCGGAACACGAAGCCTCGTCTCCGAGATCGACGGCGGAGTCGTGCGCATCAACCACGACCGACTCGGTCTGCGGCCGGAGGACGGCATCGACGTGCGTGTGGAGGACGGCAGGCTCGGCCTGCGGCGGATCGACACCGACAGCCGTGACCTCGTCGTCGGCGACGCCTTCGGCGGCGTCAGCGTGCCGTGGCACCTCACCACCGTGGAAGCGATGGCCGATGTCAGGCGGGTCCTCGACGAGGGGGGCCTGTACGTGGCCAACCTCATCGACCACGGGGGTATGGACTTCGCACGCGCCGAAGTGGCCACGCTCGGCGAGACCTTCCCGCACGTCGCGCTCCTCGGCGAACCCGCCGACATCGGCCTGGGCCCGGCCGCCGCGTCCGAGGGCGGCAACCTGGTGGTGCTCGCCTCCGACCGGCCGGTCGACCTCCGGGCGGTCCAACGGGCGCTCGACGCCCGGCACACCGGCTGGAAGATCGCCACCGGCGAGGACCTCACCTCCTGGACCGGCGCCGCCCGGGTCCTCACCGACGACCACGCACCCGTGGACCAGCTCCTCCAGCCCTACAGCCCGCAGAGCGGCCGGTGAGGGGCGAGACCAAGGCCCACCGGCGACTTCACCCGCCTCGCTTGCCCGTGCCCAGGGCTTCGGCCACCAGCCCGCGTACGGCCTTCGATGCCTCGGCCCGGTCCGCCGGGACCAGTCCGATGCGCGTGCGACGGTCGAGCAGGTCGGCTTCGTCCAGGGCGCCCTCGTGCCGTAGCGCCCACAGCAGTTCGGCGCCGGTCACGGCGTGGCCGGGCACGACGGGCTCGCCCAGCCGCGGGTCCTGATCAGCCAGGGCGTGTACCGCCGGCGCCTCGGTGCCGTAGCGCTGGACGAGGCGGCGGGGCGCGCGCAGCGCGGCGAGCGCCCGGGGGGCCGCGGCGCCCACCAGCGGGAGCGTGGCGGTGGGGGAGGGGCCGGCGGCCAGGCCACGTGCGTCGACCACGGCGTTCACGGCGTCCTCGGCCATCCGGCGATAGGTGGTCAGCTTGCCGCCGACCACGCTGACCACGCCGTCCGGTGAGGTCAGCACCGCGTGCCGGCGGGAGATGTCGGCTGTGCGCGAGGCGGCGCCGGGCTGTGCGGTGGGGGTGGTGTCCAACAGGGGGCGCAGCCCGGCGAACGCGCCGACGACGTCGCTGCGACGGACCGGGACGTCGAGGACCGATCCGAGGACGTCGAGCAGAAAGCCGATGTCCGTCTCCGGCACCTCGGGGACGTCCGGGACGGGCCCGTCCAGAGGTTCGTCGGTGAGTCCGACATAGACCCGGCCGTCGTCCTGGGGCAGCACGAGGACGAAACGGTTGGTCTCGCCGGGGATGGGGATGTGCAGACCGGCGGGCAGCGGGCCGATGTCCTGCGAGCGCAGGACGATGTGGGTGCCGCGGGAGGGCCGGACCCGGATGCCCTCCACGAGGTCACCCGCCCACACACCCGTGGCGTTGATCACCGCCCGGGCCCGGATCTCGCCCTCCTCGCCGGTGAGTTCGTCGCGTATGCGGGCCCCGGACGCGGAGAGCTCCAAGGCCCGGACACGGGTCAGCACGCGGGCGCCCCGGGCGGCGGCGGTGCGGGCGAGGGCGGTCACCAGACGGGCGTCGTCGGTGAGCCTCCCGTCCCACGACAGCAGGCCGCCGCGCAGCTCCGCGGAGCGCAGCGCCGGAGCCAGGTGCCGGGTCTCGACCGGGGAGAGCCGGCGCGGGGCGGGCAGCGTGGCGCGAGCCGTGCGGGCCGACAGGCGCAGGGCGTCGCCGGCCCGGAAACCGGCCCAGGCGAGAGCGGCCTGGCCGCGCGAGACGAGTCCGGTCAGGGGCAGCACGAACGGCTGGGCGCGCACCAGGTGGGGTGCCGTCCGCTCCATCAGCACGCCGCGTTCGACCGCGCTCTCGTGGGCGACGTCGAACTGCGCCGAGGCCAGGTAGCGCAGCCCGCCGTGGATGAGCTTGGAGCTCCAGCGCGACGTGCCGAACGCGAGGTCGTGGGCGTCGACGGCGACGACGTCGAGACCGCGGGCGGCGGCGTCGAGGGCCGCTCCGGCGCCGGTCGCGCCGAGGCCCACGACCAGCACGTCCACCACGCGGCCGTCGGTCGCCTCGGTCAGGTCGCGGGAGCGCCGCGCGGCGGACAGGGAGGCCGCGGCGGGGGTGCCGGTCGGGCTCATGGGGTGAGGGTCCTCTCCAGAACGGTGCGCAGTTCGGTGAGGAAGGCCGCGCTCGTGAGCTCGGCGTCGTCCTCGTCGGTCATGGTGCGCAGGGACAGGGCGAAGGACTGGAGGATGAGCAGCACGGTCCTGGCCTGGCGTTCGGCCGGGGCCACCCGCACCGAGCCGTCCGCGTGTCCCTCGCGCAGCGCCCCGGCGAGCAACTCCAGCAGGGCCTCCTGGCTCGCGCCGCGCCGGTCCAGCACGTAGGGCAGGAGCAGTTCGGGATCCACGTCGACGATCTTCTGGAAGAGCGGGTGGGCGCGGAAGGCCTCCACACCCGTCACCAGGCCGTCGATCAGCGGCGGGAGCGTGCCCGCCTCGGGCCGGCTCTCGGGCATGGCTCCGGTCGCGACGGCGATCCACTCGCGCGTCATGAGGTCGCCGACCAGGGAACGGACGTCGGGCCAGCGGCGGTAGAGCGTCATCCGGGAGACGCCCGCGCGGCGGGCCACGTCGGTCATGGTCGTGCGGCGCACCCCGACCGCGAGGACGCAGTCCCGGACGGCGTCCAGTACCACGTCGTTGTCGGAGGACTTCTGCTGGGCCGAGCTGTTGTGACGATTAGGCGTCATGTGTAACAGTGTAACGCCCGAGGCCGCTCCAGCGGCAACCCCCGACGAACGGTGAGGACGACAGGCATGGACATGCTGTGGAACGGCTGGGGCGACCCGGCCAGGGCGACGCCGCTGCCCGACACCGTCACCGGGCTGCTGCGCGACTGGCTCGGCGTCAAGCCGCAGCCCACGGCATCAGCCCGGCTGGAGGAGATCACGCTCTCCACGCCCGCCCTTCAGGACGCCGCCCGCCACGCGCTGCACACCGCACTCGGCGATCGCGCGGAGAGCCTCCGCACGGACCCGGAGAGCCGCATCCGGCACACCCGCGGCAAGTCCACCCCGGACCTGCTGCGCATCCGCGCCGCCGACACCACCGACGCCCCGGCGGCAGTCGCCCTCCCGCACAGCCACGACGAGGTACTCGCCGTGCTCCGCGTCTGCGCCGAACACCGCCTCGCCCTCGTCCCGTTCGGCGGCGGTACCTCCGTCGTCGGCGGCCTCGCCCCCGCCGGCAAGGCACCCTTCATCGCCCTGGACCTGCGGCACATGAACCGCATGCTCGACCTCGACCCCGTCTCCCGGACCGCCACCCTCCAGCCCGGCCTGCGCGCACCCGAGGCCGAGGCGCTCCTGGCCGGACACGGTTTCACCCTCGGCCACTTCCCCCAGTCCTACGAGTGGGCCACCATCGGCGGCTTCGCCGCGACCCGCTCCAGCGGGCAGGCATCCGCGGGCTACGGCCGCTTCGACGAGATGGTCCTCGGCCTCACCCTCGCCACACCCGAGGGCACCCTCGACACCGGCCGGGCACCCCGCTCGGCAGCCGGACCCGATCTGCGGCAGCTGCTGCTCGGCTCGGAAGGCGCCTTCGGCGTCATCACGTCCGTGACCGTCCGCATCCGGCCCGTCCCGCAGACCCGCCGCTACGAGGGGTGGCGCTTCGCGTCCTTCGACGAGGGCACCGCCGCGCTGCGCCGGCTCGCCCAGGACGGCCCCCGCCCCACCGTCCTGCGGCTGTCCGACGAGACCGAGACCCTGATCGGCCTCGCCCAGCCCGAGGCCATCGGCTCCGCGGTCGAGCGGCACAGCGCCGGATGCCTCGCCGTGGTCGGCTTCGAGGGCACCGAGCAGGACACCGCCCAACGGCGGGCGGCCGCGGCGGCCGTACTCACCGACTGCGGCGGCGAGTTCGCGGGCGACGAGCCGGGGGAGCGCTGGGCGCACGGCCGCTACGCCGCCCCGTATCTGCGGGACTCGCTCCTCGAAGCGGGCGCGTTCGCCGAGACCCTGGAGACCGCCGCCTACTGGTCGCGACTGCCCGGCCTGTACGCGGCCGTCCGCGACGCGCTCACCTCCACGCTCACCGACAACGGCACACCGCCGCTGGTCATGTGCCACATCTCGCACGTCTACGAGAACGGCGCCTCGCTGTACTTCACGGTCGTCTCCGCCCAGGGCGCCGACCCCGTCGAGCACTGGACGCACGCCAAGCACGCCGCGAACGAGGCGATCCTCGCCGCGGGCGGCACGATCACCCACCACCACGCGGTCGGCACCGACCACCGCGACTGGTACGTACGGGAGGCCGGGGACCTCGGTGTCGAGGCCCTGCGCGCCGTCAAGCGACGGCTGGACCCCGACGGCCTGCTGAACCCCGGCGTCCTGCTGCCGGCGGACTGACCACGGCCCCGCCCTCGGCTCGAGCCCGCACCACCCCTGACCAGACGACAGCCCGGCACCACCCGTCAGCCCGGAGGCACATCGATGCGACAGTTCACCGCCGTCGTCAACCCGACCGCGGGCGGAGCCACCAGTGCTGCGGCGCTGCACCAGGTGGCCCGTCTCCTCCGGGAGGCGGGCGCCGAGCTGGAGACCGAGTACAGCCGCAGCCTCGCCCACGCCCGCGAACTCGCCCGGCACGCCGGGGAACGCGGCCGGGTGGTGCTCGCCGTCGGCGGCGACGGGATCACCGGAAGCATCGGCGGAGCCCTCAGTGGCACCGGCGCCCTGTTCGGTATGGTCCCCGCCGGCCGCGGCAACGACTTCGCCCGGGCCCTGGGCCTGCCCACCGACCCCGACGGCGTGGCCCGGGTGCTGCTCCACGGCACACCGCGCGCCGTGGACACCATCGAGGTCACGTCGTCCGTCCACGCAGCCACCGTCGTACTCGGCAGCGTCTACGCGGGTGTTGACGCGCTGGCCAACCTCCATGCCAACCGCTCCCGGATGCTGCGCGGTTCGGCCTCCTACTACGCCGGTGCCCTGCGCGCGATCAGCACCTGGCGCCCCGTCCGCTACCGGATCACCGTCGATGGCCGGGACCACGCGTACAGCGGCTACACCGTGGTGGCCGCCAACTCCAGCTACTACGGTTCCGCGCGCCGTATCGCGCCCGAAGCCCGACTCGACGACGGACTGCTCGACGTCGTGATGATCCGCGATGCCCCGCGCCGGCTGTTCTTCACCCTGATGAAGGAGCTCGACACGGGCGCCCATGTCCACCGCCCCCAGGTGCAGGTGGTGCGCGGCCGGGAGATACGCATCGAGGCCGGCAGCGACGTCCCCTACGGCGCGGACGGCGAGATCGAGGCCGCCCTCCCGGTGACGGTCAGAGTCCTGCCCGGGGCACTGCGAGTCCTGTGCTGAGCCGCAGGTCCGAAACGAAGTGACGTCGGGGGTGTTGTGTTGCTTGGATGCCCGACGTGACTTCGCCTGACTTTGACGATCATCCCGAGCGGGCCCTGCTGGACCGGCTGGAGGAGTACTACGACGCGGTCCCGCGCCACGGCGCCCGCGCCGAGGACCATGGGCCGCTCACCCTGTTCGTGCGGCAGGGCCAGGGCTGGCCGTTCTACGCACGACCCGCACCGGGACGGTCCGGACCGCTGCGGGCCACCGACGTGCAGAAGGTCCGTGCCCGCCAGCGGGAACTGGGGGTCCCGGAGAGTTTCGAATGGGTCGCCGAGACCACACCCACGCTGCGGGCAGCGGTCGAGGAGACGGGACTCGTGGTCCACGAACACCCGCTGATGGTGCTCGATCCCGGTACTCCCGCAGCTGAAGTGGACGGGTTGTCCGGCAGCGTGTCCGTCCGGATCGTAGGCACGGACGATCCGGTCCTGCCCGGCGCCCTGGCCGTTCCTCACCTCGCCTTCGCCGAGCCCGGGACCCACGTCGGTCTCGCGGGAACCGGACAACTGGCGGAGGCGATCGACGCCCGCATGGCCGACGGATCGGTGGAACGCGCGATCTTGCGGATCCGAGAGGGTCTGACCGTGGTCGCCGCAGCCGTCGAGCACGGACCAGTGCTGTCGGCCGGACAGCACCAACCGCTCGCTGGAGTCAGCGAGATCGTCGGCGTCGGAACGCTCCCCGCAGCTCGCCGTCGTGGTCTCGCAGGTGCGGTCACTGCGGCACTGGTGGCCGACGCCCGGTCGCGGGGTGCGGCCACCGTCTTCCTGTCGGCGGGTGACGACGACGTCGCGCGGGTCTACGCCCGACTCGGCTTCCGCAGGGTCGGCACGGCACTGATCGCCGAACTCGCCGAGTAGGGGCGAACATCACAGCGGCATATCAGGCTATTCGCCACTTCGATCTTCACGGAAGGCTCACAAGTTGGCTAAGTTGGTTACAGCATGCACGACTTCCACCGATGAGTAGGTGGTTCCGTGCGCTCCCGGACTGAAGGAGTGCCGTTTCCATGGCGCTGGAACGAACCTCGCGCCTCGGAGTGACCGAGGCCCGGCTCTCACAGGTGGCTGGAGCCCGTGTTGGCGCATGACGGCGAAGGGCCGAGCCCCGACGAGGTCCGGCGGCGGATCGACAGTCTCTACGACCGCGCCGAGAGCGACACCGGCACCTTCAACGCGACCCGCGCCGCTGCGATTCCGCGTCAGCGGGGCGCGGTCGCCCGCGGCCGGTCCGACGGGGGCACACAGCCGGCGGCCGGAGGCCTTGCCCGGCAGTGGTTCGACGTCGCCCGCGCCAAGCTGGGGCCCTCCGTGCAGGCGTGGCAGTCGGACCGGAAGGCCCCGGCCCGGCCCGAGCGCGCACCCGGGGCAGCGCTGCCCGCGCGTCCTGCGGAACGTCCCTCGGAACTCCGTGCTCTCGACGCGCCCCCGGCGCCCACCGGAGTTGCGCTGGAGTTGCCCGGCGGATCAGCTCCGGCACCCGTCACAGAAGTCCTCCCAGAGCTCTCCGAGCAGCGTGCCGCACCGGTTGCTACAGGCGGCGCACTGTCGGGTCTCGCCGGCGACACGGCAGCCTGGCCTCTGTACGAACCCGCTCCGGCGCCCGTCCTGGAGGCCGGCCCACAGTCCCTCGTGGCGCTGCCCGCCGTCCCGGCCCCCACCACGGGTGCATACCCGGCGGATCTCCTGACCAGCGGGACGGAGACGTACGGTGCCGACCCGACGGCCGACGCGACGGCGCCGTACGCCACGCCCCTGCCGGCGGACCTCACCACTCACCACGCCTCCGGCCCGTCGGCCGACATGACCACCACGATCCAGGGCGCCGGTCTGCCCGGCGTCACCGCGTCCGCACTGGCGCCCCATGCTCCTGCGGATCCGCTCACCACAGGCGAAGTTCCCGCCACCACCTACACGCCTGGTTCCTACGGCGAACCCTGGCTGACGCCGCCCCCCGGCCGCAGCAGCCAGGCCGAGCGGGTGCTTGACTTCGCCCGCGCACAGATCGGTCTGCCGTGCGTATGGGGCGCGGTCGGACCGGGATCGTACGACGCCGCCGGGCTCACCCAGGCCGCGTGGAAGGCTGTCGGAGTCTGCCTTCCCCGGACCACCCAGGACCAGTGGAGCGCAGGGGTGCAGGTCCCGCTCGCCGATGTCCGGGCCGGGGACCTGGTCTTCTTCCACGACGACCTCGGCCATGTCGGCATCTGGAGCGGCGACGGCATGATGATTCACGCCTACGGCCCGGGAGCGCTCATCCGAGAGGAATCGGTGTTCTTCGCCGGCCAGTCGGCCATCAGGGGTGCGATCCGCCCGGCTTGACATGCCGCGCAGAGCACATAGGGCACTCGTACAGATCGTGCGCTACCGCACGGACGGCAGGGACCGGCTCCGGCGATCATGACCGTTGGCGAGCGGTGGCCGGGGGATTCACCTGGTCAGGTGGGTGACCACCGAGTGCATCGCCCGGTGCAGGGCGGGGATCGTCTCCTCCGGCGCGTCGAGGGTCTCGAAACCGTGGTGGCCGTTGGGGACATCGACCAACTCCAGTCGCGCAGCGCTGCCCTCCGCCGCCGTCACGAACGCATCGACCGTCGCGGCGATCTCGGGAGCCTCCCGCCCGGCACGGAGGAGGACGACGGGCAGGGACCCCGCCTGTTCGACCGCCCTGGCGGGGTGGAAGCGGCTGCCGCCCATGCCCCAGGCGGGAAGAGGCGCGAGGATGGGATACGACGCGGCCAGGCAGCGCAGCCAGGCGGGAGGCCGTGTCAGCCAGTCCGTGGTGAGGAGACCGCCACCGGAGAAGAACCACAGGGCGATCCGGTCGGCGTCCACCCGGACGTCGGCCCGCACCAGGTCCACACCGGCGGCGATGTCCGAGGCGGCGCGGTCGTAGTCCGCGACGTCATGGAGGCGATGGTCGAGAGTCACGCCGACCATTCCCTCGGCGGCGGCCCAGCGGGCGTACCCCACCAGGGTCGGCCACTCGCGCGGGCGCGGCCGCGCTCGGGCGGGCACGGGTCCGCCGTGCACGAAGATGACGGCCGGTCGCGGGCCCCCCTCGCCGTCCGGGACGTAAAGATCGACATGGCCTTGACGGTCGCGGGGAAACTCGGGGACGTCCATGGGGAACGGGCGCAGGTGGGCAGGCGTCGGCGCTTCCCCGCCGGCCGGCCGCAGGCGGTGCCCCCCACCGGCCGCGGCCCGCAGCAGGACGTCCGCCAGCGCGCCGGGGCAGGACAGCATCGGCCAGTGCCCGGTGGGAAGTTCGAAGAAGGTGACCTGAGGCTCGGTCAGGGCGGCCAGTGCGGGGTCGCCGAAGTCGACGAGCCTCTGCACCTGGTCGATACCGGCCCCGTTGCGGGCGCACAGCACGCCGGAGACGGGAATCGCGGCCACCGCCCCGGTCAGCCGCAGCGGCTCAAGCAGAGTGTCCAGCGGCTGTGGCGCCGCCAGGGCGGTCAACCGCTCCAGGGCCGCCTCGTCGAGGCCGGCCGTACTGCCCCAGCGCTCCCACTCGTCACGTCCCGGTGGCGTGAGCACGCCCTGGCGCTCGCCCGCCTCGGCGCGTTCGGCCAGCTGTGCGCGCAGCGCCTGGTCCGGCACGGTGGCCAGCGCCGGAACACCGTTCTGCGGCATCCCGCAGTCGAGGTACACGACACGCGCGATGCGCTCCGCCCGCCGATCAGCGGCGCCGAGCACCGGGTGGATCCCGTAGTCGTGGCCGACGAGCACGATCTGCTGCCCGGATGCCACGTCGACCGCGTCGATCGCCGCGATCACGTCCTCGATGTGCGTCTCCAGACCGACGCGCGCCGGAGCGGCGGGGCGGGCCGGGTCGATGCCCGTCAGCCGGACAGCGTGCGCCGTGCCGCCCGCCGCGACCAGCCGTGCGGCCGTCTCCTCCCAGACATGGGCCCCGGTGAACACACCCGCAACCATGATGAACACGTTCACAAAAGTCCTCCCCGGACTCTCAGGATTCGCCCCACTCGCCGAACTCGCCGAACTCGTCGAGCTTTCAGGGCTCATCGCACTCTCGGACTCGTCTCATGACGCCGCACCGGTCGCGGTCGCCGTCGTGCGCGGGCCACTGTGTCGGTCTCGCCCGCGCCCCGGTACCGTAGGAACTCCCTTTAAGGGAGGTTCAACTGTCGACGTCACATGAGCTGTTGTGGAGCATCGGGGAACTCGCCGAGCGCGCCGGTGCCACGGTGAAGACCGTCCGCTTCTACTCCGATCAAGGCCTGCTCCCCGAAGCCGCCCGCAGCAGTGGCGGGCACCGCCGCTACGGCCCGCAGGCACTGGAACGACTTCGGCTGATCCGCTCCCTGCGCACGCTTGACCTGCCCCTGCCCGAGATACGCCGCGTCCTCGACGACGACGAGGTAGCCGGCCGTGTGCTGGAGGACGCCCTCGACGGTCGCCTGCGCGGGCTCGGCAGTGAGCTGAAGGCCCTGCGCTGGCGGGAAGCCGCACTCCAACTGGTGCGCGACTGCCCGCCGGCTCAGCGCGCCGGTCGGCTGAGACTGCTCGGCGCGCTGAGCACCCCGCCGAGCACCGCACCGCTGGCCAGGTTCTGGCGCTCCTGGCTGCCACCACGAATGCCGCGCCCGGCGACTGCGGCATTCCTTGAGGTGGCCGTCCCCCAGCCGCCCGACGAGCCGCACCCGACCCAGGTGCTCGCCTTCGCCCGGCTGCACGCGATGACGACGGCCCCCTGCCCGGACGCCCGGCAGCCCCAACCGGAGGTGCACCGGGTGGCCGGGGCCGGCGGCGCCGTGCTGCTGTACGCGGGCCTCGTCGAAGCGTTCGAACTCGCGGCCCCGCACCTGCGCCGGGCACACGCCCCCCGTCCGGGTGAGGCCCTGGACGCCTACGTCGCTGCATACGCGAGCGCCTTTCGCAACCGCGACACCCACGAGTTCCGCCGCTCGCTGGCCGCCCGGCTCTCTGCCGAGGCGCGCCTGAACGAGTACTGGGAACTCGCCTCCGTCGTTCTGACCCGGCCCGGCAGCAGCCCTCAGCCCACCCCGGGCTCCGCGGACGACTGGCTGCGTGCTGCACTTCAGCTGGACAACGCCGGAGCCGCGTGAGCCCCGTCTCCCATCGTTCCTCCGAGTTGCGCAGCGCCCGTACCTGGGGGCGCAGGAGCCGCGCAGCGGCCGGAGAAGACGGATTCCCGTCCCGCCACTCCTTCACCTTCATGACCAGGGATTCGTCCGGCGTAGCCGGGTACCCGGCGGCGGAACCCGGAGCATCCGATCCATGTGGCCGCACCGGCCATGGCCGGCTGAAGCAGAGGAACGATAGCGATGAGCCAGCCCCATCCCATCAAGCGGGCGGCGGACAAGGTCACCGAAGCCATCCAGGGCGCCGGCGCGGGGCCGGAGGAAGGGATTCCCGGCAAGCCGGCCCCGGATTCCCCCGGCGTCGCGGAACCGGTGGAGCCGCGTGAGCCACTGCCGCCGAAGCCGGACCAGAGCGGGCCCGACACGATGTCGCCCACCGGGCAGGCGACCGGCGCGGCCCAGGCGCGCATGGCCCAGTCGGGCGCCCATCTGACGAACGCCCAGGGCACACGGCTCTACGACACCGATCACTCGCTCAAGGCCGGTCCGCGCGGACCGGTGCTGCTTCAGGACCACCACCTGCGCGAGAAGGTCATGCACTTCGACCACGAGCGCATCCCGGAGCGCGTGGTGCACGCCCGCGGCGCGGCGGCGCACGGCGTCTTCAAGAGCTACGGCACCGCGGCCGCCGTCTCGAAGGCGGCGTTCCTGGCGGCGGGTGCGGAGACGCCGGTGTTCGTGCGCTTCTCGACGGTCCTGGGGTCCAGGGGCTCCGCCGACACGGTTCGGGACACGCGCGGGTTCGCGACCAAGTTCTACACCGACGAGGGCGTCTTCGACCTCGTCGGCAACAACATGCCGGTCTTCTTCGTCCAGGACGCCATCAAGTTCCCCGACATCATCCACGCCGGCAAGCCGCACCCCGACCGGGAGATCCCGCAGGCCCAGAGCGCGCACGACACCTTCTGGGACTTCGTCACCCTGCACACCGAGGCCACCCACCACACCCTGTGGAACATGTCCGACCGGGGCATCCCGCGCTCGTACCGGATGATGGAGGGCTTCGGCGTACACACCTTCCGTCTGGTGGCCGCCGACGGCTCCACGACGCTGGTGAAGTTCCACTGGAAGCCCAAACTCGGTGTGCACTCCTTGGTGTGGGAGGAGGCGCAGATCGCGGGGGGCGTCGACCCCGACTTCCACCGCCGCGACCTCGCCGACGCCATCGAAGCGGGCGCCTACCCGGAGTGGGAGCTGGGCATCCAGACCTTCCCGGACACCCCGGACCAGACCTTCGAGGGCATCGACCTGCTCGATGCGACCAACCTCGTCCCCGAGGAGTTCGCCCCGGTACAGCCGATCGGTCTGCTGACGCTCAACCGCAACCCGTCGAACTACTTCGCCGAGACCGAGCAGGTCGCCTTCCACGTCGGCCATCTGGTGCCCGGCATCGACATCACCGACGACCCGCTGCTCGCCGGGCGCCTGTTCTCGTATCTGGACACCCAGATCACGCGGCTGGCGGGCCCGAACTTCTCGCAGATCCCCATCAACCGGCCGCACTCGCCGGTCAACGACATGCTGCGGGACGGCTTCCACCAGGACGCCGTGCACCGAGGCGTCGCGCCGTACCGGCCCAACTCTCTCGACGGCGGCTGTCCGTTCCTGGCGGGGGCGGACACCGGGGCGTACGTCGAAACGCCGGTACGGGTGCCGGAGGCGACGAAGGTCCGCAAGGCTCCCGAGTCCTTCTCCGACCACTTCAGCCAGCCGCGCCGGTTCTGGCTGAGCATGAGCGCGGTGGAGCGGGAGCACATCATCGGCGCGTACACCTTCGAGCTGGGTCCAGGGCGCGGCGGCTCTGCGCAGGGTGCGGGTGAGGGCGGCGCGGGCGGTGACGGGCGCCCAGGGCGCGGTCAGGAGGGCGGCGCCGTGACC